>JBGPHD010000001.1:0-68162 GCA_041484135.1 Gemmatimonadota bacterium
CGCGTCATCGCGCGGATCGCGGCCGAGGTGATGGACGCGGAGGTGACGCCGGAGGCGGTGGACCCGGTGCTGGGCGCCGTGCAGCTGGCGCGCGCGCTGTAGCCTGCCAAGCGAATACGCCCGGCGTGAGGCCGGGCGCAGGAATTCCTGTCGTCGTTCAACCGCCGATCACGCCGCCGCGCGCACTTCGCTCGCCGTCACCGACCTGGGATCCCACCCGCCTTCCCACCGCGCGATCACGCAGGTCGCCGTGAGGTCCCCGGTGACGTTCACGGTGGTCCGGCACATGTCGAGGAGTCGGTCCACGCCGATCACGACGGCGATGTACTCGCCGGGGATCCCCACCGTCTGGAGCACCACCACGAGGAGCGGGATGGAGCCGCCCGGGACGCCCGCCGCGCCCACCGCGGTCAGCACCGCGAGCACGATGACGATGATCTGCGTGGCGAGCGAGAGGTGCATCCCGATCACCTGGGCGAGGAAGAGCACCACCACGCCCTCGAAGAGCGCGGTGCCGTTCATGCACATCGTCGAACCGAGCGGCAGGACGAACCCCGCCACCGTGGGCGAGACCTTGAGCTCCTGCTCCGCCACCGCGATCGCCGTGGGGAGGGTCGCGTTGGACGACGAGGTGGAGAAGGCGGTGATCATCGCGTCGCGAATGCGATTGAAGAAGGTCAGCGGGTTCAAACCGGCGAAGATCCGGACGATGGCCGAGAGGTTGATCACCGTGTGGATGAGCAACCCGCCGATCACGGTGATCACGAAGAGACCGAGCGGCTTCAAGAGGGCGAAGCCGAACCGACTCGTCACCACGAAGATGAGCCCGAACACGCCGTAGGGCGCGATCTTCATGGCCATCCCGATGATCTTCACCACCGCCTCGCCCACGCCGTCGAGGAACCGGGTCACCGGCTCCGCCTTCTCTTTGGGCAGCAGCGTCAGCGCCGCGCCGAAGATGAGCGAGAAGGTGATGACGCCGAGCATGTCGAGGTCGGCGGCGGACTTGAACGGGTTCCGCGGCACGATGTCGATGAAGGTCTGGATGCCGAAGCGCGCCGCATGCGCCTGCTCGATGCGCTGCGAGGCCTCGGTGCGGTACGTCTCCATCAGCCCGGTGCGTACCGCCTCGCTCAGCCCTTCGCCGGGCCTGATCAGGTTCACCATGATGAGGCCGACGGTGGCCGAGAGGGCGGTGGTGGCGAGGAAGTAGAAGATGGTCTTGGAGCCGACCCGGCCCACCTTGCGCACGTCCCCGAGCCCCGCGACGCCGAGACAGAGCGACGTGAAGACCAGCGGGATCACCGTCATGAACAGCATCCGGAGGAAGATCTGCCCGACGGGGTTCATGACGTACTGGTTGGCGCGCTCGACCAGGATCGCGCCGCTCCCCACCACGGCCCGGAGCGAATCGCCGGAGACGTTGGCCTGCATGAGCCCCGCCGCGCGCGTGACCTCGCCGTTGGTGGCGAGGTTGGCGGTCACGCCCGCCGCGGCCCCGAGGACGAGGCCGAGCAGGATCTTGGTATGGAGCTTCATGGCGCCGCGGCGGCGCGCATCCCGCGTACGCGGCTGTGGCGCACGCCGTAGAGGAAGTAGATCACGGCGCCGATCGCCATCCAGAGCCCGAACCTGAGCCAGGTGAGGAGCGGCAGCGCCGCCATCAGGTAGAGGCAGAACAGCACCGAGACGATCGGCAGCACCGGCACCCACGGCGTCCGGAAGGGGCGCGGGCGGTCGGGGTCGGTACGGCGCAAGACGATGATACCCAGCGCCACGAGGATGAAGGCGAACAGGGTGCCGATGTTGGTGAGCTCGAGCACCCAGCCGATGGGTGCGAAGGCGGCGGAGACCGCGACGAAGACGCCGGTGATGATGGTGGTGACGTGGGGGGTCCGGAAGCGCGGGTGGAGCCTGGCGGCCCACGGGGGCAGCAGGCCGTCGCGCGCCATGGACATGAAGATGCGCGGCTGGCCGAGCTGGAAGACGAGGAGCACGGACGTCATCGCGGCCACGGCACCCAGCGCGAGGAGGCCGGCCGCCCAGTCGGCGTGGATGTACTGGAGCGCCACGGCGAGCGGGTCGGGGACGTTCAGCTTGTCCCACGGGATGATCCCGGTCAGCACCAGGGCGATCGCGATGTAGAGCACGGTGCAGATGATGAGCGACGCGATGATGCCGATGGGGATGTCCCGCTGCGGGTTCTTGGCCTCCTCGGAGGCCGTGCTCACCGCGTCGAAGCCGATGTACGAGAAGAAGATGATGGCCGCGCCGACACTGATCCCCTTGATGCCGTTCGGCGCGAAGCTCGGCGTGTGCCATTGCTCGGTGCGGACGAACTTGAGCCCGACGAAGAGGAACAGCCCGATGACGCCGATCTTGATCGCCACCATCAGCGTGTTCACCCAGCTCGATTCCTTGGTCCCGATGACGAGCACCACGGTGACGAGCCCGACGATCAGGAAGGCCGGGATGTTGAAGACGATGGGGATGGGACCCAGGTGCGGCGCGGACGCGAGCAGGGCCGGATCGCCCAGCGCGGTGCGGAGGTCGGTGACCATCCACCGCGGCATCGCGATGCCGAGGCCGCGGAGCAACGAGTCAAAGTAGCCGGCCCAGCCGATGGCGACGGCCACGTTGCCGACGGCGTATTCCAGGATCAGGTCCCACCCGATGATCCACGCGATCAGCTCGCCGAGCGTCGCATAGGCGTAGGTGTACGCGCTTCCCGAGATGGGGATCATCGCGGCGAACTCGGAGTACGTGATGGCCGCGAAGGCGCTGGTGATGCCGGCGAGGAGGATCGAGACGATGATGGCGGAGCCGGCGCCGACGTGGCCGGAGTCGCCGCTGATGGCGGTGCCGATGGCGGCGAAGATCCCCGCGCCGATGATGGCGCCGATGCCTAGCGCAGTGAGGGCGACGGGCCCGAGGCTGCGCTTGAGGCCGCCGCCCACCGTACTATCCGCGACGCACTGATCGACCGTCTTCCGCGCGAAGAGCTGGTTCACACCGACCGGCCTTGACTGAGGGGAACGACGGAAAAGCAGCGGGAGAAGCTAGCCCCCGCCGGGCGGTTTTACAACGTGATCTGGACCGGGAAGATGGCCCTGACGGGCCGGCCGTCGAGCGTGGAGGCCGGGGTGAAGGTGTAGTGCCGCATGCGGTCCAGGAACTCGTTGCGGTAGCCGCGGTCGCGGATGGGCGGGTCCACCTCGACGCCGAGGACCTCGCCACGCTCCGAGATCTCGAAGCGGACCGTGAGACGCACGCCCGCGAGCGACGCGGGGCGCCCGGTGGGCGGGAGGATGATGCCCTGCGGTTGGGGCGGGAAGATGCGGCCCATGCCGCCCGAGTCGGAGCCGACGCCGGGGCCGGTCCCCGAGCCGATGCCGCCGCCCGTGCCGCTCCCCGAACCCGGCCCGGTCCCCGTGCCCTTCCCTTCGCCCTCGCCGGGCCCCGCGCTCGCCACGGCCTGCGCGGCCAGCTCGGCCGCGGTCGGCGCGTGGACTTCGGCCTCGGGGACCTTGATCACCGGCACCTGGAGGGAGAGTTGGGTGGGGAGCACCAGCTGGGGTGGCGGGGGCGGCGCCGAGAAGAACCCGGCCGGGAGCGCGAGGACGAAGGTGCGGTCACCGCCGCCGCCACCGCCGCCGCCCCGTCCCGGCCCGTTTCCCGGCGGGCCGAGCACCTCCTCGAAGGTCGTCCCGGCGAGGAAGATGAAGGCGACCACGGCGGCATGCGCCGCGGCCGACAGCAACCAGTCGCGGACGGTGCCGCGCTGCCGGAGCTGCCGGCCGAGAGGGTTGGCGAGCGGGATGAGCCGCGTCGCCGCACGAACGGTGGTCATACTAGTCCCTACGCCTCACCGCACCGGGATGTTCCCGCGCGAGGGACGTCAGCCTCCCGGCGCGGCTGTCTCCGGCGGGGCCAGGCCGAACACCTTGACGCCCGCGCCCCGGGCGATGTCGATCGCGTCGATGACGTCCCGGTACTTCCGGTGCTGGCCGACCTTGAGGAACAGCAGCTTCTCGGCGCGCACGTCGTAGATCTCGTGGAACCGCGCCAGCAGCTGGTCGTGCGGGGTGACCTGGGTGTTGATCGCGTAGGTGCCGTCGTCCTTGATCTCGAGGACGATGTTGTTCGTCGGCGCGGCGGGGGTCGCGGGCTGCTCCACCGGCACCTGGATGTCGAGCACTTTCCGCAGCATCGGCTGGGTGATCATGAAGATCACGAGGAGCACCAGCAGCACGTCGATGAGCGGCGTGATGTTGATGTCCGACTGCATGTTGCCGGAACCGCTGCCGGTCGCCATGGACATGGGTCAGTGCGCCCCTTCCCGCTCCGTGGACACCGTGGGCTCCGTGCCGAGGCGCTGGTCGGTGACCGCGGCGATCACGCGCACGCCGGCGGCACGCGCCATCGAGATGGCTTCCTGGATCGTCTCCATCGTCAGGTTCACGTCGGCCTTGAGATACAGGATCTTGTCCTTGGTCCGGTTGACGTACAGCGCCTGGAGGCGCGCCTGGACGTCCGCCTTGGCAACGGGCGCCGTGTTGAGGAAGTAGTTGCCTTCCCGATCGAGCCCGAGGGTGACGTCGTCCGCATCCTCCGGGGCCTTGATGATGTTGATGCCTTCGGGCATCGTGGCCACGAACCCCGACGCGAGCAGCGGGGCCGTGATCATGAAAATGATGAGCAGCACCAGCATCACGTCCGCCATCGGCGTGACGTTGATCTCCGCGTTGGCGGCGCCTCGGGCGCTACTGGTTGATATGGCCACTGCTCTTCACCACCTGGGCCGGGAAGTCCTTCGTGAAGGTCGAACGGCCGAACTCGTGCCCCACGCTCTTGATGAGGTAGTCGATGAGCTCCTTACCGGAGTAGATCATCTCGACGGTGAGGAACTCGATCTTGGTGGCGAAATAGTTGTAGAGCCACACCGCCGGGATCGCGACCATCAGGCCGAAGGCCGTCGTGACCAACGCCTCGGCGATACCGCCGGAGACCGCGGCGAGGCCGCCCGAGCCGCCGCCCGAGGCCATGCCGACGAACGCGTTCACGATGCCGAGCGTGGTGCCCAGCAGGCCGACGAACGGCGCCGTGGAGCCCACGGTGGCGAGGAGGCCGAGGCCGCGCTTCAGCTCGGCGATGATGATGATGGTGTTGCGTTCGATGGCCCGTTCACCCGCGTTGATGTCGGCCGCGGTGATCTGATGCCCATCCCGCAGGAGCGGCTTGATCTCCTCGAGCGCGCCGGCCAGGGTGCGCGCCACGTGGCTCTTCTTGTACTTCTCCGACAGGCCGATGGCGCCCTCCATCTGCTCTTCCTGGAGGAACCGCGAGAACTCCGGCGCGAACTTGGCCGTCTCCTTCTGCGCCTTCCGGATCATCCACCACTTCCGGAACGACGTGGCGAGCGTGAGGATCGACATCACCGCCATGACGAAGACGATGAACCGGGGGAACCAGCTCATCTGGTTCCAGAGATCCAAGAGCGAGAGCGACATTACGCGACCCCTCCGAGGGTGGATGCGCGCCGCGCCGCCGGGCGCGACGAGTGGACCGAACGGCCGTTAATGCGTGATGGTGAAATTGACCGGGACCTGGACCCGCACGCGCACCGCGCGGCCCTGGATCCGCCCGGGCCGGTAGCGGCAGCTGGCGACCGCCTCACGCGCCGGCCCTTCGAAGAGCGAGTGCGTAGAGGACAGGATCCGCATGGACCCGCGCTCGGCATGGCCGGTCGTGTCGAGCACGACCTCGACCAGGGCGCGTCCCTCGATCCCCGCCTGCCGCAGGATCTCCGGATACCGCGGCGGAACGCACGAGCCGGGGACCTGGTCGGGACGCTCCTCGACCACGGCTTCCAGGTACGGCTGATCGCTGATGACCGGGCCAGTGCCGCCTTCGACACCGTGCGCGATGCCGCCCTCGACGCCAACGCCCGAGAAGTCCGCGGCGTTGAAGTTGTTCTGCGTGGGAGGCGGGATGTCCACCGGGATGTTCACCGGGATGGAGAGCGTCTGAAAGCCCTTGGGCGGCGGGTTCACCGTCGCGACCTGCTCGGGGGGCGGGGGCTCGTTCTTGGGCTGCTCGGGGGCCTGCATGGTGACGGCGATCTGGTGGATGCGCTCTTCGACGGCCGCGCCAGCGTGCGCCGTCGCGATGATTCCGCCCCAGATGATCCCGCCGTGGATCACCATCGACAGGAAGCTGTTCCCGAAGACGGCCTTGAATCCCCGCTGCGGCCTTGACTCGATCAGGTTCTCGAACACCTGCGCCTCCGGATCATGCTTCCACCCAGAAGATACACGCCGGCTCTAACTCCGCGATGAGCCCGAGATTACGATTCCATGACAGCCGGGAGGCTCCCTGGGGCCCTCGGCAGCGTCACCGTGAAGGTACTGCCCCGGCCGGGTCGGCTGGTCACCGCGATCGAGCCGCCGTGGGCCTCGGCGATCCACCGGCTGATGGAGAGGCCGAGCCCGATGCCGGGCCGCTCGCCGGTGCGCGACCTTGCCCCATCGGCCCGCCAGAACCGGTCGAAGACCCGGCCCACGTCGCCGGGCGCGATCCCTATCCCGGTGTCGCGGACGGATATGCTCGCCGTCAGGGGCATCGCCGTCAAGGCGAGCCAGACGCGGCCCCCGGCGGCGGTGTACTTGACGGCGTTGGTGGCGAGGTTCATCGCCAGCTGCCGGATGCGCCCACGGTCGGCGTCCACCATGACGGGATCGGCGGGAAGCTCCAGCTCGACCGCCACTCCCGCCGCCTCGCCCAGCATCTGGGCCGTCTCGTGCACCTCGCGCAGCAGCTCGCCGAGGTCCACCGGCTCCCGGTGCAGCTCCATCCGTCCCTCGTCCACGCGCGCGAGGGTGAGCAGCCCGTCCACCAGCTCGGTCATGCGGCGCACCTCCTGGAGCGTCTCCTCGAGCGGGATGAGCGCCTCGGGAGGCGTGTCGCGCTGGGTGAGCGCGCGCTCCACGCCGGCGCGCATCACGGTCAGCGGCGTCTTGAGCTCGTGGCTGGCGTCGGCGACGAAGCGCCGCATGGACGCGAAGCTCGCCTCGAGACGGGCGAGCAGCGAGTTCAGCGAGGTGGCGAGGCGGCCCACCTCGTCGGAGGCGGCGAGCGGCGCGGGGAGGCGGCGGTGGAGGCTGCGGCCGTCGGTGATCGCCTCCAGCTCGTCGATGATGCGGCCGACCGGCTGGAGCGCGCGGCTCGAGAGCAGGTAGCCGATGGCGGCGGCGAACACGATCATGAGCGGAGCGACGAGCAGCATGGACGTGGCGAGCCGGGTCGGCGCCACCTCCAGCTCGCGGGTGGGCTCGCCCACCGCGGCGGCGACGATCGCGGGGCCGGCCTCGGTGACGCGGCGCACCACGAACCGCACGCCGGTGCCGTCGAGGTCCAGCGTGAAGGCCTCGTGGGGCGCGACGATGCGGAAGATCCGGCGCCGCAGGATGTCCGAAGCCTGGGGCGTGAGGCGGCGGATCTCGGCGGAGCTGTAGACGCCGCGCGCCGCCGAATCCACCACCATCAGCCAGCCGGGGACGGGGTCGAGACGCTCCTGCACGTCGAGCCGGAGCGCGGCGACGAAGGGGTCGCTGGTTTCCTCGATCAGCCGCCCGCCGCTGGTCCGCTCCTCGGCCAGCACGTTGCCCACCACGTCCGCGACGGCGCCGAGGCGCCGGTCGAGGGCCTCGAAGTTGGAGCGCCGCTCCAGGACCGAGATGGTGACGCCGAAGGCGAGGACGGTCGCCGCGAGGGCGACCGTGTACCACAGGGTGAGGGTGGCCCGGATGCTGCTCACGTCAGGCCTTCACCACGTACCCCACGCCGCGCATGGTGTGGATGAGCTTGGGCTCGTGGCCCTGGTCGATCTTCTTCCGCAGCCGGTTGATCACCACGTCCACGATGTTGGTGCCGGGGTCGAAGTGGTAGTCCCACACGTACTCGGTGATGAGGGTGCGGCTCATCACCCGGCCCTGGTGCCGCGCCAGGTAGAGGAGGACCGAGTACTCCTTCGGCGTGAGCTCGATGTCGTCGCCGCCGCGCGTCACCTGCCGGCTGCCGGTGTCGATGCGGAGGTCGGCGATCTGGAGCACCGGGTGCGCGAGGCTCTTGGGCCGGCGGCTGATCGCCTCGACGCGGGCGAGCAGCTCCTCCATGGCGAAGGGCTTGGTGACGTAGTCGTCGGCGCCGATGCGCAGCGCGTCCACCTTGAACTCGACCGAGTCCTGCGCGGTGAGGACGAGCACCGGCGTCGAGTTGCCGCGGTCGCGCAGCGTCCGCAGCACGTCGAGGCCGGACATCGAGGGGAGGCGCAGGTCGAGGACGATGAGGTCCCACTGGCCGCCGGAGGCCTGCTCGAGACCCACCTTGCCGTCGGCGACCAGCTCGGTGGTGTAGAGGTTCTCCTCGAGGCCGCGCGCGACGTACTGCCCCACCGTGCGATCGTCCTCGATGACCAGGATCTTCACGCGACGGGCAGAAAGACCTTGAAGGTGGAGCCGCGCCCCAGCGTGGAGTCCACCTCGATGCGGCCGTGGTGGTCGGCGACGATGCCGTAACAGATGGAGAGGCCGAGCCCGGTGCCGCGGCCCTGCGGCTTGGTGGTGTAGAAGGGCTCGAAGATCTTCTTGAGGTCGCCGCGGGGGATGCCGGCGCCGGTGTCCGAGAAGGAGACCACCAGCTCGTCGGCGCGGTCGGGATTGCGTTCGGTGCGCACCGTGAGGGTGCCGCGCGCCTCCATGGCGTCCGCGGCGTTCAGCATCAGCGCCATGAAGACCTGGATGAGCTGGTCGGCGCTGGCGTTCACGGGCGGCAGGTCCGAGCCCAGCTCGCGCCGGAGCTCGAGCCGCTTGAAGCGGTCGTGGTGCTTGAGCAGCAGCAGCGTCTCCTCGACGATCCGGTTCACCTCCTGCCGGGTGCGCACGCCCGCCTTGGGCCGCGACAGGTCGAGCAGCTCCGAGACGATGCGTTTGCAGCGCTGCACCTCGCTGTCCATGATCTTGAGGTACTCGGCGATGCCCTGCGCGACCTCCGGCGAGGCGTCCTCGGCGCGCGCCGCCACCGCCTCCACGCACGCCCCGATGGTGGCGAGCGGGTTGTTGATCTCGTGCATGACGCCCGCGGCGAGCTGGCCGACCGCGGCCAGCTTCTCCGACTGCGCGATCTGCCCCTGCACTTCCTTCCACTCCGTCACGTCCTCGCCGATGGTGATGAGGTGCGTGATCTCGTCGTCGTTGAGGCGCATCGGGATCTTGGTGATGCGGTAGTGCCGCCCCTCGGCGCCGCCCGACTCGTAGACCTGGAGGCGGCCGGCGGTGAACACCTCGTCGAACTCGCGGCGCAGCAGGTCGCGCGGCTGGCGATGGAGCACGTCGAAGATGGGGCGACCGATGGCCTCTTCGCGCGGCACGCCCTGGGTACCCGTCTCGCGCTTGCGGTTCCACGCCTGGATGCGGTAGTCGCGGTCGATCACGTACAGCCCGACCGGGAGCGAGTCGATCACCTTGGCGGTGAAGCGGCGCTGCTCCTCGATCTCGCGCGAGCGGCGGGCCACCTCGAAGGCCAGGTCCTGCGACAGCTCCTTGGAGGCGAGGAGCGGGGAGAGCACGTTCGCCACCACGGTGAGGACGTCGCGCGCCATCCCCTCGCGCCCGTCGCGCGGGACGCGCACCTCGATGAGGCCGAGCCGCTCACCCTGGTGCGCGAGCGGCACCCGGAGGTCGATGGTGTCCCAGGTCTCGGTCGGCGCGGCCCCGCCGGTCCTGATGGTCGCCGAGATCCGCTGCGCCTCTTCGTCCCCCGGCTTATCGCCCGCGCCGGCCACGGCGCGGAACGCGGGGCCGTCGGCGTCCTTCACCCAGAGGCGGCAGAGCGAGGCACCCAGGCCGCGGCGGAGCGACGCGACCACCGAGTCGAGCGCGCCCTCGGAGACCACGCCGGCCGAGACCGCGGAGGTCACCTCGGCAAGCAGCCGCAGCCCCGGATGGGTCGGGACCGGCGCCTCGGGAGACCCCGTATTGGGCCGTTCGGATTGGGGTTGTGCCATCGAATTCGAAGCTAGAGCCGCCCGCGGGTGGCAGCAAGCAGCGGGCGCGGCGCGGGGTCTCGGGACGCCTACGTCTGCTGGGGCGGGCCCCCCCGGCGCCGGCGGCCGAGCGGCGACTGGAAGCGCATGGTGACCTGGGCGTGGGTGTTCGTCGCGTCACCGACGAACCACGCGGGCCCGGCCAGAATCGCGAAGTTCTGGTCGAGCCGCCCGCCGCCGCCGAACGAGAGGCCGAGGAGCACGGCGCCGGTGCCGCGGACGTTCCCCTGAGGGAGCGGCGAGTTGAAGTCCTTCGACACACCCACTTCGAGGACGCCGACCAGCCGCGCGTAGGAGAGGTCGTTCTCCTGCCCCACCGAGGCGATCGTGGCGAGCGGACGGCGGAAGGTGCCGACGACGGAGGTGAAGAACCCGGTGGACCCACCCACCAGCACCGCCTGGTCCTGGACGAAGCCGCCCACGCGCAGCATCGCGCCGACGGTCTGCCCCGGCGTGCCGCCCACCGCGCGCAGCAGGCCGATCTCGACCCCGGACGGCTGCCAGTTGCCGCCGGTGAAGCCGGTGACCCCGACCGTGTAGCCGCGCTGCTGGGCGGCGAGCACGGAAGGGATGATCAGGGCGAGCACGGCGAGTCGGGTCATGGCGGCCTCGGGATGAGTCCGCGCGGCGCGCGGGCACCGGAAGATACCTCGGAACGCCGGGGCGAGTTCCGCGCCGCGCGCCTTCAGGCGAGATTCCGGGGAACCGGGCGCGCCGCGGCGTCGTTCCGGCAAGGCATGGAGCACGAGCGATCATCCGGGGATCGAGGTCAGCGACGTGAGGATCCGCAGTCTGCTGCTGGTGGTCGCGTTCGTGGGCCTGGTCCTGGCCGGCCGGTATCTCGGCCGCTACCTGCCCGGCTTCGCCGAGTGGGTGAACGGCTTCGGTCCGTGGGGCTGGCTGGTGTTCATCGCGGCGTACACGGCCGGCTGTGTGTTGCTGGCGCCGGCCTCGCTGATGATGCTCGCCGCGGGCGCGGTGTTCGGCGCGGCGCAGGGGGTCGTGGTGGCGTGGCTCGCCGCGTCGCTGGGCGCGATCGCGTCGTTCCTGGTGGCCCGCCATGTCGCGCGGGGCGCCGTCGAGCGGTACCTGGCGCGCCATCCCCACTTCGCCGCGCTCGACGAGGCGCTCGCGCGCGAAGGATGGCAGCTGGTCATCCTGCTCCGCCTCTCGCCGGTCTTCCCCTACAACCTGCTCAACTACGCGCTCGGCCTCTCACGGGTCTCGTTCGGCGCGTATGTGGTGGCGCTGCTCGGCCTGATCCCCGCCACCTTCCTGCTGGTGTCCTCGGGCGCCATCGCGGGCGACGTGGCGGCGGTCGCGGGCGGCGTGCGCCTGACGCACGGGTGGCCGTACTACACCGTGCTCCTCCTCGGCATCGCCGCGACGGTCGTCGCGAGCTTCCGCGTCACCCGCGTGGCCCGCCGGGCGCTCGCCGCCACCCCCGGCGCGGAGGCCCCTCCGCGCGCCTGAGCCCGGCGTTTCTTGCGCTTTCCCGGCGGCCCGCCGATGATGCGGACGTGGCATCCCCCCTCGAGTTCGAAGCGCTCCTCGCCCCGCTGCTCGACCGGGCGTACGGACTCGCGCTGCACCTGACGCGGGACCGCGCCGACGCGGAGGACCTGGTGCAGGAGGCCGCCCTGCTGGCGTTCCGCGGCTTCCAGGGCTTCACGCCGGGAACGAACTTCCGCGCCTGGTTCTTCCGCATCCTCACCAACGCCTTCATCACGTCGCACCGGCGGAAGAAGCACGAACCCGAGACGGTGCCGCTCGACGACGCGCCGAATGCGTACCTCCAGCGGCGCGCGCACGAAGTGGTCGCCGATGGCACCGGACGGCCGGGCCTCACCGGCGGCGAGCTGGCGTCGGCGGTGATCGGCAAGCTGGAGACGGAACAGGTGGAGGCGGCGATCGCGGCGCTGCCCGAGGAGTTCCGGGCGGCGAGCGCGCTCTACTTCCTGGCGGACCTCTCCTACCGGGAGATCGGCGAGAGCCTCGGCGTGCCGATCGGGACGGTGCGCTCGCGGCTGCACCGCGGCCGGGCGCTCCTCCAGCGGCAGCTGTGGCGCCTCGCGGAGGACCACGGCCTGGTGGCCGCCGCCGCGAGAGGAGGCGGGGACCGATGAGCCCGAGCCGGCTGACTTGCGCCGAGACCTTCGCGCGGCTCGACGACTACGTGGACCGCGAGCTCGCGCCCGACGAGGTGCGCGAGGTGGTGGCCCACCTGGAGTCGTGCGTGGTGTGCGCGGGGGAGTTCGAGATCGAGCGGCGGCTGCTGGACGACATCCGCGGGAAGCTGCGCCGCGTCAGGGCGCCGGCGGACCTGATGGCGAAGGTGTCCTCGCGCCTGCGGGCGGAGTAGCGCCGCCGGCGATCGTGTCGGCAACGCGCTCCAGGATGGCGGGGGTCCGGTAGTACTCGCTGTGCTGGGGATGGATCTCCAGGAAGGTCTTCTTGAGGCCGAGGCCGAGACTGTGGCGGAGCGAGGCGACCCGCCGCTCCACGCCCTTGAGGCCCGCCGCCTCGGCCGGATGGGGAGGCCGGAGCGGGGCGCCGGCGAGGTGGACCTCGAGCATCGCCTCGGTGAAATCGGCCCGCTCGATCAGGGTCGTGGGGTAGGCGCGGCTGGTGTCGAGGTCCGCCATCTCGTGGTCGAAGAAGAGCACCCGGAGCCACGGGAACCCGAAGGCGATCCGCTCCATCACCGTCTCGAGCACGCGCAGCAGGACGCCCACCACCACCGGGCGCACGAACAGCCATTCCATGGCCCGGCCCCAGCCCGAGAACGCTTCGCCGATCCACTCCTCGTAGACCTTGCGCGGCGCCGCCGACGCGTGGAACAGCAGGTCCGCCTCGTCCTGGTGGCTGGTGACGAGGAGCACCCGGTGGCCGTCGAGGCTGGCCAGCAGGCGCTGCGGCTCGGGGCCGTACGCCTGGCCGTACCGGCGCCCGCGCGCGACCTGCATCGGGTAGTACGCGGCCCGCCAGAGCAGATCGCCTAACGCCGCGAGGATGGCGAAGACCCAGCGGGACACGACCATCACCCCGAACAGCGCGGCCACCAGCCAGGGCCAGCCCACCACGGCGCCGACGTGCACCTCGGCGCAGGTGCCCATGAGCGGGCAGATGAGACGGGGGAAGTCCGGCAGGAAGAGCCGCGAGAGGATCACGGTGGTGAGGCCGAGCGCGGCGGCGAGGATGAGGAAAGCGACGAGGAACCGGAACGGCCGCAGCGAGGCCTTGAACTCGAGGAGCGGCGTGCCCAGGCAGACCACGCGGCGGAACCGGACCTCCGGCACGCTCGCGAGGCGCCGCACGGCCTCCAGGACGACGTTGCCCCCGTGCGAGTGCGCGACCGCGCTCACCTCGAGCGGCGCCTCCGCCGTCGCGCCCACTCGGCGCGCCGTCTCGCGCAGGGCGTCGGCGAGACGCTTGGACCCCGCGACGCGCGCCGCGTGGGTGTTGTCCCCCGACCAGGCGAAGGCATCCGGCGGGAGCCCCACCACCGCGGCCGGGCGCCACACCGTGCCCGTCATCCCGCGCCGGGCGAGCGCCTCCTCGAGCTGGTCCGCGAACGACGGGCCCCCGCCCGCCGGCGAGGGCCGCCACCACGACGACTCCGCCGCGAAGGCGCCGTGCACGACGATGGTGAGGGTGGAGGTGTTCAGGGTCGGCGCGCGGCCAGCGGGCGCCCGGCGATCTCGTTGGTGAAGGTGAGGCCCGCGATCCGCCACTCGCCGCGCTGCTGCATGAGGTGGAAGGCGTCGACCCCGTAGTGGGTCCGCACCGAATCGCGGGTGGCGCCGAACCGCGCCTCGACCACCACCCACGCGGTGGCCAGCGGGCCGTAGGTCGCGACCTCGATGCGGACCGGCTCCTCCGCGAAGACGGCCAGGCGGTCCGGCCCCGCGGGCGCCCGCCGGATGAACTCCTCCGCGGTCACGACCTCCACGCGCTCGGCGGACTCGCCGGGCGGGGTCCAACTGGTGGTGATGACCCCGCCGCGCCAGAAGCTCTCGCGGAGGCCGGCCCAATCACGCGCGCTGAGGCGCCGGTAGTACGCGCGCACCGCCTCCTCGACCTCGCCCGCCGCGATCGAATCGCGTTCGACGGCCGCCAGCGAGTCGGCCACGGTCCGCGCGCCGGGCGGCCGGCCCGAGGCGGCGCGCTCGACGCGCACCAGCTTCCCGCAGCCGGAGAGCGCGAGGGCGAGCAACAGAGGACGTGCGGTTCGCATCCGCGCGGAATATATTCGCGTTCGACCCCACCGCGAGGCACCGCTCATGCTCGACCGCCGCGCCTTCCTCGGCTCCGCCGCTCTCAGTGCCCTCGCCGCCGGCCGCGGCCGCGCCACGCCGGCGCCCCAAGCACCCCAGGCACCCCGCGGGCAATGGCCGCCCGCCGTCTTCCAGGACGACGAGGCGTATTGGCGGACCCTGCGCCGGGAATTCCTCATGCCGCCTGACGAGGCGTTCTTCAACACCGGGACCATCGGCAGCTCGCCGCGCGTCGTGATCGACGCGGTGACGAACCACATGACCCAGGTGGACGCCACGGTCGCGCACTGGGACTACCGCCCGGAGCACCCGGATTACTTCGCCGGTTACCGCCCCGAGCTGGAGCTGCGCGGGAAACTCGCCACCCTGGTCGGCGCGAGCGCGGAGGAGGTCGCGCTCACCCAGAACGCCACCTTCGGGGCGAGCTACGTGGCCAACGGCCTCGATCTGCATCCGGGCGACGAGGTGATCCTCACCAACCAGGAGCACGTGGGGTGCGAGTCGCCCTGGCAGCTCAAGGCCAAGCGGTACGGCATCTACGTGAAGAAGGTGGTGGTCCCGGTCCCGCCCCAGAATCCCCAGCAGCTGATCGACCTCTTCGTGAACGCGACCACGCCGCAGACCAAGGTGTGGGCCATCCCGCACCTCACCTCGCAGCTCGCCATCCGCTTCCCGGTGGTGGAACTCTGCCGCCTGGCGCGCGAGCGGGGGATCATCTCGGTGATCGACGGGGCGCAGTGCTGCGGGCATCTCGAGCTCGACCTGCACGCGATGGGGTGCGACACCTACTTCGGGTCGCCTCACAAGTGGCTGCTCGCCCCGCAGGGATGCGGGTTCCTCTACGTGAGCCGGGAACGCCTGCCCCACCTCTGGGCGACCATCGCGTCGGGGCAATGGGACAACTATCACGACGGCGCGTACCGGCTGATGCAGGTGGGGACCGGCAACCTGTCGCTGCTCAAGGGCTACGAGGCGGCGATCGACTTCCACACCCGGATCGGTCCCTCACGCGTCGCGCAGCGCATCCTCGCGCTCGCCGACCGGTTGCGGGCAGGCCTGCGGCAGATCCCCCAGGTGACGATCAACTCGCCGCAGCATCCGGAGCTGGTGTCGGGGACCACGGTCTGGAGCCTCGCCGGCTATCACGCGCCGGAACTGATGGACCAGTTGTGGACGCGGACCAAGGTGCGCTGCCGGTCGATGGGGGATCCCTGGGGGGTGCGGCAGTGCTGTCACATCTACAACGCGCCCGAGGAAGTGGACCGGACCCTGGAGACGGCGCGGCGCCTGGCCACGGAGCGGCGCGCCTGAACTGACTGGAGAGCTCAGGCCTCCTCCTCGAACCGCGCGTCGTGCTCGCCCGAGGCCTGGAACGAGACGGCCGCGCGCACCCCGGCGCCCCACGCCGACACGTCCGCCTTGACTGCCTGCGCATCCACCAGCGTCTCCTTCGGCGGCGCGCGGAGCCACGGTGCGACCGTGATCCAGAGCGGCGGCCCGACGCGGCGCCGCACCCCGATATCGAGCACGCCCTTCCGCCGCCGCAGCCGGAGGTCGTAGACCGTCTCGCCGCATCGCAGGCCACGGACGATGAGCGGATCCCAGGTGCCGGGGAGCTGCGGCGCGATGGTCATCCGTCCGCCCGGTGCATCGGGCCGCACCCCGAGCAGCCCTTCGACGAGCGGCGCCAGGACCATCGCCGCCGAGGCCGCCTGGTCCGGGCAGACCCCGGCGGCGCGTTCCGCGAGCCCGTTCAGCGCCTCATCGAAGACACCACCCTGCCGCGCGAAGGCGAGGCCCACGTTCGCGGCCAGGTGCCGGCCACCGGCCTCACCCCATCCGGCCCGGTACTCCGCGAGCGCCGACCAGCCGGTGACGAGCGGCCACACCGTCCCCGCGTAGGCGCCGGCGGGGTCGAAGTGCGGGTCGTCGGAGGGGAGGAGCCGCACGCCCCAGCCGGTCGTGAAGCGCGCGCCGGCGAGCGCGTCGAACCAGCCACGCGCGCGGACCGGGTTGGCGGCGCCGAGGAGCAACGGCAGGCTCGCCATCGCCGTCAGGGACCAGGACACCGATCCATCCCGCTGCCGGTCGAGCGCATAACGCCCATCCTGCTCGCGGAAGAGATCGCGCTCGATGGCTGTGCCGGCCCGGGCGGCGCGGGCCCAGCAGTCGGCGGCGAAGCGGGCCTTGCCGAGCACCTCGGCGGCGTGGGCCAGGTCCTCGAGCGCCGAGCGCCAGATGGCGGCCAGCGCGAGCGTGACGTCCGCGCCGCCCAGGGGCCCGGACTCGATCCACCCGTGCCCGACCCCGGCGTTCTCGATGAGGCCGTCGCCGTCGGTGTCGGTGGACAGGCAGAAGGCGAAGGCGCGCTCGACGTGCGGCCAGATGGAGCCGACGAACTCCGCGTCGCCGGTCCACGCGAGGTAGCGGGCGACCAGCAGCAGGTAGAGGGGGGTGGCGTCCGCGGCGTCGTAGTGGAACTGGCCGGAGGTGCTCGCTTCGTGGAGCACCTTCCCGGTGACGTCCTGCCGGTCGCCGAGGAAGCGGATCACCTGCCTGACGACGGAGTGCTCGCCCGCGGCGAGCAGCGCGAGCGCGGACCAGCAGGCGTCTCGCGTGACGAACCACGCGTGGCCCGGCCGGCCGGCGCCCCACCCCGGCCGCGAGGACGCGTAGCCGGCGGCGAGCGACCGGCCCACGCCGGGCGCGTCCACCACGAACGCGTCGAGGCGGCGCTTCGCCCACTCGACGGCGCGCCCCAGGTGGTCGTCCTCGGCCACGACCGAGAGCCGGGCCTCCCGCACCGTGGTGGCGCGCTGGGCGCGCTGCCGCACGAGACCCGCGACGCCGAGCCGCCGCACCGCGCGCAAGGACCGCTCGAACTCGGCGCGTGACGCGCCGCCGGCGATGGCGAGCCGGAACGGGCCCCCGAGCGGGGCGGTCACGGTGCACTCGACCACCGGCACGCCCTCGACGTGGAGCGCCTTCATCTGGATCGCGGCGGGCCCGCCCGCGAAGAGCACCGCCACCCCGTCGTCGCTCTCCGACTCCACCACGGCCACCAGGCCCTGCGCGCTGCGCCGGAACCGGAGGTTCCCGCCGCATCCCGCGGGAAAGGGCCAGGTCCGCCGAAGATCCAGCCGTAGCGTGATCTCCACGCCGGCGGCGGAGCGGCCCACTGACGCTCGGCCCTTGCGGGCCGCGTGGTACTCGACCAGCACGATCGGGTGCTCGAGCGCGACGAACGTCGTCTCGCTGATCCGGTGGCG
The DNA here is from genome assembly GCA_041484135.1 of Gemmatimonadota bacterium. Taxonomy (GTDB): domain Bacteria; phylum Gemmatimonadota; class Gemmatimonadetes; order Gemmatimonadales; family JACORV01; genus JACORV01. The sequence goes on from JBGPHD010000001.1 coordinate 17,649, forward strand.
CGGCGTCTCCAGCGTGCGCACCGCGACATCGGGCGTCACGGTGATGCGGGTGCCGGTCGCGGGTTCCCCGTCCACCGCCACGTCCCACGCGGCGACGGCGCGGTGCGGGTGGATCCACACCTCGCGGATGCCGAGCCGGTCCCCGCCGACCAGCAGCGCACGGCGGCCGGCGAGGTCGAACCCCTCGTCCGCCTCGACCGCGCTCTCGAGCGCGATGGGGTCGGTGGCCGGGTCGGGGAGGGCGCCGTCGAGGTCGAGCGGCTCGGGCAGCACCAGCGCCTCCGAGGGCGCGGCGATCGTGCCCGGCTCCGGCCAGTAGGCGCGCTCGGTGCTCTCGGCGGCGCCGGCCGCGAGCGCGTTGCGCACCAGACGGCCCAGCTGGGCCCTGAGCCGCGGATCCTGGGCCGCGAAATGGACGAACGCGCCGACGCAGACCACGTGGCCGCGGCCCAGGGCGTACTCCCACGCGACGATGCGGTCCGCGTTCTGCAGCGCGAAGGCCCGCTCGACCGCCACGACGCGTCCTTCGGCGGGCCGGACCCCGCCCGCGTAGCAGGCCCACGTGTACGCCTCGCCCGCGGCCGGCGCCCAGGTGTAGGTCCCGTTATGCAGGCCGGCGACCAGCGGATGCGGACCGTAGGTCGCGAGGCCGCGGACGTGCGGATAGGCCTTGAGGGCGCGGAAGGCGCCCTGGTACCAGGGGTCGGCGTCGTCGTCCCAGCGGCCGTCGCCGATGTCGTTAGGCGGGGCGGACTCGAGCCCCAGGGCCGTCACCAGCGCCGCGGCCCGGAGGGTGAGGAGGACCTGGTGCCCCGCCGCGGCGAAGGTGCGCAGCGGCTCGGCCGCGAGCTCGCCCAGGGGGACCGACGCGTGCACCCAGACCGCGTCCGACCGCGCCACCGCTGCGCCCAGCTCCCGCGGCTCGTACCGCCTGGCCTCGAGCCCCTCCTCGCCCTGGAGCCACGACCAGGCCGCGGCCTCTTCGGCGGGGCCGTTCCGGGCGATGAACGCGACCCGCAACGTCACAACCGCACCTCGATGGGTTCGTCCATGCGCCCGCGCGCGGCCTCGTTCCCGTTCACGCGCACCAGCAACCGGTCCGCCTCGCGGATGACGTCCACCACGGCCCCCTGCATCGGCAGCCCCAGCGCCTCGAAACCGTCCAGCGGCAGCGGCATGGGATCCACCACGCACCGGCCCTCGGCGGCGGGCCTGAGCCCGATCACGTACGACACGACGAGGTCGTTCACCCACGAGTGCTGATGATCGTCGATGCCGCGGTACGCGGACGGCCGGCCCGTCACCGGATGGTAGTGCTCGAAACCGTTGGGCCGCGCCATGTCCCCGTCCCAGAACATCATCCGCACGAACTTGCTCAGGAACTCCGCCAGGTGCGCGCGCAGCGCCGGCAGGTGCTCCCGCGCGACCCGCGCGATCGCCTCGGCGATGTGGCTGTTCGTCATCGGCCAGACGCGCCCGTTCCCCGGGGCGTCGTGCCGCCTGCCCTTCCACGCCCCGCCCGCGTCGTACAGCGGATCGGTGCCGCTGGTCGACGGCACCGGGAACGGCTTCCAGAACTGCCGGGGGTCGAAGAGGTGCTGCACGAACCCCGCGAGGTAGTCGGGCATGATGAGATCCGTGGCGTACGGAAGGAACGCGACCGCCGAGCGCGCCGCCGTCCGCCGCCCGGTGGCGGCGTTGACGTCGCTGAACATCCCGGCCCTCGCGTCCCACATCTTCTTGCGGACCGCCGTCGCCACCAGCTCGGCGTGGGCCCGCCAGCGCTCGCCGTCGAGCCCCGCCCGCGGCGCGAGCCGCGCCAGGACGCGGAAGAGCCGGTACGCGTAGGTGGTCGCGTCCACGCCCTTGAGCCGCAGGCGCCCCTCGCCGGCGCCGCGGTCGGCGTCCGGGTCCACGGCCAGGAAGCGGGAGCCCGCCGCCTGCCCCGTCTCGTCACGGTCCACCACGTCGGTGAGCCCGGAGCCCTCGCGATCGCACGCGGACCGGAGCCACTCCGCATAACGCTCGAGCACCGGCACCGCCTCGCGCAGGAACGCGTCGCTGGGATGCACCGCGTCGAGCGCGAGGAGCGCACCGCCCCAGTCCGCGTGACAGGCGTCCGTCCCCTCCAGCGGGCCGGCGTGGACGCTGGCCGGGAGCGATCCGTCGGGACGCTGATGCGCCAGGAAGGTGCGCAGCACGCCGCGCGCCCACTCGGGGTCGCGCGACCAGCGGAGCTCGCGCACGTGGGCCGGCGCGCTGTACGCGTGGGCCTGGTGGCGATCGGCGATCCCCTCGGCCACCGTCGGCGCCAGGTAGTGACCCCATCCCGGCGCGATGCCGTTCAGGCGCAGGCCGTACCATCGGTACGCCCAGTAGCGCTCGAAGTACGGGTCCGAGCAGCGGAATCGCGGCACGCTCTCGAAGTACTCCTGCCAGGAGGCCTTGCTGGCCGCGGCGAACGAGGACGCCTTGCGCGGCGGGCCCGGGTCGGCCCGCGGGGCCGACGAGGCGAGGGCCGGCTCGACCCGCAGCGCCACCGCGAGGCGCGCCGCGCCGCCCGGCGGGATCTCGATGGCGCGATGCACCCCGAGGTACGCCAGCCCGCCCGGCCCGCCGCCGTCGAGCGCGGCCTTGCTGGCCAGCCCGCCGCGGGTGGGATCCCAGCGATCCCAGAACGGCGTGTACCGGAACCGCGGGTGGTCGGCCGTGGCGTCGGAGCGGATCGCGCCCCAGCTGTCGGTGCCGCGCGCCAGCGCGAGCTGGAGACGCGCCGTGAGCGCGTGCCCGTCCCGGTCCCTGAGGACCCGCGGCCACTCCAGCTCCGCGCCCGTCCATACCACGTCGGCGCCGGTGAGCTCCGCGCCGGGCGCGGTCGTCCACGCGACGGCGTGCACCGTCATCGGGATGACGCCGAGGTTCACGAGCTGCCACTCGCTGCCGAGGACGAAGCCCGGCAGGACCATGCGCGTCTCGATCACGTCGAGACCCGCGCTGCTCTTGTAGGGCACCTCGAGCGCCGCCGGCGTCCAGCGCCGCGTGCCCGGCTGCAGGACGATCTCCCGGCCCGCCTCGTCCACAAAGCCCACGGTGAAGAGCGGGGCCAGCGGATACTCGAACAGGTGCGCCTCGTCCCAGAATCCCGGCGCGTCGAGCCAGACCGGGAAGGGCGGCGCCCAGATGAGCCCCTCCCCCGCCGACAGGTACCACTTGTCCCCGCGCGCCAGCAGCTCGAGCGGGTCGCTCACCGCGGGGCTCCGTCGCGCGCCGGACTCACGGCCGCACGCCGAGCGCGACCAGGGCCGAGCGCGCCGAGTCGCGGACCGCCGTCCACGGGGGCTCCGCGTAGAAGAGGAGATCCTGCGCCCGGCGGAAGTAGCGCGTCGCGCCCTCGGTGTCACCGTGCGCGGCGAGGAGTCTCCCGTGCAGCAGCCACGCGGGTCCGCGCACGACCTGGTCCGCGAACGCGGCGAGGAAGTCCTGCGCTTCGAGGAGCGCAAAAGCGCCGGCCGTGTCCGCCGCGGCCAGCCTGAGCCGCGTCAGGCGGAAGCGCGGGATCGTCTGCGCGAAGAGCAGCGTGAACGGCGCGCGCGCGGGATCCAGGGCATTGAGGCCCGCCGCGTACGCCGCCTTGGCCCGCGCGGTGTCCCCTTCCGCCTCCGCGATCCTCCCCGCCAGCGCCGAGCGCAGGCCGCCCACGGCGGGCGGGCCCGTGCGCGCGAGACCCTCGAGCGCGTTGAGCTGCGCGCGCGCCGCCGCGATGTCGCCCCGCTCGACGGCCACCGCGCCCGCGAGCCAGAGATCGGCGGCGCGCTCCTTGGCGTCGGCGGGCGGGGCCGACAGCCGGGTGCGGACCGCGCGCGATGCCGCGTCCGCCGTTCCATACCCGAGCAGGAACGCCCAGGAGTGCACCGGCTGCAGCTCCGCTTCGCCGGGCTGCGCGGTCGTGTGCCCGGCGAGCCGCTGCTCGGCATCCCGCCAGCGCCCCTGGGACAGCAGCGCAGCCACCAGGAAGCGCGCGCCTTCGCTGCGCACCCTGGGGTCGCGGCCCCTGCGGGTCATCTCCTCGAGCGCGAGCTGCGCGCTGGCCAGATCGGCGCGGTCGCGCGCCGTCTGCGCGCCGGAGATCGCGCCGAACTCGAGCACCCTGTCGGCGAAGGTGCCCACCCGCGCCAGCATCGCGCGCTTCTCGCCCGTGGTGCCGAACAGCACGACCCGCCCGATCGCCAAGGTGCGGCCGATGGGCGACGTCGAGTCCGCGGCCAGGTAGCGGCGGATGTGTTCTTCCGCGTCGGTCCGTCGGTCGAGCCAGAGGTCGAGCGAGACGAGGTGCATCACCGCCGGCGCCGCGTCGGGCCACAGCTCCAGCGCGCGGTTGAACGCCGAGACGGCGGAGTCCGGTGGCAGGCCCGCCTGCGCGCCGAAGTGGTAGCGGACCTCGCCGAGGGCGAACCAGCCGTCGAGGAACGTGGAGTCCTCCGCCACGATGCGGCGCAGCTGGTCTTCGGCCTCCGCCACGCGGCCGCTGTCGAAGAGCATGAGGTAGGCGGCGATGAGCCGGCCCTCGAGGGACCCCACCCGCGGGAGGACGCCCTTCACCCCGCGCACCGCCTCGCGCACCCGGTCCTCCGTCGGCTCCTGCTGGAGGTCCGCCAGGAATCGCTTGTACCGGGCCGGTGCGAAGGTGGAGTCGAGCGCCAGGACGCGGTCGTACTCGCGCACCGCCGCCGCGTAGTCCGCGCGGCGGAAGGCGTCGTCGGCGGCGTCGAAGGCGCGCACCGCTTCCAGCGACGCGGGCGCCTGGCTGGCGCCGCCGGCGAGGCCGAGTTCGCGTCCCGCGCGGCCCTGCGTCAGGCGCAGCACCACGGAGTCGGCGACCGCGAGGTCGAGCCCGGGCGCGACGAGGCGGCCCAGGTCGAGGGCGTGCCCGGTCGCCACTTCCACCAGCCGGAGCTGGACCTCCCGGCCGGCGCCGGACCGGCCGACGAAGCCGTGCAGGATCCACGACGCGCCGGCCCGCCGTGCCGCCGCGCGCACCTCCGCCGACGCGGGGTCGCCGCCCGGCGGCGCGAAGACCCGCGGATCGGCGACCCGCACCGCGGTGAAGCCGCCTAACTGATACCGGAGCAGCGGGAGGAGCGAGTCCGCCGCCGCCGTGTCGCCATCGAAGCGCATGATGGCGATGCCGTGCGTGGCCGGCCCCGCCGCCGCCGGGGTCGGCCCGGCGCGACCCTTGGCGAGCACGCCCATCCGGATGGCCGCCGCCACCACCACCCCGGCCGCCGCGACGCCCCACCAGAGCCGGTGCCGCCAGGGCACGCCCCCGGCCGCCGATCGGGCCGCGAACGGCTCCAGCGCCGCGAGCAGCGCGTCCACGCTCGGCCAGCGGTCCTCGCGCCGCGGCGCGACCGCGCGCGCCACCACTTCCGCGAGCCCGTCAGGCAGGTCCGGCCGCAGGCGGCGGGTCGCGCGCCGCGCCTCCGACGTCGCGATGGGCCAGCCGCCGGAGTCCTGGTCCTCGAGCCGCTTCCCCGTCAGCATCTCGAACGCCACCACGCCCAGCGCGTACACGTCGACCCGCCCGTCCACGTCGGACGTGCCGGCCGCCTGCTCGGGCGCCATGTAGCCCGGCGTCCCGATCGCCACGCCCGAATGCGTCATCCGCTCGGCCGCCGCGGCCCGCGAGATGCCGAAGTCGGCCACCAGCGCGCGGCCGCCCTCACGCTCGAGCAGGATGTTCTGCGGCTTGATGTCGCGGTGCACCACGCCCTGCCGGTGCGCGTAGGCGAGCGCGCTCCCCACCTCGCGCATCACGCGCAGCGCCTCGGCCACCGGGAGCGCCCCCGCCTTGATGCGCTCGGCGAGCGATTCACCCTCGACGTAGGCCATGGCGAAGTAGGGAGTGCCCATGTCGCCCCCGGCGCCGTACACCGGGACGATGTGCGGATGCGAGAGCCGCGCCGCCGTCTCGGCTTCGCGCCGGAACCGCTCGACGCTCGCCGGACGCATCGCATCGAGGGCGGGCAGCACCTTCAGCGCGGCGAGCCGGCCCAGCTTGCGGTCACGGCCGAGGAAGACCCACCCCATCCCGCCGCGGCCGATCTCGCTCACCACCTCGTACTCGGCCCGCGCCGCATCGGCCAGGCGTGCGCGCACCGTGTCGCGCGCCTCCCGCTCGTCGGTCCCGGTGAGCGACGCGGCGACGGGCGCCCCGCATGCCGGGCACGTGCCGGCCCACGGCGTGAGGGACGCGCCGCATCGCGTGCAGTTGGTGGTCGTCATCAGCCTAGAGATTTACGACAGGAAAGCTGGTGCAGCCAGTCGCATTGCCCGCCCTAGGGCACGAAGATGCGGCGGATGACGTGATGGCCGGCATCGGCGGCGTAGAGGAATCCCTGGGCCTGGGCCAGCCCGGCCGGCACCGACGTGGTGGTGAGCCCCGCCTCCAGGAGGTCGGGCCCGATCACCGAGTCGCCGTTCCCCATGAAGGTGCTGATCCGTCCCGACGCGAGCTGGATGGCCCGTACGCGGCGGTTCTCGCGATCGGCCACGAGCAGGACCTGGCCCACCAGCACGATGCGGACCGGTTGGTTGAACTGGCCCGACAGCGCCGGCCCGCCGTCGCCCCCGAAGGCCGCCAGCCCGCTCCCGGCCACGGTGGAGATGCGGCCGTCGGCGGCGACGTGCCGGATCACCTGGTTCCCGGTGTCGGCGACGTACAGCTCGCCGTTGACCACCGCGACGCCGCGCGGCGCGAAGAGCCGCGCGCTCACGGCCGCGCCGCCGTCGCCGCTGTATCCGCCTTCGCCGCGCCCCACCGCGGGCCGTACCGTGAATTCCCCGGTCGCCCCGTCCCGCGCGATCGACACGATCCGGTGGTTGGCGACCTCCGCCACGTAGACCGTTCCGTCCGTTCCCACCGCGATGTCGTCGGGCTCGCTCGTCGGCGCGGTGCGGGCCACGGCGCCGGAATCCGCGAGGCCGCGCACGCCGGTCCCGAAGAAGGGCCGCGCCGAATCCGCCAGGAGGTCGATCAACCACACCGCGTGTTCCCGCGAGTCCACGACGAGCAGCGAATCGCCGCTGGGGAAGGCGGCGATGGCGCTGGGCAGCTGGAAGCAGAGAGCGCGCGCGGGGACGGGGGCGAGCACGGTCTGGAGGCAGCCCGCCTCCCCGGCCACGATGCGCTCGGTCCCGGTCGCCGTCACGACGCGCACCACGCGGTTGCCGGTGTCCGCGATGTACAGCGTTCCCCCCGGCAGCGCGGCGATGCCCGACGGATCGGCGAGCGCCTCGCTGCGCGCGTCCCCCTCCGCGGCGCCGAGTCCGGACTCGCCCGGCACGCCCGCGACGACGCGCGCGAGGCCCGGCTGGTCCCCCACCACGATCTCGGTGGGACCGCAGGCCGGCAGCAGCGCCGCGAGCGCCAGGGCTACGGCGAGAGGTCGACGGTCCATACGTCCTGGTTGCCGGCGGCCCGCGATACGTACGCGGCGCGACGCCCGTCCAGCGACACGGCGGGCTCGGCGGCGCCGGCGGTTCCCGGGATCAGCTGTTCGATACCGGTGGTGAGGTCGATCAGCACGAGACCGGTGCCGCGGCGGACGAGCAGCGCGTTCGACGACGGCATCCAGGCCGCCTCCTCGCCCGGCCCCACCCGCGTCAGGCCCGAGCCGTCGGGCGCGACCACCCACACGTCCGGTTCGACCGTGGTGTAGGTCGTGTGGCTCGCGTAGCAGGCCCGGGCACCGAGGAAGATGAAGACGCACGCGCTGGTGCGAACGCTATCCCGCGCGTAATGCGCGAACGCGATGCGCGCGCCGTCCGGCGACCAGTGCGGGAAGCCGGCGTCGCTCAGCCCCGGGATCATGACGAGTGCGTCGGTGCTCGCCTCCCAGATCCACAGCGCGTTCCCGTCGCTGACCACGAGACGCGTCCCGTCGGGCGACCACGACGGCCCGAACGCGGCCGCGCGGTCGTCGCGGCGCCGGGCGAAGATAGGATTGAAGATGACGCGCACCAGACCCAGCCCCAGCGAATCGGCGTACTCGATCCCGTACAGCGTGAGGCTGAGCGTCGGCAGCCCTGACGCCGATCGCAACGGGACCGGAAGGTCCACGAGCACGACCTCGAGATCGGACACCGAGGGCCATGGGTCCGTGCCGCACGGGCAGAGCGCCCCGGCGGTGAACAAGAACCCGACCCCGGCCCGCGTCCCGACCGGCGCACGCTCAACGGGGAGGGCCTCCGTGCCGAAGGGCGACGCGTACCCCGGGGCTTCTTCGACCGCGGTGCCGCCTCCGACCGGTACCGTCACGCGCAACCACTGGCCGGGCGCCGCGGGCGGGAGCCCGCGCGTCGCGTACGAGACGGCCTTCCCGTCGGCGGACCAGATCGGCGTGACGTCGGGTCCGAGATTGTAGGTCAGGCGGCGGAAGCCGCCACCGGTCACGAACCTGGGCTTGGGCGCGACGAACCCGTCGTCGGAGGCGCCGCACGCCGCCGCACTCACGGCGAGGAGAAGCAGGACGCCTCGGCGAGCCGCCGAGGCGTGATGGGAAAGCCGTTGATGACGCAAGAGGCTAGTGTACTTCTTCCGCCGCGCCCCAGCAAGCGCGCCACACCATGAGACCGAAACAACGCTACGGCGAGATCTCCACCGTCCAGACGTCCTGGTTGCCGGTGGCCCGCGACACGTACGCCGCGAGACGCCCGTCCGCCGACACCGCGGGCTCGGCGGCCCCGGCGGTTCCCGCGATCGGCTGCTCGATGCCGGTCGTGAGATCGATCAGCACGAGACCGGTGCCGCGGCGCACGAGCAGCGCGTTGGAGGACGGCAGCCAGGCCGCCTCCTCGCCCAGCCCGACCCGCGTGAGGCCCGAGCCGTCGGGCGCGACGACCCACACGTCCGGAGCGATGGTAAAGGTGGTCGTCGTGCGCGCGCGGCACACGATGTCACCCTGGAAGATGAAGGTGCAGAAGTTGGTGCGCACGGTGTCGCGTGCATAGTGCGCGAAGGCGATGCGCGTGCCGTCCGGCGACCAGTGCGGGAAGCCCGCGTCGCTGACGCCCGGCACAGGCTGGAGCGCGGCAGTGCCAGGCTCCCAGATCCACAGCCGGTCGCCGTCGCTCACGACGACGCGGCTCCCGTCAGGCGACGTGGACGGCCCGAAAGCGGCCGCGCGGTCGTCGCGGCGCCGCGTGAAGACCGGGTTGAAGAGGATGGTGTAGAGCGGGTCCCCGAGCGAGTCCGCCACCTGGCGTCCGGCCAGCGTCAGGTTGAGCGTCGGCAGCGACGACCCCGACCGGGGCGGGCCCGCGAGGTCCACCGCCGTGACCACGAGGGTGGACACCGTCGGCCACGGGTCCGTGCCGCACGCGCAGTCCTTGCCCGCGGGGACCATGAACGCGACCGCCGCTTGCGTCCCGATCAGCGCGTGCACGGCCGACAGCGCCTCGGTGCCGAACACCGGCCGGTAACCCGGGGCGTCCTCGACGGCGGTGCCGCCCTCGGCTGGCACGGCCGCGCGCAACCACTGATCCGACGGGGCGGGTGGCAGTCCCAGGGTCACGTACGAGAGTGTCCGCCCGTCGGCCGCCCAGGTGGGCGAGAGATCAGGACCGGAGTTGTACGTGAGGCGCCGGAAGCCGCCGCCGAGCGGGAACCGGGGTTGAGCGACGACGAGCGCGTCGTCGGAGGTGCGGCACGAAGCCGTGCCGAGCGCGAGGAGCAACAGCAGACGCCGGCGCGTCGCCAAGGCTTGACAGAACAGGCGGAAAGAGCGCAAGGTGGCGCTAGTGTACTTGTTCCGCTATTCCCCGGCAAGCACCATCGCGCTGCTGCTCGCCGCCACCGTCGCGGCCCCCTCCGCAGTCCTTGCGCAGGGGAGCGGGCGCGTGATCGGTGTGGTGCGGGACCGCGAGACGGGCCAGCCGGTGGACGGAGCCAACCTGCTCCTCGCCGGCACGCCGCGCGTCCAGCTCACCGACAACGCCGGGCGCTTCGTCTTCCTCGGCATGACGCTCGGGGAGTTCGTGCTGGTGGTGCGGCGGGTGGGGTACGAGGCCCTGTCGGTCCGCGGGCGGGTCTCCGGCGCGGCCCCGACCGAGCTCACGATCCAGCTCCACGCCACGGCGACCCCGACGCTCGGCGAGATCGAGGTCTCCGCCAAGCCGTTCCAGCGCACCGACGAGCCCGCCAGCGTGCAGACGGTGGACCGCCAGCAGCTCCGGATGGCCCCCGTCACGACCCTCACGGACGTGATCGACATCCAGGCGGGCGTCTCGGACGGCCACTTCCGCGGCGGCCGCACCGGCCAGGCGATCCTGATGATCGATGGCCTCGACGTGCGCGACCAGTTCGCCCTGAGCGAGCTCGGGACCACGATGGACCTCTCGCCCACCGCGATCGAGGAACTCAGCGTCGTCACGGGCGGCTTCGGGGCGCAATACGGGAACGCCCTGTCGGGCGTGGTGGACGTGGCGACCCGCAGCGGCTCGCCTAACCACTGGGAGTCGCGCGCGTCGCTGAACGGCGGCCAGCTGCTCCCCGACCGCCTCGGCTACGGCCAGTCGCGGACCGAGCTCTCCGCCGGCGGCCCGCTGCGGTTCCTCGGCAGCGGCGTCACCCTGTTCATGGACGCCACGGCCTCCACCGCGGAGGACGCGGAGCCGCGCCTCCACGGCCTCACCTGCCTCACGCCCAGCCCCGGGGACAGCTGCCTGTTCGCGCGCGCGATCATCCCGCACCATCGGGGCGACCAGCTCACGGCATTCTCGCGGATCGACTTCCCGGTCTCGCCCGTGACCTCGTTCACGCTCACGGGACTCTGGACCCGCGGCCAGCAGGAGCTCTACTCCACGCGGTTCAAGTACGATCTGGACAACTACCTCGCCGAGCGGCGCACCTCGGCGCACGTCGCCTTCAGCGCCCAGCACCAGGCCGGCGGCGGCTCGCGCGCCGCGCTGCTGACGGCCCGCGTGGCGCTCACCCGGACCGCCAGTTACCTCGGCGTGCCGGTGGCGGGAGACCGGCCCGGCACCGGTGGCCTGCCGTGGCGGCGGCTGCGCTTCCGGGGCGAGGACTTCGTGGCCGAGCCCGTGGAGCAGCAGATCCAGGAGGCGAAGGGCGTGCCGGGCTACGTGCTCGCCGATGACTTCACCGGGCCCGTCTACGGCGCGTGGGGCCGCGGCCTCTTCGTCACGAGCGGCACCAGCGGCATCGTCCAGCGGCACCAGACCGACATGCTCACGGTGGACCTCTCGAGCACGACGCAGGTGAGCCCGCAGCATCTGCTCGTGATCGGCGGCACCTTCAAGCTGATCCACGTGCAGGCCTACGAGCGGACCGCCGCGGCGCTCGCCGCCGCCTCCCCCAGCGCGGCGTCGTTCTTCCCCCGGGTGGCCTCGCTCTACATCACCAACACGCTGAAGCCCCTGGGCGGCGCCACCCTGACCCTCGGCGCGCGCCTCGAAGCCTTCAACCCGCGGATCCAGTTCACCACGGACCGGCGGACCGTTGGTGCGCCGATCGAGAACGCGAAGTGGAGCACGCTCGTGATGCCGCGGATCGGCTTCGTCATGCCGCTCACCGACGTCGGTCTCAGGCACACCGTGGCCCGGTGGAACTTCGGCATCTCCAGCCAGCCGCCGGCGTTCCAGTTCTTCTTCGATTCGGGCGTCGATGACAGCCTGAACACGACGCTCCGGCGCCAGGGGAATCCGGCCCTCGGCTTCGAGCGCGCCACCTCGTACGAAGCGGGGATCACGCAGCTCCTGACGCCGGACCTCCTGGTCGGCGTCACGGGCTACTACAAGGACCTGACCGGGCTGGTGACGAGCGGCGTGCCGTTGGCGGCCGCGGGACGGCTCTTCTCGAACCTCGACGGGGGGCGGATCTACGGCGTGGAAGCGAGCCTCGACCTGGGGAGTCATCTCGGCCGGAAGCTCCGCCTCTCCTACAGCTACCAGCAGGCGCAGGGGACCGTGTCCACGCCGTTCGATTCGACCTCCGCGACGCCCGGGACGCGCGGGCTGGAGATCCCGCTGGCGTTCGATCGCCGGCACGCGATCGACCTGCTCGCCATCTGGGCGCCGCCCGAAGGGCGCTGGAACGCTTCCCTCTCCGGCACCGCGGGGAGCGGTTACCCGATCCCGGGCCGGACCGACGGACAGCGGCTGCCGTGGAGCGTGCTGGTGAACGGCCGCCTGACGATGACGGCGCACTGGCGTGGGCATTCGGTCGAGTTGTACGCGGAGGGGCGCAACCTGCTCGCCTGGCGGACGCTGCGCACGGCGCGTCCCGAGACGGGCAACGAGACCGTGATCCTGGATTCGCTGGAGGCGCGCGCCTCGCGTGAGACCCAGGGCGCGCTCACGATCCCGAAGGAGTCGTCGCTCTACACGCCGATCTTCGACCTCGACAACGACGGGCTCCTGAGCGCGGCCGAGCAGTATGCGGCGCGCCGCGCCGCCCTCCTCGATGCCGCCGATCCCACCCTCTACTTCGGGCCGCCGCGCCTGGTGCGGGTGGGCATCGTGATATCGCTCCCCGGCGCTATAACGCCTTGATCCGGGAGATCAGCTCCTCGTCCTGGCGCCGGTGCCCCAGCTCCGCCTCGGTGTGGGTCCAGCGCAGGATCCCCGCCTTGTCGATCAGGAAATAGGCCCGCTTCGAGAAGAACTTGTCCAGGAGCAGCGTGTCGTAGCTCCGGCAGACGTCGCGCTTGAAATCCGAGAGCAGATCGATCGACATCCGTTCCTTCGCCTTGAACTCCCGGAGCGAGGGGACGGCGTCCACGCTGATCGGTAGCACCCGCGTCCCCAGCGCCTCGAACTCCGCGTAGTCGGCCGAGAACGAGCACAGCTCGGCCGTGCACGTGCTGGTGAACGCGAGCGGGAAGAACGCCAGCAGCACGGTCGAATCGCCGCGGAACAGGGAGAGCGTGACGTCGGACCCGGAGGTCGAGGGGAGGGTGAAATCGGGCGCGGGCTGGCCGATGATCGGAGGCACGAGCCGGTCCTTTCGAGCGACGCGTTGAGGGTGTCCGATAAGGTACTGGGGCCCGGACAGGACACCAAGCGGCTAGAGGATGAGGCGTGCGAGCGCCGCCGCGCCGCGATCGAGCGGGCCGTGGGCGAGACCGGCGAGCACGAGCAGCAGGGCGAGCAGCCAGGCCACCGCCAACGCCCCGCGGCCGGGCCTCGGCGCCGCCACGGAGACCGGGCGCCCGACGCCGAGCACGCTCAGGATCTCCCGGAGCAGGAGCAGCGCGAGCAAGGCGCCGGCAGCTGCGCCGGCGAGCGCCATCACCACCCACCCCTCGCGCCAAGGCGCGAGGAAGAGCTGCCGGCGCACCACGAAGCCCGCGGTCCCCGGGAGCGCGATGAGAGCGGCGAGCCCCACGAGGTAGGGCCCGGCCGCGGCCGGTCCGGGTGCGGGTCCGCCGGCGTCGGGCGCCGGAAGGTCCGGCCCCTCGTTTCCCACGCCGATGAGGGTCAGCAAGACGGCCGACTGGGCCGCCGCGACCACCAGGACCGCCGCCAGCGCCGCCGACCCGGCCGAGAGGCCCGGCACGACGAGCGCCGTCACCACCAGTCCCGCCTGCACCACCGACACGTACGACAGGAGGCAGCGCGCGTCGCGGCGCGGCGTAAGGCAGGCCACGCCGAATCCCAGCGCCGCGGCCGCCGCCGCGGACAGCAGCAGCGCGAGCGGCGCGCCTGACGGCGCGAACGCCAGCACCAGCCGCACCAGCACCGCGCCGACCCCCGCCCACAGCGCCGACGCCGCGAACAGCGCGACGAGCGGCGAGGGGTCCCGCATCAGCCACGGGCACCAAGCATAGAAGGGCGCCGCCCCCCAGCGGACCAGGAGCCCCGCCAGCACCAGCGTCGCGCCCGCGAGCGCCGCCGGCTGCGCGGCATCGGCCGTGAGCGCGGCGGTGATGTCGGCGAGACGGGTGGCCCCGGTGGCGCCCGTGAGCAGCGCGAGCCCCAGCGCGCCCAGCGCCGTGGGCGCGAGACTGGTCCGCAGCAGCCGTCCCCAGCCCCGGTGGCCGTTCGCCAGGCTGCCCAGGCCGGCGAGGACCACCATCGCGGCCGAGCTGATCTCCAGGGCGAGGAAGAGGCCGAGCGTGTCGGCGAGGCTGGCGGCGGCGACGAGGCCGAGCGCCGCGACCACCAGGAAGAAGCCGTCCTCCGCCAAGGGCTGCGGGCGCGCCGCCCGCCCGCCCACCAGCGAGGCGAGCACCAGTCCCGCGAGGACGACCACCTTCACCGCCTGCGAGAAGGCGTCCACGCGGTAGGCCGTGTAGAGGAACTCGTCCGCCACGCCGAGCGTGGCCAGCGCGGCGGCGAGCGCCGCCATGCCGCCCGCGGCCGTGACGATCAGCGGCGCGCGGCGGCCCTGGCCCGGCATCATGGCGAAGAGCGCGAGCGCGGTAAGGGCGAGGACGAGCTCGGGAGCGAGCGCCACGAGGCGGCTCACCGTGGCACCGCTCCGCCGCCACCTTCGCCCCGGCCCGCGGCGCCCGCGAGATGCGCGCCGATCACCAGCACGCCGGCCGCCATGGCCGCGCCGACCAGCACGGCCGCCACGACCTGACCCAGCGCGCTGCGGGACCCCGACAGCGTGGTGAGGGCCGCCACCGCGAGGACGGCCGAGGCCATCATGAGCTCGAACGCGAGGAGCGCGCCGAGCACGGTGCGCCGCCCGATGAACGCGCCGAGCCCGAGGGAGAACAGCGCGGCGGCGACGATGAGCGTGGTGGTCAGCGTCATGTCACGCGGTCCGCGTCGCCGCGCGGCCGGCCGGCGGCCCGCGCGAGCACCAGCGCGCCGATCCCGCTGACGGCGAGGAGCACGCCGAGGAGCTCGAACGCCGCGACCCCGTCGGTGAGCAGGCTCCAGCCTAACCACGATGCCGCCACTTCCCTCGCGCCTCCGGCGGCCGGCCACGGCGTGCGCACGATGACCGTCACCAGGGCCCCGAACGCGATCAGGCTCACGAGGGCGGCGGCCGCCAGGCGGTACGGGCGCGGCGGGCGCGGGGCGATGGGCGCGAGCTTCGCGGCCGCCAGCAGAACCGCGGGAAGCACGGCCGAGAGCAGCAGCACGATGAGGATCGCGAGGAAGTCGTCGCCGAGGGCCAGGCAGACCCCCGCCACCCCGAGCATCGAGAGCGCGAAGCCCGCGATGGCCGGCGCGGCGCCACGCGCGACCGCCACGACCACGGCGCCGAGGATCGCCAGCGTCGCGGCCGCGCCGAAGACGAAGCCGGCCCAGTTCACTGCGGGCGCCCCACCACCACGAGTGTGCCGACGAGATTGAGCAGCGCGACCGGCGCGAGCGCGCGCCACGCCAGCGCGCGGCGCCGCTCGTCCGTCAGGCGCCCGATCCGCCGGGCCACGATGAGCACCACGGCCATCAGCGCCACCGTCTTCCCGAGGAGCCACACCGGACCCGGCAGCCCGGGCCCGGCGTAGCCCGCGAGGAAGAGCGTGCTCCCGACCGCGCACCCCGTGAAGAGATGCAGGCCCTCGGCGAAGCGCCGCACGCCCGAGGCGCCCCCCGGCGGCCGCACCCCGTGGCTCCCCACCGCGGCGAGCGCGACGACGAACACCAGGGCGGCGACCGGCTGCAGGAGGGCGAACGGCAGTGTGTTCCGCTGGGCGAGCACGATGTTCCGGAGATCGAGGGTCTGCGCGGTCAGGGCCACCGCCGCCAGGGCGAGCAGCATCGCGACCCCGCACCCCGACCACGACACCGCGGCGCGCAGCCGCGCGGCCACCGCCTGCCAATCGTCACCGGTGGTCCCCGTGACCGCGAGGGTGAGCGCGATACCGGCGTAGCCCGCGAGGAGGATGAAGAGCCCGTACGGCAGCGCCGCCAGCGGCTCCGCGGCCGTGAAGGGCACCAGCGTCGCCAGGATCAGGGCCGCCGCCGCGAGGCCCACGCCTTCGGCGAGATCGTCGCTCGAGGTCATGGAGCTTCGCGGGTCAAAGGGCCCGGATCCGGATCGCGTACCCCACCGGCGCGGCCGCGACCACGACGAACACGACCAGGTACACGACGGCCTGCCAGGAGTGGAAGAAGCGGAACACGATGCCGGCGGGAAGGAGGAAGATCAGCGCCGACGACACCGCCACGGCGACGAGCAGCGCCATGACGTCGCGCCACGGACTGAACCGCGTCGCGTCCTCCGGCGCTCCCGCGGCCTTGCCCGCGCCGGCGCGCGTGCCCCGCAGCAGGGCCACGGCCACCACCCCCGCCACGAAGCCGGCGCCAAGGAGGACCAGAAGGAAGCGGTACTGGAGGATCGTCGCGGCGTCCATGAGGATGGAGCGGAAGGGATTCGAACCCTCGACCCCCTGGTTGCAAACCAGGTGCTCTCCCAACTGAGCTACCGCCCCGGACCGGCGGGCGGAATCTAGCGGCGCCGCGATCACCCGGGCAATCGGCCGGGTGCCAACGCCGTCAGTCGAGCTGGGCCAGGATCCGCGCCTCGAGCTCCGCGAGCTCGATGGGCTTGGTCAGGACGCGGCCCGCTTCGATCTCCGAGGCCCCGAGCGCGGCGAGCTGGGCCACGTCACCGGAGAGGAAGAGGACCCGCCGGGCCAGTGACGGCCGCCGGAGCTGCATCTCCCGATAGAGGGTGATGCCGTCCATCGTCGGCATGCGCAGATCGGTCAGCACCAGGTCCGGCTCTTCCTCGGCCAGGGCATCGAGCGCGGCGTGGCCGTCGCCGGCTTCCCGCACCACCGCGCCGCGCCGCGTGAGGAACTTGGCGATCGGCTTGCGGACCGTCGGCTCGTCGTCCACCAGCAGGATGCTCAGCCCCTCGAGCCCGCGCCCCGAGCCTGGGGGCCGCGGCGCCCGGTCCGCCGCCTGCCCGGTGGCGGGGACCAGGGGGAGCCAGAGCGCGAAGGTCGCGCCCGGCTCGGTGGAGGCGCGATACTCGGCCTCGCCCCTCGACTCCCGGAGGATCACGCGGGAGGTGTAGAGCCCGAGTCCGGCGCGGCCGTCGGGTTGCGTGGAGAAGAAGGGACGGAAGAGCTGGTCGCGGATCGAGTCCGGCACGCCCGGACCGTTGTCGGTCACCACCGCGGTCGCCCGCCCGTCCTCCACCAGCGTCCGGAGGACGATGGTGCGCGGCGGCCCGCGGCGCATCACCGCCTGGTGGGCGTTCCCCAGCATGTTGACGAACGCCTGCTCCAGCTTCTGCTCGACCCCGATCACCGGCAGCTTCCCCGGCACCAGCTCGACGCGCCCCAGCACGCCGTCCGCCTTGAACTGGAACCAGACCAGGTCCCACGCGTCCCGCGCGACCTCGTTGAGATCGACCGGACGCGACGGCCCCGTGCCCGGCCGCGTGAAGCGGATGATCCCCTGCAGCAGGTGCCCCGCGCGATGAGCCTCGCCCATCATGCTCTCGAGGTCGGTGCGGACCGCGCCCGGCAACCCCGCATCGGCGAGACGCGTCTCCGCGAGGGCGACGATCGCCATCAGCGGATTGTTGACCTCGTGCGCCACTCCCGCGATCAGCTCGCCGGCCGCGGCCAGCCGCCCCTGCCGTTCCGCCCGGTCGCGGAGCACCGAGGTCATCTGGTTGAAATGCCCCACCACCTCCCCGATCTCGTCCTGCGCGGGCGCGGCCACCGCGACCGAGAGCTGGCCGCGCTCCACGTCCTCGAGGCCCTGCCGGAGCGCGTTCATCGGCCCCGTCACCCGCTGCCCGATCAGCACCAGGGCGCTGAACGCGAGGGTCAGGGTCACGATGAGCCAGATGACGAAGGTGAGGAGCACTTCATGGCTGGTGGCCTGGAGCGTGCCGCTGACCTCGAGCACGTCGTCGAGCCCGCGGACGAGGGCGTCCGCGAAGACGGCGTCGAACCGGCCCATCAGGCTGTCCGCGCCCGCGAGCAGGCGCGCGGCCTCGGCCCGGTCACCCGCCTCGGCGAGGGACGCGATCTCGTCGAAGGTGACGATGAGCCGCGCCGCGAGGTCCTCGGCGCGCGCGATGGGGACACGCACGCCGCGCGGGACGTCCGCCAGCGGCAGGTCCCCCACCAGCCGGTCGCGGTTCGTGAGCGACGCCCGGAGCCGCGCCGCCGCCGCCGCGTCCCCCGACGCCACCACCCGTGTCGCCGACGTGTAGGCGCTCGTGAGCCAGCGGTCGTCCTCCGCCAGCCGGCCGTACAGCCGCCCCAGCGAGGACGTCGCCGCGCTCAACTGGCCGATCTTGGGGAGGATCTTGAACCAACCGTAGAAGCCGGCCCCGGAGACGCTGAGCAGGATCAGCGCGAACATGATCCACGCCAGCGTGCGGAGACGGAGCGCCCTCACGGAGCGGTCGAGTCCACCGGGACCAGACTGTTCCCGCGCACCACGCCCATCACCAGCCGCGGCGGGCCTGCCCCGTCCCCGAGACCGATCTCGCCCGTCACGCCGCGGAAGCGCGGTCGGGACCGGCCGAGCGTCATGAGGTACGCGCGCACCGCCGCCGGATCGTCCCCGACCTCGCGCACCGCCGCCGCGACGAGGTTGACCGCGTCGTACACCAGCGCGTCCGGCGATGTCGCCTCGCGCTGCAAACGTCCGGTCAGCGCGCCCCCGAAGCGCTGGCTGGCGCTGTCACGGGCTGTCGCGAGCCAGAAGGTCGCGGCGTAGAGACGGCCCGCGGCCCAGGGGCCCGCGTCACGGGAAAGATCGGGCAGATTCACGGCGCCGTCACCCACCACCATGCGCGCGCCCGGGGCGCGCTGCGCCAGGCGCAACGCGATCCGGACCGCAGCCACCGTCCGGCCGGCGACGATGACGACGTCGGGGACCTCATGCCGTACGGCGATGTCCACCAGCGGCTCGAGGTTGCTGCTGAGATCGTACCGCTGGTCGCGTAGGACCCGCACGCCGCTCCCTAGGGCCGCGAGGATGCCGTCGCGGAGGCCGACCCCATACTCATCGCTCACGTAGAACAGCACGACCGACCGCGCCCGCAGCGAGTCCCTCACGAAGCGCGCGATGAACGCCCCCTCGACCGAATCGTTCGGGGGCATCGCGAACGTCCATTGGCCCGCCCGCGCCAGGAGCCGGCTGGTGCCGTTCGGCACGATCTGCACTACGTGCGCGTCGTTGTAGACCGGCGCGGCGGCGAGGCTGCCGCGGCTCCCGCCGTGGCCGATCACCGCCACCAGCGGCCCCGCGGCGACGAGCCGCTGGGCGCGCTGGATCTCCACGTCGGCCGGCTCGGCCGCCACCGGGATCGTGTCCTGGACCAGCTGGAGGACGCGGCCGCGGAGGCCGCCGGCGCTGTTGATCTCATCCGCCGCGAGATATGCCGCGGCGATGTTCCGCCCCGTGAACGCGACGCCGATCTTGATCGGCGTGCGGGACGCCCGGCAGCCGGCGGCAAGCAAGACCGCGCCGGCCAGACACGCGAGCGCTGTGCGGGACACCCCGGTCGGACGACGGGAGACGTGGTGGACTCTCTGCAAGGAACCTCCACCATCCCTGGTGGCGGGTAGACGGCGCCCCAATCTACGTCGCTAGCCCCCGCTGCGCATCGCTCCCTGGCCCAGGAGATTGGTGTCGAACAGGCGCAGGATCCGCTTGTACTCGTCGGCCCAGCTCGACGCCAGCCGAAAGCCGTGCGGTTCGACCGGGTATACCGCGATCTCCCAGTTCTCCTTCCGCAGCTCGATCAGCCGCTGCACCAGCCTCACGGCATCCTGGAAGTTCACGTTGTCGTCCACCATGCCATGACAGATGAGGAGCGCGCCGCGGAGCCCCTCGGCGAAGTAGATGGGCGAGGACTGGCGGTAGGCGGTGCTGTCCTCCTGCGGCTCGTTCAGGATCGCCGCCGTGTACCCGTGGTTGTAGTGCGCCCAGTCGGTGACGGGCCGCAGCGCCGCCCCGGCGCGGAAGACGCCCGGCGTCGTGAACATCGCCATCAGGGTGATGAAGCCGCCGTAGGAGCCGCCGTAGATCCCGATCCGCGCCGAATCCACGCCCAACGTCCGGACCATCCAGCGGGCGCCGTCCACGTTGTCGTCGAGGTCCGGGCCGCCCATGTGGCGGTAGATCGCGGTCCGCCAGTCGCGCCCGTGGCCGGCGCTGGCCCGGTAATCGAGGTCCAGCACCGTGTAGCCGCGGTCGGCGAGCAGGTGGTGGAAGAGGTACTCGCGCGAATATGAGGCCCACCACTTGTGCACGTTCTGCGCGTAGCCGGCGCCGTGCACGAAGATCACGCCCGCGCCGTTCGGCGTCCCCGTGGGCCGGTACAGGCGCCCCGGCACCTGGGCCCCGTCCCGCGCCGGCACCATCACCAGCTCGGGGACCCGCCAGGCATAACGCCGGAACTCCTCGGTGGTGGACTCGGTCACCTGCCGCCACGCCGCCCCGGCGCGGTTGGGCTGGAGGTACAGCTCGGGCGGGTGGTTCGCCGTCGAGTACAGGATCGCGAGCCAGCGATCGTCGGGGCTCACCACCGCGTCGTGCCGCCCGTCGCCGCGGGTGAGCTGCGTCTTCCCGCCCCCGTCGGTGCCCATGGTGTAGAAGTGGTGCTCGCCCCAGTGCACCTCGCTCGAGTGGAAATAGAAACGCCGCCGGTCGGGCGAGAGGTCGATGTCCTGCACCTCCCAGTGACCGCTGGTGAGCGCGCGCGGGGTGCCGCCCGTCGCGGGCACCGTGTAGATGTGCGCCCAGCCCGAGGCCTCCGACGTGAAGTACACGGTCTCGTCGTCGGGGAGCCATCCGGCGTTGCGCGAGAGCTGCCCCACCCAGGCGCTGTCGTGCAGGTCGTCGAGCTGCCGCACGGCGAAGCCGGGCACGTCCACCACCCAGAGCCAGCGGTCGTTGAAGTCCGCCGACTGGCCGCGCACCAGCGCGCGGTTGCCGGAAGCGGACCAGCCCACGCCGCCCAGACTCGCCCGGCGCCGGCCGAGGCCGGGATCCACCCAGTTCACCGCGCCGGAGGAGAGCTCCATGATCGCGGCGCGGGTCTGCGCCTGCTCGTCGCCCACCTTGGTGCGGTTGGGCTGCGTCTCGATGTAGCCGGTGGCGGTGACCCAGATGGGGAGCGTCTGCACCTGCGCGCCCGCGGCGCGGTCGCTCACCGTCATCAGCAAGTACCGGCCGTCCGGCGAGACGTCCCACGACTGGATGTTCTGCGCCTCGGTGAGGAAGAGGGGCCGCTGCGTCGTCGAGTCCGAGTCGGGACGCGCGAAGGGATCGGTCTCGGCGCGCGGCGGATGCACGATGAAATCGAAGAGCCGCCGCTGCTCGGCCCGGAGGAACGCGCGCTGGCCGGTGGTGTCGCGCGCGGCGCGCGCCGGCGCGGGGCCCCGCCGGATGTCGGTGAGCTGCCGCAGCGGGCCGCCCTCGAGCGACATCGCGAAGAGGTTGTTCTCACGCACAAAGGTGACGGTGCGCGCGTCCCCCGAGAGCTGGACGCTGCTCTCCTGCGCCGGCGTATCGGTGAGGCGGCGGCGCTGCCCGCGCGCGGCGTCCCACACGTACACGTCGCCGCGGAACAGGAACGCCTTGGTCCGCAGGTCGCGGGACCAGGCGCCCGGCTGCGGGTAGAGGCTGTCCTGCGGGGAGACGAGCCGCTCCGGGTCCCCGCCCGTCACGCTCACCCGGTACGACACCTCGGCGGTGTCCACGCCCGGCCGTATCCAGCGGAAATAGACGTAGCGCGAATCGTCGGAGAACCGGACCCGCGAGGGGGGCGTGCCGTAGAGGTCGGGGCCCCGCATGATGTTGTCCACCGTCATGTCGAACGCGGGCGAAGCGGATGGTGCGGAGGGCGGGGGCGCGGATGGTCCGGTGCGCTGCGCGCTCAGGGGCGCGGCGGCGATCCCCCCGGCGAGCGTCGTCGCCAGGAGCACGAGGGTACGGCGCATGGGTCGTCTCCGTCTAGGGCTTGATGACGGAGAGAACGTAACCCGTGGTGTCGAGGGGCGTATAGTCCGCGGCGATGACGTCCAGGACCCGCGCCGAGAAGGACGCGGCCTTGGAGACGTCGCTCACCCGGATGCGCACCAGGCTGCCGGTGGGGAGCGTCTGGCCCGCGGGCGCGATGAGCGTAACGTGGGCGCTGTCCCCGGCGAACAGATGGAACACGATGGCGTAGGTCGCGCCGGCGGGCACCGTGACGGCCGATACCCTCCCCTTCACCGACACGAGCATCGCGCGCTCGAGCCCGGTGTTGGGCGAGGTGAGCCGCACCGAGAGATCGCCCGCGGTGGGGCCGCTGTCGGAGCAGGCCGCGAGCCCGGCGAGGAGCGCGGCGGCCGCATAACGCTTCGGGTTCACCGGCGCACCCTCCCCAGCACCCGCGCCATCACTGCCGCGTTCACCGTGGTCCCCGAGCGGTCGAGCCACGCCACGAAGTCACCGAGATCGAAGGTCCCGTTGGCGTTCCCCTGGCTGTCCAGCAGCTGCCGCTGGATGTCGGTGAGGCCGGTGCCCTGGAGGAGCTGGGCCACCGCGCTGTCGAGGAGCAGCGGCGCGAAGGTCACGGTGACGGCGTACGGCCGGCTCGCGCTGAGCACGAGGCTGGGATCGAAGCCGGCGGCGTCGCCGTCCCACTCGACGAACATGTTCTGCGGGGAGGGGTGCGCCGTCAGGGTGATGGTGGCGGTCGAGAGCACCATCGCCGTGTCGGCGGCCAGCGCCGCGGGTGACCCCGTCACAGTGCCGTTCCCAACCCGCGTGACGGCGACCCGGTTGAACGTCGCCAGCTGCGCGATCAGCGTCACCGGCGCGCTGGGCGTCACGATGACCGTCTGGGTGCGCGTTCCCGCGTTGCTCCAGCTGCGATACTCGAAGCGCGTGGCTCCGGCGGCGATCGACTGCACCGAGTCGATCGAGACGGTCAATGTCTCCGTCGCGAAGAGCGGGCTCTGGTAGTCGCTGTACGCCACGCCGTTCACCTTCACCATCGCCGAGGGGTCGCTGGCGCGGATCCGGCTGCCCAGCACGAGCCGGAAGGCCATCGCGCCGAACGGGGTCACCTGCCGGATCGAGTCGATCTGGATGCTCGTCGGCAACCCGGAGTTGAGCTTCGCCGCGGGATTGGTCGTGGCATCGAACACGGTGTTGCCGGACGAACCGGGGAACGGATCGCCCGCGTCGCCCCGGTTGGCGCCCAGGCCGAGATGGTCGAAGCCGTCGGCCTGCATGAGGCGGAGCGCGTTAGGCTGGACCGCGTTCACGGTGTTGGACCCGAGACGCTGGCGCATGAGCAGGGAATCCACGTGCCAGATCAGCAGTCCGGGGCCCGCGAGGTTGGTGTCCGAGCCCAGGCGCTGCCGGTTCTCCAGCAGGAAGTACTCGTTGCTCGCGGGGATGGGGACGATGAAGGCCGTGTCGTTGGTCTCGATCGGGCTCGCCTGGGTCGTCCCCGGCGAGGTGAGGGGCACCTCGGTGATCCAACCCAGATCGGCGCGCGTCCAGGCGCTCATGTGTGCCGGCCGGTCCCAGAGCTGCTGGTTGCCCGACGCCATCAGGTCCCAGTGCCCGTCGCCCTCGTTGGCGTCGTTCGGGTTGGTGTCGTAGAGGTCCGGCAGGCCGAACAGGTGTCCCGTCTCGTGCGTGATGGTCCCGATCGCGATCGGCGCGCCCGGGGTGCAGCCCGCCGACCCGCCCTCGTAGCTCTGGATGATGTAGTCGTCGATCTTGATGAACTGCCCCTGGCGCTGCGGGTCGGGATCGTTCGTCTGGAGCGGCGCGCCCGTCCAGCCGCTGTAGCTGAAGCGGTGCGACCAGATACTCCGGGCCGCCAGCGAGGTCCTGAGGTAGCACTCACCGCCGACGATCGGATGCAGGAACGCGGTCGCATCCACGTAGCCGTCGCCGTTCAGGTCGTACTGCGCGAAGTTCACCTGCGCGTCCACTGCCGCCACCGCCTCGGCGATGAGCTGCGAGACCTTGCTGCCCCCGAAGCAGAGGCCCTGGCACGAGCCGGGGCCCGAGTACACGGTGTCGTTCGCGGCGAGGCGGATCCCGCGATTGACGACCGTGCCGGTCACGGTCATCCGGTTCCGCGACACCTCCTGGTAGTACGTCGTCACCGAATACGGCGGCGCCGGCGCCGTGCCCCAGAGCCGGTTCTGCGCGGTGGCGCTGTCGAAGCTCGTGGTGTCGATGGTGTTGGCGTACCACACGATGAACGTGGGCATCTTGAGCGTGCCCGTGACCGCGGTGGCGCCGGGAGCGAGCACGGTGCGCGCCGCGGACGGGCCGGGCGCGCGCGAAGGCGCAGGACTGGCGTTGAGGAGGTTCCACGCGCGGCGCGACCGCAGCGCCTGTCGCCGGTCCCTCACGCGCTGCGCCTGCTCGAGCCAGCCGTGACGGAAGGCGAACGCCCGCGGGTCGCGCGTGACCATGTCGAAGAAGCCGGGCCCCGGCCGCGCCCCGCCATTGTCTCGGCCGCGGCGCAGGATGTCCGCCACGCCCGACTGCGCGTGCGCCGGCGCCGCGCCGACCGTCAAAGCGAGGAGCACGCCCACCGCGACGCCGTGCCGCGTCCGTCCCAAGACCCTCGGGCGACTACGCTGCTTCATCCGTCAACTCTAGCAAGACCCACCGGCACCGAAAAGGCTCAGAAACGCCGGTGTGGTCCGCGTCACCGGCGCGCCGTGATCACTGCACCGCGTGCCACCGCGGCGCCGTCCAGCCGATCGCCGTGCCCAGCGCCGCGCCCGCGATCACGTCGGTCGGGAAATGCTCGTGCGCCGCCACGCGGAACACCCCGGTGGCCGTCGCCGCCACGAAGAGCGCCACGACCTCGGTCCGATGCCGCCGGAGCACACCCCGCCGGTGCAGGATGGACGCGACCGCCGCCGCCGCCGCGAAGGCCTGGCTGGTGTGTCCCGACGGGAACGAGAGCCCGTTGCCCGCTGCCGGGTAGCTGAGCGCCGCCGACGAGTAGCGCAACGGCCGAGGCCGGTGCACCAGCACCTTCGCCCACGCGGTCGCCGCTGAGGCGAGCCCCATGGCTTCCGAGAACACGACGAGATCCTCGACCCTCGCCGCGCTCGGCTCCCCCCGGCGGCTGGTGAGGAGCAGCCCGATCCCGCCCAACGTCGCGCCCGCGAGCGCGATGTCGCTCCCGAGCGCCGGCCCCGACTTGAAGGTGCCGATCGAGCCGCGGTCGATGCCCCACAGATTCGCGGGGTTGCAGGGCGCGCAGGTCGCGTGCGGGAGGCTGTTCCGGAAGACCATCGGCACCAGCGTGAGGGCCGCCTCGCCCCCGAGGATGGCGGCGTCGGGCCAGCGGTGGACCTGGAACCGCAGAGGCGCGGGAACCTGTTGTGCCCATGCAGGTAACACGGCACCCAGGAGGACGATGAATCCCGCCGCGGCGGTGTTCCGTAACTTGATAAACCGCATCGTCATCGGTACAATCCGCCCAGTCCGTCTCATCGTGTGGAGGAGTCCGTGGCCACGACGCATGTCGCGCACGACGTCGCGTTGTTCGAGAAGTGCAAGAACTTCACCCGGGCTCGCGAAGTCCAGGCGATGGGGCTGTACCCGTACTTCACGCCGATCCACGAGTCGGAAGATACGATCGTCAAGATCGACGGCAAGACAAAGGTGATGATGGGGTCGAACAACTACCTCGGCCTCACCCACCATCCCAAAGTGCTCGAGGCCGCCGAGGCGGCCCTTCATAAGTATGGCTCCGGCTGCACCGGGAGCCGGTTCCTCAACGGCACCCTCGACCTGCATGAGATCCTCGAGGCGAAGCTCGCCGAGTTCCTTGGCAAGGAAACCTGCCTCGTCTTCTCGACCGGGTACCAGGCCAACCTCAGCCTCGTGTCGGGACTGGTGGGCCGCGGCGAGAACATCTATCTCGACAAGCTCGACCACGCGTCCATCGTGGACGGCGCCAAGCTCTCGCACGGCGAGGTGCTGCGCTTCAACCACGGGGATCTCGGCAACCTTGAGCGCAAGCTGGCGCGCGACGACCGGCCGAAGGGCGCGATGATCGTCGTGGACGGCGTCTATTCCATGGAAGGCGACATCGCCGACCTGCCGCACCTGGTGCCGATCGCGCAGCGCTACGGCGTGGCGCTGGCGGTGGACGACGCCCACTCGGTGGGCGTCCTCGGCCCCACGGGCGCCGGCACCGCCGAGCACTTCGGCATGACCGACGAGGTGGACCTCATCGCCGGCACCTTCTCCAAGTCCCTGGCCTCCATCGGCGGCTTCGTGGCGGGCGCCGACTACGTCATTCACTACCTCAAGCATCACGCGCGGCCGCTGATCTTCACCGCGGCGCTGCCGGCCTCGAACACGGCGGGCGTGCTGGCGGCGCTGGAGATCCTGCGCACCGAGCCGGAGCGCCGTGCCGCGCTCTGGGAGAACACCCGGCGCCTCCAAGACGGGCTCCGCTCGCTCGGCTTCGATATCGGCCACACCTGCACGCCGATCGTGCCGGTGCTGATCGGCCCGCTGGAGAGGACCTTCGTCTACTGGCGGAAGCTCTTCGACGCCGGCGTGTTCACCAATCCGGTGGTGCCGCCCGCGGTGCCGCCCTCGCAGTGCCGGCTCCGCGCCAGCGTCATGGCGACGCACACCGCGGACCAGGTGGACTTCGCGCTGGACGCCTTCGGGACGATCGGCCGCGAGCTGGGAGTGATCTCCTGACCCAGGCCGTGACGGTCCGCCGCGTCGAGACCGCGGCCGACCTCAAGCGCTTCATCGCATTCCCGTACCGGCTGCACCGGGGCGATCCCAACTGGGTCGCCCCGTTGCGCATGGACGTGAGGACGATGCTCTCCCGGGACAAGAACCCCTTCTTCGCGCACGGCGAGGCGGACTATTTCCTCGCCGAGCGGGCGGGCGACGTGGCGGGGCGCATCGCCGCCATCCGGAACGACGCCCACACCGCGTTCCACCCCGACGAGCCCACCCTCGGCTTCTTCGGGTTCTTCGAGAGCGTGAACGACCAGGCGGTGGCCGACGCCCTGATCGCGGCCGCGGCGGGATGGCTGCGCGCCCGCGGCCTCACCGTGATGCGCGGCCCCGCCAGCCTCTCCACCAACGACGAGTGCGGCCTCCTGGTCGAGGGCTTCGACACCCCGCCCACGATCCTCATGCCCCACAACCCGCCCTACTACGCCGAGCTGTTAGGCAGGGCCGGCTTCGTGAAGGTGATGGACCTGCTCGCCTACCAGGGCTCCGGGGATGCCCCGCCCGCCCGCCTCCTCGAGGGGGCCCGCCGGCTCGCCGAACGCCACCGGATCACCCTCCGCCCGATGGACATGAGCCGCTACTGGGAGGACGTGGAGAAGATCCGGCAGCTCTACAACAGCGCCTGGGAGAAGAACTGGGGCTTCGTCCCGATGACGGACGAGGAGATGAACCACCTCGCCCGGCAGCTCAAGCCGGTGGTGGTCCCGGACCTCATCGTCTTCGCGGAGATGGACGGCGCGGTCATCGGGTTCGCCATCACGCTCCCCGACTTCAACCAGGCGCTGGCGAAGAACCCGGACGGCCGGCTCTTCCCGTTCGGGCTCCTCAGGCTCCTCTGGCACAAGCGCCGGATCCGCCGCGCGCGTACCCTCACCCTGGGCGTGCTGCCGCGGTACCGGCGTCTGGGGGTGGACGCGCTGATGTACGAGTGGACCTGGCGCCACGGCAACGCGCACGGCCTCTTCTGGTGCGAGGCGAGCTGGCTCCTCGAGACCAACCACGCCATCCGCAACGGCATGGAGCGGCTGGGATTCCGCGCCTACAAGACCTACCGGATGTACGACCGGCCGGTATGAGAGCCTTCGTCACCGGCGCCACCGGATTCGTGGGCAGCCATCTCGCCGAGGCGTTGCTGGCGCGGGGGGACGCGGTCGTCTGCCTGGCGCGCCGTCCCGACGCGGCGGCGGCGCTGGCGGCGCGGGGCGCCGAGATCGTGCGCGGCACGCTCGAGGACGAAGCGGGCCTGGCGGGCGCGCTGGCGGGCGCCGAGGTCGTGTATCATGTCGCGGGGCTCACGGCCGGCAGCGAAGCCGAGTACGTCGCCGTGAACGAGGCCGGCACCCGCCGCCTAACGGAGGCGGCGCAGCGGCAGGCGCCCGCCGCGCGGTTCGTGTATGTGTCGAGCCAGGCGGCGGTGGGCCCCGGGCCGATGCTCGACGAGGACGCCCCGTGCCGGCCGGTGAGCCCGTACGGGCGGAGCAAGCTCGCGGGCGAGGCGGTGACGCGGGGATCGGGGCTGGCCTGGACGATCGTGCGGCCGTGCTCGGTCTACGGCCCGCGCGACCGTGCCTTCCTGACGGTCTTCAAGCTCACGGCGAAGGGCCTGGCGCCGGTCTTCGGTCGAGGGAACCAGGAGTTGTCGCTGATCTACGCCCCCGACCTCTGCGGCGCGATCATCAAGGCCGGCACGCAGCCGGGCGCCGGCGGCCGTATCTATCATGTGGCGCACCCCGGCACCGTGACCTCTCGGGCGCTGGCCCTGGCCGTGGGCCGGGCGATGGGCCGGACCCCGTTGGTGATCCCCGTGCCGCGGCTCGCCGTGGAAGGACTGCTCGGCGTGGCGACGATGGTGCGGGCTTTGGTGCGGAAGCGTAGCGTGGTCAATCTCGGCAAGATCGACGAGTTCTTCGCGTCGGCCTGGACCTTCGACGTGGGCCGCGCCGAGCGGGAGCTGGACTGGCGCGCCGCGCACGACCTCGCGTCGGGCCTGGGCGAGACGGCGGCGTGGTATCGGGCGGAGGGATGGCTGTGACCGGACGCCGGGGCGTGACCGCGACCGACAAGGTGATGCTCGCCTTTCTCGCCGCGAACACCGCGGTCGTGGTCTGGCACGCCCCGGTGATCGGGGCCTGGCCGTGGCTCCTCGTCGGCAACGCGCTGGCGGTGGCGCTGATCGTGCTGCTCCAGCGCGCGCCGGTGACGCCGTTCCTCGCGTTCATGGGCGGCGGCTACGGCCTGATCCTCACCCTGGCCTTCTACACCCAGCTCGGCATCATCGAACTGGACGTGGCCAGCGTGCGCGACGCGATGGTGCAGCGGTGGGAGGCGGCGCTCTTCGGGGGCGAGGTGAGCGTGACCTGGCACGCGCTGATGCCGAACCTCACGCTCTCGTGGATCCTGCATTTCTGCTACGGCGCGTACTACTGGATCGTGGCGGCGGCGACCTACTGGCTCTTCTTCCGCGCGCCGCGGGGCGCCTTCGAGCGGGGGATGTTCCTGCTGACGCTGGGATTCTACGCCTGCTACGTGATCTACTCGCTGCTCCCGGTGGCGGGCCCGCGCTACTTCTACGGCAGCGCGACAGGACCGATCACCACGGTGCTCCCCGCGCGCATCGTCCACCGGCTCCTCGAGGGCGGGTCCGCGTACGGCACCGCGTTCCCGTCCTCGCACGTCACGGCATCCTGGTGCGCGGTGCTGGCCCTCTGGCGGGACGCGCGGAAGGTCGCCCTGCTGCTCGCGCCGGTGGCCCTCGGACTGGCGTTCGGCACCGTGTACGGCCAGTTCCATTACGGCGTGGACGCGATCGCCGGCGCCGCGCTCGCCCTCTTCCTCTACTTCGTGAGCGAGCCGCTCAGACTGGCTTTGCGACCGGCCGTTCCACCGTCGTAGCCAGCGCGGCGTAGGTCTGCCCGCCGTACCGCTCGCGCATCTGCCCCACGGCGCCCGGGTCCCCCATCACGATGAGCGTCACGCCCTCCTGCACCATCAGGTCGTCCTTGGGCTTGAAGTGGTAGCGGCCCTCCTTGCCCTCGATGAGGGCGAGGAGCAGCAGCCCCGGGGTCGCGTTGATGTGCAGGGTGCCCAGCGCCTTCCCGATCGCCGGCGAGCCCCGACCCACCGCGATCTCCTCGATGCGGAGGTTCCGGTCGCGGTCGCGGAGCATCTGGTCGAGGAAGGTGACCACGGCGGGACGCAGCATCTCGGACGCCATGCGCAGCCCGCCGATGGAGAACGGCGACACCACGCTGTCGGCCCCGGCGCGCCGGAGCTTCGACTCGTTCTTGGGCTCCACCAGCATCGAGACGATGCGCATGATCGGATTGGTCTGCCGGGCCGTCAGCGTGCACAGCACGTTCTCGCGATCCGACTCCATGGCGGCGACGAGCCCGGCCGCCCGCATGATGCCCGCCTCGCGCAGCACCTCCTCGTCGGACGGGTCGCCCTCGATGTGGAGCAGCTCGC
This sequence comes from Gemmatimonadota bacterium, assembly GCA_041484135.1. Taxonomy (GTDB): domain Bacteria; phylum Gemmatimonadota; class Gemmatimonadetes; order Gemmatimonadales; family JACORV01; genus JACORV01. Next base: position 47,817 of record JBGPHD010000001.1, read on the forward strand.
CCTCGCTGGTCACCGCGGGTGCCGGCGTGCCGGCGGGATGGACCGAGACCACGGCGCGTTTCACCCGTCGCATCTCGTCGATCACGTGGCCCGCCACGACGCGATCGCCGCACACGATGACGTGCTCCTTGAGTTCGCTGATGGCCTTGCGCATGCGCTTCCTCCAGAACACCTGCTCGAGCTGTCCTTCCACGAAGAACGCCGTCACCGTGGACGCGAAATAGACCAGGATCCCCATCCCGAAGATGAGCAGGATCATAGTGAAGACCCGGCCCGACGACGTGAGCGGGAAGACCTCCCCGTAGCCCACGGTCGTGAGCGTGATGACCGTCATGTAGAGGCTGTCGAGGAGCCGGTGCTGCCCGTGCCCGAGGATCGTGTAGCCGGTCACGCCCACCAGGAACACCACCAGCGTCCCGGCCGCCGCGGTGAAGAGGCGACGACGGACTTCGGCGAGCTGCTGGTCGGGCGACGAGAGCGGCGGCATGGGCGGTTCGCGTGAAGCTATACGGTTGACGCCCGGGCCGCCAAACCCCATTCTCCTAGCCGACGAGAATCCCTGAGCACCCCACCGGAGCCGCCATGACGCTTGCCGATCTTCCCGTCCTGAACCCGTCCACCCCAGGGCGTGAGGCCAAGCGCGCCGCGCTGGTCGCGGCGCTCTTCCTCGTCTTCGGCGTGTTGTACGCGCTGGCGCGCGCCGCCGCTGCCGCGCCGCCGGACCTCTCCGCCTCGACGGACGTGGTCTTCGGGTTCGCGTTCCCGCGGGGATGGGGCATCATACCGGCGCTCTGGACCGGCTCCGCCACCTGGCCTGGCCGGCTCGCCGCCGCCGGGCTCGAGACCACGCTGGCCGTGACGGCCACGGTGATCATGGCGGTCGCCATGGTGATCGTCATGCACCCCGACATCCTGTCGCGCCAGGGACCGCAATACGTCTCGCCGGCGCGGCGCATCGCGACGGTCGTGATCGCGTTCGCGCTCGCGTTCCTGCTGTTCCGCGGCACCCTCGTCATCGACGGGCTCTTCTCGACCGACCTCGCGCAGGACCCCGACAAGGCCCGCCGCCAGCTCATCGGCATCGGCGCGATCTCGGCCGTGCTCTTCGGCGGCATCTGGTCGTTCATCGGCCCCAAGGACTTCGGGCGTCGCGTCCCGCTGCGCATCTCGCACGGCGCCCTGGGCGGCATCGCCGTCTGGGCGGCGGTCACCTTCGCCACGCTCCTCTCCAGCGAGCCCCGGAGCTTCCTCTCCAGCTCGCTCGACACCTTCTACTCGCTCCTCACGATCGACGCCGCGTCCGGGAGCCCCGGCGCCACGGCCGGCTGGGCGATCTCCTCCGACGTGATCACCGCCGGGGTCGCCATGGCGGTCGCCGGCGCGTTGCTCATCGTCACCGCGCCGCAGTCCCTCGGGCCGGGGAACCGCCGCGGGAGCACCATGGTGGCCGCGATCCTCGGCACCCTGCTCGCCGTCGTCGCGTTCACCACCTACAGCACCACGAGCCGCCGCGCCGGCGACGTGAGCGTGAGCGTCGTGGACGCGCTCGGGCTCGACCGCACCGCCCCCGCGCGCACGCCGATCCTCCTTTCCGGGCAGACCGCCACGCTGTCGCAGCGCCTCGTGACGCGGACCCAGACCTCTCCCACCGCCACCGCCGACGACTGCGCCCACGCCCCCTCGGGCGACGACCGCGTGCTGCCGGCAGCCACCCAGGCCAACGTGCAGAAGCTCGGTGCCTGGCTCGACGCCCACCGCGGCGAGGTCACCGGCACCGCCATCCGCGTCGCGAGCTGCCGCACGGCGCTCCTCGCGCTGCGCTGGGATCCCGAAGCCGCGCGCGCCGGCATCTTCCTCAGCGACCGGCCCGAGCGCATCGGTCCCATCACGTACCTGTTCGCGATGTCCGGCCTCAGCAGCCCGAGGCCCGCCGCGTTGAGCCGCATCCTGGCGGCGCTCGGCGACGCCACCCGGTTCCAGCAGGGGAGCGAGGCCCCGATGCGCTTCGCGACCTACGCGCGCCTCGCCGGCGACTCGGCGGCGGAGGCGTTCTGGCGGCAGCGCGTCGACCAGCCGGCGGACCTGGCCACCCTCCGGCCCCGCCCGGCCTATACCGACGGCACCGTCAGCGGCCGCATCGTCTCGGCGCGGAGCGGCTGGCGGATCGGCCTGCTCGTCGCCGATGACCCCTCGACCGGTCTCGATCCCACGATGCTCGCGCCGCGCAACGAAGGCTCCGTGCTCACCAACATGGTGACCGCCGCCGATGTCGGCACCGACGGCCGCTTCAGCTTCAACGGCCTGCGCGACGGGTACTACATGCTGGCCCTGCTCTCCCCCGAAGGCACCGCCGTCGCGGCGCTGTCGGCCCTCCGGGTCCGCGGCGACCCCGGGATCGTCCGGCTCGACGCGACGCACAAGGCGCTGGATGTCGGGGCGGTGACGGTGGATTACGAGCGTTGAAAGAGGAGAAGCGTTGAAGGTTGAATAAAGAGAGGCGTTGAAAGGGGTTACCTTCAACGCCTCTTCTTCGTTCCCCCCTCCGTGTGCAAGTCCCCGCCACCCAGGCGTCCCCCTTCCAGACACTCAACTGGGAGGTTTCACCATGTTCCGACGTCTGCTGCTCACCACCGCCCTGGCCGTTGCGACGGCCGGGACCCTGAACGCCCAAGGCTGGATCGAGCTGGAGCGGCCCATCAGGCCCGGGATCAATCCCGGGTCCGTGGTGCGCATCAGCTCCAACGTGCGCACCCGGATCGAAGGCCGGGTCGCCAGCGTGGAGGTCGAAGAGCAGTTCCGCAACGCCGGCGGCGGCATGGCCGAGGGGACGTACATCTACCCGATGCCGGGCGAGGCCGTGTTCCAGAACTTCTCCCTCTGGATCGGCGAGAACGAAGTTCGCGGCGAGATGATGAACGCCGAGCAGGCGCGCGGCATCTACGAGGAGATCGTCCGCCGGGTGCGCGACCCCGCGCTCCTGACGCTCGAGGGCTACGGGCTGATCCGCGCCCGCGTCTTCCCGATCCCGCCCGGTGAGACGCGCCGGGTGGTCCTCCGCTACACCCAGCTCCTCCAGCGCAACGGCGACGCGCTCCGGTTGCGGTACGCCATCGGCAGCCGCGACGCGGGCTCCGGCACCGGCGCGCTGAACGAGGCCGGCGGGCTCCGGGACAACTTCCGCTACCGCGTCACCGTGCCGAACGCCGACATCTACGGCACGCCGTACTCCCCGACGCACCGCATCACTTCGCGGCGCTCCGGCGACGACCTCCTGATCACGCTCGACTCCAACGCCACCGGCGACGTCGAGCTCTTCATCCCGGTGCGCCGCGGCCTGGTGGGCACCAGCCTCGTCACCTACGCGCCCGGGAGCGAGAACGGGTACTTCATGCTGCTCGTCTCGCCGCCGCAGACCGAGGACGGTGCCGTGCAGCCCCGGGACCTCACCCTCGTGGTGGACGTCTCCGGGTCGATGTCGGGCGACAAGATCGAGCAGGCCAAGGCCGCGCTCCGTCAGGCGCTCGGCACCCTGCGCGCCGAGGACCGGTTCCGGCTCATCAGCTTCTCGAGCCGCGTGACCAACTTCCGTGACGGCTTCACGGCCGCGACGGCGGAGAACCTGTCGGCGGCCCGCGCCTTCGTGGACGGGCTCATCGCCGACGGCGGCACCAACATCGCCGGCGCGCTCGAGGCGGCGCTCGGCAGCACGGTGGCCGAGGAGCGGCTGCCGATCATCGTCTTCGTGACCGACGGCATCCCGTCCGTCGGCGACCAGGCACCCGAGCACATCGCGCAGACGGCGGGGAGCCACATCGGCCGCGCGCGCATCTTCACCGTGGGCGTCGGCAGCGACGTCAACACCTATCTCCTTGACCGGCTCGCCACCGAAGGCCGCGGCACGGCGGAGTACGTCGCGCCCGACGCCAACGTCGAGGTGGCCATGGGCGGGTTACTGGGCAAGATCGCGCATCCGGCGCTCACCAACCTCAGGATCGAAGGCGCGCCGGTGACGTTGCAGCAGACCTATCCCTCGCGCCTCCCCGACGTCTTCTTCGGCGAGGAGCTGGTGATCTTCGGCCGGTATCAGGGCGAAGCGAACGGCCAGATCACGGTGGTCGGCCAGCGGAACGGCCGCACCGAGCGGTTCACCACCGACGCCGCCTTCCCGGCGAGCGAGACCGACAACGCGTTCATCCCGCGGCTCTGGGCCTCGCGCCGCATCGGCGAGCTGACCCGGCAGATCCGCATCGAAGGCGCCACGCCGGCCCTGATCCAGGACGTGCGTGACCTCGGCCTCCGGTACGGGATCCTCACGGAGTACACGTCGTACCTCGTGCAGGAGCCGACCCCGAGCGTCGGAATGCGTCGCGACGCCCGGCCCAACGAAGCGCCTTCGGCGATGCCCGCCAGCCCGGCACTCCAGGGCGGCGCCGGCGCCGCGCGCACCCAGACCGGCCTCGACGCCTTCCAGCGCGCCCGCGCCAGCTCTTCGATGATGGGAGCGGGCTCCCTCGCCGCCGCCGACCAGGCGGCCGAGACGCGGTTGGGCGAACTGGCCAGCGGCCCCAACCACGGCCGGAACGTCCGCCGGGTGGGGGGTAAGCTGTTCGTGCAGATCGGGACCGTCTGGACGGACGTCGCGCACCAGGACAGCTTGAGAGTGGAGCAAGTCGCTCCGTTCAGCGAGGCGTACTTCCAATTGGTGCGCGTCTTGCCGCAGATCGCGCCGTACCTCAGGATCGGTGACGAGGTCCTGGTGGCCGGCCGGCACGCCAGCATCAAGTTGACGCCCACGGGTGCCACCACCTGGCGGCCGGGGCAGTTGCAGACCCTGGTGAGGGCGTTCCGAGGAGCGTAAACGAGCGACATCGGTGAGCTGTACACGAAGTATCACGGTTCGCTCGTCCGGCTGCTGTACCGCCGGACGGGCGACCGTGACCATGCGGAGGACCTGGCCCAGGAGGTGTTCGTCAGGGCCATGGAAGCGCCGCCCCAGAACCCGAAGCCGTGGCTCTTCGCGGTGGCGCTGAACCTGGTGCGCGACGACGGACGTCGCGCGGTGCGGCAGGAACGGAAGCTGGCGCTGCTCAAGGGCGAGCAGGGTGAGGCCTCGGCGCCGGCCGCGGATGACGAAGTCGAGCGAGGCGAGCGGATCGAGGCGGTGCGGGCGGCGCTGGCGCAGTTGTCGGAGAACGACCGTGAGGCGCTGCTGCTCAAGGCCGAGGGGTTCAACTACGACGAGATCGCGTCGGCCCTGGGGCTCGCCAAGGGCGCGATCGGGACCACCCTGGCGCGCGCGCGACGCCGCCTGGTGGAGGCGTACCGCGCAAAGGGAAGGATGAGGGATGTCGCACGTTGACGATGGGCAGCTGAACGCGCTCCTGGACGGAGAGCTCGCCCCGGCCGATGCCCAGGCGATCGAGGCGCACGTCGCCTCGTGCGCCGTGTGCGCCCGGCGGCTCGAGGAGGCGCGGCAGTTCCTGGCCGAATCGTCGAGCCTGCTCGATGTGCTCGTCCCGCCGGAGCTGCCCGTGGCTCGTCCCGAGGTCCCGGCGCCCGCGGCAGGTCTCGTCGGCGCCACGCCGGTCGCGCCCGCCCTGGACCTCGCGCCCGCGGTGCCCGCGCCCGCCGCGGGCGGCGAGCGCCGCCCCACCAGGACGGCGAAGGAGGTCGCGCTCGACATCGACGGCTCCACCCAGAAGAGCCCGGCGATCCGGCCCATCTTCCCGCGCGAAGTGGAGCGCCGCGCCGCGGCCGCCGCCGAGGAGAGCACGAAGGGCGCGCCCAAACGGCGCGTCGATTGGACGCAGCTCGCCTGGGCGGCGACGGTCGTGCTGGCCATGGGCGTCACGTGGATGGTGAGCGAGATCCGCCACGCCGGCGGTGCGCCTTCCGCCGAGCGGGTCGCGGTGAACGACGGTGCCTCAACAGCGACGGCGGCGCGCGAGCCGGCGGCCGCGGTCGCCACCGGCCCTGCCGCGGGTGCCGGCGCGCACCGGCGCGCGGCGCCGCCGCCGCGCGCGGTGGCCACCAAGCCACCTAACGCCCGGGGCAACAAGCCGCTCCCGGCCGAGGACGCGACCCCGATCGGCCGGACGGGCGCGCTCGCCAGCAGGGCGCGCGACCAGGCCGGATTGGACCGTGCCAGCGCGCCGGCAGCCATGGGCGCGATGCAGGCCCCCGCCCCGCCCGCGCCGGTCGCTCCCACCACGCCTCGGCAGCAACCGCCGACCGCCGCCGCGAACCAGGAGCGTGGCGAGCGCCTCGCGCCGCCCACCGCCTCGCCCCTGGCCGGCGCGGCGGGCGTCGGGGGCGCGGGCGCCCCGGCGGCTCCGGCGGCCCGCGCGCCCTCCGCGGACCTGCTCGGACGCGCCGTCCGCCGCGACACCGCGCGCGAGGAGGTGCTCACATCCTTCCGCCGTATCACGCTCGACCAGGCGGCGCGCCGCCTTTCCGGCGCCATCCGCCTCATCGACGGGCGTCCCTGGGACCACGTCGAGGTGGGGCCGGGCCGGCTCGTCCCGGGCTCCGACCGGCTCCATGACGTGGTCCGGGTCTTCTATTTCGACGATCGGGGCCGCCCGCTGATCCTTGATCAGCAGCGCATCCCCGCGCCGGCGGACACGGCGGGCGAGGCGCGGGCCGCCATCGGGACGCTCGGCATGGCGCCCGGCGACACGTTGGTCACGACCGCGCCGAGCGGCCTGACGCGCATCCGGTGGCTCGACCGGAAGTACTTCTGGCTGAGCTTGTCGGGGAACATGCCGGCGGACAGCCTGCGCATGCTGGTGGTGCGGGTGAGATAACTCCCTTCAACGCTTTTCTTGCTTCAGCTCTTTTCCGGGACCGTCCCCGCCACGATGTGCTTCTGCAGCAGATCGAACTCCGCCGCCCGGTCCTGCGAATTCAGGTTCACCATCACCGCGCCCGTCAGCCGGAAGCCCCGCATGTAGAGCGCCGTGAAATTCGGCTCCTGGACGTCGGGGGAACCCCGGATCTCCACGCTGTCCGGGTTGTCGGTGTCACCGAGCACGTTGATGGTGATGTCGAGCAGGTCGGAGAAGAACGCCGACTGGTGGGTGTACGCTTCGCCGGCGCCCGCCATGTTCCGTCCCGCCTGCTTCCCCTGGGCCTGCGCGTTGTCCCAATGCTCGAGCCGCTTGGGCTGCTTGGTGATGGGGTCCGGGAACCGGGCGATGTCGCCGGCGGCCCAGACGTTCTTGCCCGGGGTCTCGAGCCGGAGATTGACGATGACGCCTCCCCGGTCGATCGAGAAGCCGGAGGTCGCGAGCCAGTCGGTATTGGGCTCGGCGCCCACCCCCACCACCGCGAGCTGCGCCGGGACCTGCTCGCCGTCATCGGTGATGACCGCCGCGAGCTTGTTGTCCTGCGCCCGGAACCGCGCCACCCGCACCCCCGTGCGGACCTTGATCCCCTGGCTCTCCAGCAGCTGCTGGAAGAAGGCCGAGAGGCTCGGGTCGGAGAACCGGGGGTACACGGTCGGCCCGACCTCCAGGACCGTGACCTCGGCGCCCAGATGGCGGATCGTGGCGGCCACCTCCATGCCGATGAACGAGCCACCCACCAGCACCACTCTGGTCCCGGGCTTCACCGCCGTCCGGAGCGCATAGCAGTCCTGGAGGGTGCGCAGGTAGAGCACGCCCGGGGTGTCGGCGCCGGGGACGGTGAGCTTCCGCGCCCGGCACCCGGTGGCGAGGAGGAGCCGGTCGTAGGAGAGCCGTTCCCCGTTCTCGAGGGTGACGCCCTGCTTGCCGATGTGGACCGACTTGGCGGTCTGATTGAGCCTGACGGTGACGTGGTTCTTGGGATACCAGGCCGCCTCGTGGATCCGCACGGCCTCGACCTGGTCCTTGCCGGCCAGGAAGGTCTTCGAGAGGGGGGGCCGATGGTAGGGAAGCTCGCGCTCGGCGGTGAGGAGGGTGATCGGCCCTTCCTCGTCGACCTCGCGGATGCCTTCGATGGCGCTGGCGGCCGCAAGGCCTCCACCTACGATGATGTACGGCGTCGCTGCCATGCCGGCTGGTCCGCCCTGAGGGTGAGGTGGGCACTAACTTACGATGGAGACGGCGGATAGCCAAGACGGGGAAACCGGTGGCCGACCCCCGTCCCCGGACCCGTTTCGTGACCCCGACCCTTCCCTGCCCCCCCCCCGCGCAGTAGAATGTACGGCCCCCATGCCGACCGAACTCAAGTGCCCGCGCTGCAATGCAGCGGTCCCGGAGACGAGCCGATTCTGCTCGACCTGCGGGGCGGCGGTCACCAATCCGGGCGATACGGGGGGGTCCTCTTCCGACCGTCTCAGTGATTCCGGCGCGCTCCAGCTCAAGATCCTGCTGCTCGAGGAAACCAAAGGCGAGTACGAGATCGAGGACGAGCTCGGCCGCGGGGGCATGGCGGTGGTCTACAAGGCGCGCGAGGTCCACCTCGCGCGTGAGGTCGCCCTCAAGGTGCTGCCGCCCGAGCTGACCTTCGGCAAGGGCGCGATCGAGCGCTTCAAGCGTGAGGCAAAGACCGCGGCCGCGCTCGATCATCCCAACATCATCCCGATCTACCGCATCACGCCCGGCGGCCGGCTCTTCTGGTACGCGATGAAGTTCCTCGAGGGCCACTCGCTCGCGGACATCCTCGAGGAGAAGGGCCTGCTCACCGTCCCCGAGACGGTCGCCATCCTCGAGCAGGTGGCCGAGGCGCTCGATTACGCCCACCAGCGCAGCGTCATCCACCGGGACGTGAAGCCCGGCAACGTCATGCTCGACGCCCGGGGCCGGGTCATCATGACCGACTTCGGGATCGCCAAGGAGCTGCAGAGCGGCGCGCTCACCGGCTCGGGCGCGATCCTCGGCACCCCGTATTACATGTCCCCCGAACAGTGTCGCGGCGGGACCCTCACCGGCGCGGCGGACCAGTACTCACTTGGCATCATGGCGTACCAGATGCTGAGCGGCCACCTGCCCTTCGAGGCCGAGTCCGCGATCGACCTCTTGCACAAGCACTGCGTGGAGCCGCCGCCCCCGCTCGAGGCGCTGCTGCCTTCGCTCCCCAAGCACGTCATCGCCGCGGTGAACCGCTCGGTGTCGAAGAAGGCGGAGGAGCGCTACCCCACGGTCACGGCGTTCGTGAACGCGATGAAGGGCCAGGCCACGGTCGGCCAGGGGGACGCGACGCTGATCATGCACCGGCGCGCGTCGGTCAAGGCGAAGCTCAGCGAGCTCGCGACGGCCCAGAAGAAGCCGTCGAGGCTCAGGTCCATCGGGCAGCTCGTGGTCGGGATCGTGGCGGTGGGCGGTCTCGTGGCCGGCAGCGTCTGGTTCGCCACGCGCGGCCAGGAGAGCGCGCCCCAGGCCGGCGCGCCGGCGCCGCAGCGGACCGACAGCGCGACCCCGGCGCCGGTGCCGGCCGCCCCGACGACGGGCCTGGTCACGGTCGAGAGCCTGCCCGCCGGCGGCAAGGTCACGATCGACGGGCGCGACACGACGGGCGCGTCGTTCACGTTGAGCAAGGGCCCGCACGTTCTCGGTCTTTTGGCGACGGGCTTCGAACCGATGGTTGATTCGGTGACGCTGGCCGGCGGCGATACCAGCCGGGTGGTGTTCAACGCGCGCCGGCTCACGCCGCCGCCGGCGCCCAGGAACGACCGTGCCGCCGCGGACCGCGCGGCCGGCGCGCGCCGTGACTCCATCAACCGGGCCAACAGGCTCGCTGCGACGGCACGCGCCGAATCGGTCCGCCGCGCCAACCGCACCCGCGATTCCCTCGCCGCGATAGCGACGCGGGCCCGCCGCGACTCCGCCACCGCCCCGCCGGTCGCCGCCGGGAAGGGTTACGTGCGCGTGACGCTGACCGGTGGCTTCGGCGACATCACGGTGGACGGCGCCCCCCGGCGTTCGGGCCTCGGTTGGGCAGACTCCCTCCCCGCTGGCGGCCACGTGATCTCGGTCACTCGCGCCGGCGGGTGGACCGCTGAGCCGGCGTCGCGCCGGATCACCGTGCGCGCGGGCCAGGACCAGACCTTCACTTTCGTTATGCGCCCGCCGAGCACTCCGTGAGGCTGCGGCACGCCCGCGTGGTGCCCGCCGTCCTCTTCATTCTCGCTCTCATCCTGTCTCCGGTGGGCATCGCGCGCGCGCAGGGCGCGCGCGACTCCCTCCGGGCGGGCCACGCGGCCTACGACCGCGCCGACTTCACGAACGCGGCACGGCTCCTCGCGGCCGGTCTCGACCCCGCCGCCGGCCCGCGTGACAGCCTCTGGATCTCCGGCGTTCACAAGCTGACCGACGCGTTGCTCGAGCTTCAGCGCGACACCCTCGCCGGCCTCTGGCTCCGCTGGGCCAACCGGGTGGCGCCGGGCTTCGCGGTGGACTCGAACAACTTCACGCCGCGGGTCACCTCCGCGATCCTCGCCGCACGGGCCGCGCTCCGCCCGGTGGGCGACGACAGCCTGGTCGAGACGACGTGGGAGTTCACCGGGGAGACCTCGCCGGGCCGGGGCGCGCTGCGCGTCCAACGCGGCCCGGTCAACTTCGTGGGCGCCGCCATCGACAGCGTCATCACGGCGCTGCCGGGCGAGCGGACGACGCTGGCCGCCGGCATCCACACCGTCCGGGTGGCGGAGACCGGGTACCGTCCCGTGCGCGTGGCGCGCGAGGTCCTGCCCGGTGTGACCACGAACGTCCGCGTCCGGCTGGTACGGATCGCCCCGGCGCCGGTCGTGCCGCCCGTGGCGGTCAACGGAACGCCCGCCACCCCGGCGACGCCCGTCACCGTCAGCGGGCCAACCCTGAGCGCCGGCGGCGGCGCCACATGCGACGCGTTAGGCGCGGGGACCTTCTGCTGGGGCGCCAACGGGGCCGGCCAGCTCGGCGCGGGGACGAACGAGGCCCTCGTGGCGCCGGTCCTCGTCGCGGGGACCCAGGTCTTCGTGACCGTGAGCATGGGGACGTCGCACGCCTGCGCGCTCAACCGCACCGGCAACGCGTTCTGCTGGGGCGCGAACGCCGCCGGCCAGCTCGGCAGCGGGCAGACCACCAACAGCGCCTCCCCGGTGGCCGTCGCCGGCACCCAGGTCTTCCAGGCCATCGCGGTCGGCGCCGCCCATAGCTGCGGCCTCACCGCCGCCGGCGCGGTGTTCTGCTGGGGCGCGAACACCGCCGGCCAGCTCGGGACCCGCACCACCACCAACAGCAACATCCCCGTGGCCGTGCCCCTCGCCGCGGGCCTCTCGTTCCGGTCGATCGTGGCGGCGGGCGGACACACCTGCGCGCTCACCGCCGCCGGAGCCGCTTGGTGCTGGGGCTCCAACACCAACGGTGAGCTGGGCATCGGGACCGTGGCCAACGCCAACACCCCGACCGCCGTGGCCGGCGGCGTGGTCTTCAAGGCGCTCACGGCGGGCACCAATCACACCTGCGGCCTCACCCGCGAGGGCGCCGCGCACTGCTGGGGCTCGAACGCGAACGGCCAGCTCGGCGTCGGGCCGATGTCCGCGAGCCCCCGGCCCGCGCCGGTCCAGGACGCGCTCGTCTTCCAGAGCCTCCAGGCCGGCGAGGCCCACACCTGCGGCATCACGACCACCGGCGCCACCTATTGCTGGGGCGCCAACCGCTCCGGGCAGCTCGGCAACGGCCAGACCGCCGACAGCCCGAGGCCGGTGGTGGTGGCGGGGGGCCAGACCTTCGTCGCGCTCGCAGCGGGGACCGCGCACTCCTGCGGCGCCACCGCGGAGGGCGTGGTCTGGTGCTGGGGCGACAACGCGTCCTCGCAGCTGGGGCAGATGGCGGGCAGGACGAGCGGTGCCGCCGTGCCCATCGTCACGCGGACGACCGCGCGGGCGGGCGGCACGGTGCTCCCGGTCAACGCGTGGAACGCGCTGCGGATCCCGGCCCCGGTGCGCCTCGAGCGTGTCTGGGCCGCGCCCGGCGGCGCGGGCGGCCAGTACGCGGTGGGCGAGCGCGGGACCATCGTGCGCTCCACCGACGGCGCCACCTGGACGCCGATGACCAGCGGCTCGAGCCTGCCGCTCTTCACCGTGTGGGGGGCCTCGGCCACCGACGTGTTCGCGGGGGGCGAGAGCGGCACGGTGCTGCGGTTCGACGGCCGCGCGTGGACCTCGGTGCGCTCGGGTGACGCGGGCGAGGCGATCTACGAGCTGTGGGGCACCGACGCCTCGTGCGTGTACGGCGTGGGGCGGCACGGGCTCGTGGTCAAGTTCGACGGCTCGAGGTGGCGGACCATCCCGAGCGGCACGACCCAGGACCTCTGGGGCGTGTGGGGCGCCTCGTGCAACGACGTCATCGCGGTGGGAGCCGCCGGCACCATCCTCCGGATCGACGGCACCGCGGCGCGCGCGATGCCGAGCGGCACGACCCAGCTGCTCGAATCGGTGTGGGGCACCTCGGCGACCAACGCGATCGCCGTCGGCGACGGCGGCACCGTGGTGCGCCTCCTCGGCGCGGCGTGGGCCGCGATGCCGGGCGTCACGACCCAGAGCCTCCTCGGGGTGGCCGGATCGTCCTCCACCGACGTCTACGCGGTCGGCGCGGGCGGGACGATCCTCCGGTTCAACGGATCGTCGTGGAGCGCGCTCACCAGCGGCAGCACGCAGACGCTCTGGAGCGTGGTCGCGGCCGGTGACGGGTCGGTCTATGCCTCGGGAGACGCCGGCACCATCCTCAAGGGCACCCGCGGCGCGGCGGCGATCGGTGCGAGCGTGCGGGAGGACTTCGCGGACGGCAACTACACCGCCGGCCCGGTCTGGACCCCCGACAGCACCGCCGGCGTCCGGCTCGAGGTCGTGGGCGGCGAGGCGCACGTGGCGCGTGCCGGCTCGCGCGGCATCACCGGCACGGCGGGGCTCACGCTCGCCATGCTCGCCCCCGTGACGCCGGCGACCGCCATCCAGTTCGACGTCAAGGTAGGCGCGAGCGGCGTGCCGAACGGATGCGGCCTCAACTGCGCCGCGTATCCGGCCGTGGTGCGGGTGCGGGTCCGCAACAACAACCAGACCGAGTCCGAGGCGTGGTACGCCTTCAACGACGACGGCGGCCGCAGCCAGAGCCTCGCCAACGTCGTGATCGTGGCGCGCGGCGACGCGCCGGCCGGCCAGTGGCTCCGCAACCAGCGGTTCGTGATCCGGGAGGCGCTGCCCCGCGCCGACTCGATCATCCAGGTCTCGCTGGGGGGCGTCGGCACCGACTTCGACGGCTGGTTCGACAACCTCGTGTTTCCGGCGCCGGTCGTGGAGGCGCCGCCCCCGCCGCCGGTCCAGCCGGTGGCCCCGCCCCAGCCGGCCGGCCCGGTGCTCACCACCGTGGTCGTCACCCCGGACACCGCGACCTTCGTGGAGGCCGGCGCCACGCGGCGCCTCGCCGCGAGCGGCCAGGACCAGAGCGGCGCGCCGATGAGCTTGGCGCAGCCGGTGGTCTGGTCCAGCAGCGACACGGCGGTCGCGCTGGTGACCCCGACGGGACTCGTGATGGGAGTGACGAACGGGACGGCGACGATCCGGGCCAGGGTCGGCACGGTGACCGGGACGGCCACGGTGACGGTGCGGCTCCCGCGCGGCCGGCCCACCCGCCGGCCCACGCGCAGGCCTTCACCCTAACGCAGCTGCTTCCTAGTGGGAGCCGTGCGCGTGCTTGCGCCGCTCTCCCCGCTCCAGGTAGGTCGGGCTGACGATCGGGAACCGTTCCGCGAACCACGCATGCGACAGCCCCCACACGCCGAAGAACCCCGCCGTGACCAGCAGCTCCTGCCAACCTAACGGCGCTCGCGTCGCGCTCTGCGTGATGGACGGCGCCACCATCACGTAGCGGTCGAGCCAGAGGCCGCCCAGCGAGACCAGCGCGAAGACCGTGAAGATCGCCGGCGTCTGCTTCGGCTTGGCGCCGATCAGGCCCCAGAACGGCACCAGGAAGACCAGCACCACCATCGTCGTCGAGATGGTCCGCCACGCCGGCGTGGCCATCCGCAGGAAGAGGAAGCTCGTCTCTTCCGGCATGTTGCCGTACCAGATGACGAGGAATTGCGAAAAAAACAGGTACGCCCAGAACACGGTGAAGCCGAAGCACAGCTTGCCGATGTCGTGGAGCGTCGCGGTGGTGATCAGGGACTCGAGCTGGAGGTGCCGGCGCCAGAACATGGTGAGGAGCGCCAGCGACATGAGCCCCGCCAGCCACGACGCCATGAAGAAGGAGCCGCCGAGCAGGTTGGACACCCAGTGCGGCGCGAGCGACATGATGAGGTCGAAGGCCAGCAGGCTCATCACCACCGCATAGACCAGGATCAGCGCCGGGGCGATGTAGTTCTGGCGCTCTTCGGAGAAGTCGGCGCCGCGGCCCGGCTGGTCGGAGCCGCGCGCGAGCCACGCGTAGAGCTTCCGGACCCGTTCCGGGGCCCCCGCCTGGAGGAGCGCCGCGTCGGGCCTGAGCGAGTGATAGAGGAACCAGAAGCTGATCCCGTAGAGCAGCAGCATGCCGGCGATGTCGCGGCCGAACATGAACCCGCCGCGAAGCCAGAACGCCTTGACGGCAGGCTCGGCGATGGGCGCGGCGATCCACGGGAAGATCTGCGCCCGGCCGATCCACAGCACCAGGAACAGCACGAACGAGACCGGCAGGAACGCCGCCTGCGCCTCGGCGATGCGGCGGACGTTGTAGCTCCACCGCCCCTTGGCGGTCTTGACGACGGCGCTGAAGAGCAGGCCGCCCTGCGCCAGGCCGGTCCAATAGAGCCAGTTGATGTGATAGGCGCGCCAGGCCCGCGCCGAGTCGGCGCCCAGGGCGAGGAGGATGAAGGTCGCCGCTCCGACGAGCGCCGTCCCATAGCAGAGCGGGCGCACCCAGCCCGGCAGGGGCCGGTCGAGCCGGCGCAGGACGGCGTCGCGGCCCAGGATCGCGTGGTCGCTCATCACATGCCCTGCAGCTGCCGCACGTAGTTCACGACGTGCCAGCGGTCCACGCCGCGGATCTTGTCGCCGTAGCGCGGCATGATGCCGCGGCCCTGGCGGATCATCGCGTAGAGGTAGCCGTCGCTGCGCTGCTTGGTCATGTCGGTGACGAGCGGCGGGACGTAGCCCATCTTGCCCGCCACCGTGCCGTCGCCGGCCCCCGCCGGGCCGTGGCAGACGATGCAGTAGGTGTCGTAGATGCGGCGGCCTCGCGTCAGCGAGGCGGTCGTGCGGGCGGCCGGGTTCACGATCTGCCTGAGATCGGTGGAGATGTCGAGCGAGTCCTCATGACCGGTCACGGGCACCGAGCCCACCGGCAGGGTGAGGGGGCGCGCCGCGCCGGGCGGCGCCTCGAAGGGCCGCGTCACCACCTGGTCCCGCATGGTGGTGAACCACGGCACCTTGCCGACCGCGTTGTCGAGCGTGGTGCATCCCGCCGCGCCGAGCGCCAGGCACACGGCGAGCGCCCCGCGCCCCGCGCCCCGCCCCGGCCGCTCAGACATCGTTCACCTCTTCGGCGCCCGCGGCCCGCATGATGGACTCGGCCGTGGCCACCTGCGCCGGCCCACCGAAGGCCACGATGCCGAACTTGTCGTTGCTGAAGCGCGGATCGTAGCCGGCGGCGCGGCGGAGCTTGGGGAGCCGCGCGTTGATGAACATGCCCGCCACCGTGGACAGTGCACCGATCAGGATGGTGCACTCGAAGCCGATGATCACGAAGGGCGGGAGCGAGACGATCGGCTTGCCGCCGGTGACCAGCTCCCAGTCGAGGGACGTCGAGATCGCGTACGCGAAGCCGAGCGCGCAGCCCGTCAAGCCGCCCACCAAGGTGAAGAGCCGCACCGGGCTCTCCTTCTTCGCCAGCACCTCGTCGAACTCGTGGCACGGCGCGGGTGCGTAGGTCGTGAGGTTGGCGTAGTCGTGCGCCTTGAGCTCGCGCAGCGCGAGGACCGCCGCGTCGAGGGATCCGAAGACGCCCACCACGCCCGGGCGGCTGGAGGTCACGGGAGGCGTGGCCATCAGTGCGCCCCTCCCGCCCGCTTCGTCCCGGGCGGCGGCAGCGACTCCTTGATCTCGGAGATCGCCATCGACGGGAAGAACTTGATGAACAGCATGAACCACATCGAGAACCAGCAGAAGCTCCCCAGGATGATCCCCAGCTCGTTCCAGTTGGGCCGGTAATACGCCCACTGCCACGGCTCGAACTCATGCGAGAGGCTCGTCACGATGATGACGAACCGCTCGAACCACATCCCGATGTTGATGAAGATCGAGATGACGAACAGGGTCGGGATGCTGGTGCGGATCTTCTTGAACCAGAGCAGCTGCGGGATGAAGGAATTGCACGTGATCATCGTCCACGTGGCCCACCAGTAGTCCCCGAAGGCGCGGTTGTAGAACGTGGCGCGCTCGATGGGGTTCCCGCTGTACCAGGCGACGAAGTACTCGGTGGCGTAGGCATAGGTCACGATCGACGCCGTCAGCAGGCACAGCTTGGCCAGGTTCTCGAAGTGCCGCACCTGGAGGTAGCGCTCGAGCTGGAACGCCTTGCGGAGCGGCACCAGGATCGTGATCACCATGCCGCAGCCCGAGTAGATCGCGCCCGCCACGAAGTAGGGCGCGAAGATCGTGGCGTGCCAGCCGGGCACGATCCCCATCGCGAAATCCCACGACACCACGCTGTGCACCGAGAGCACCAGCGGCGTGGAGAGCGCGGCGAGGAACAGGTACATCCGCATGAAGTGATGCCACTCGCGGTCCGAGTTGCGCCACCCGAACGAGAGGATCCCGTAGAGCTTCCGGCGCCACCCCACCGCCTGGTCCCGCACCGCGGCGATGTCGGGGATGAGCCCCATGAACAGGAACGTCGCCGACACGGTGAGGTACGTGGAGATGGCGAAGACGTCCCAGACCAGCGGCGACTTGAAGTTGGCCCAGAGGCCGCGGGTGTTGGGATACGGGAAGACCCAGTAGGCGAACCACGCGCGGCCCAGGTGCAGCACCGGGAAGAGGCCGGCGGTCATCACCGCGAAGACCGTCATCGCCTCCGCGGCGCGGTACACCGCGCTCCGCCACCCGGACCGGAACAGGAACAGGATCGCGCTGATCAGCGTGCCGGAGTGCGCGATGCCGACCCAGAAGACGAACGTGGTGATGTAGGTACCCCAGAACACGGGCGGCGTGTACCCGGTGACGCCCATCCCCCACCGGATCTGGCGCGCCCAGCAGAACGCGCCGAAGGCCAGGCCCGCGAGGATCCCCGCCATGGCGAGGAACCAGCCGCGGCCGGGCGGCTCGATGGTGCGGATGATGTCGCGATTGACGTCGGCCCAGGTCGGCTGCGGGGGCGGCGCCGACACGCCCTGCGGCATCGCGGGAGCGGCCACGGCTACGCCTCCCCCCCGTGGATGACGCGGGTGAGGTAGGTGACCCCCGGCCGGGTGTTGAGCTGCTCGAAGACGTGGTAGCCGCGCTCGTCCTGCGCCAGGCGCGAGACGCGACTCGCCGGATCGTGCGCGTTCCCGAAGGTGATGGCGCCCGCGGGGCAGGTCTGCGCGCAGGCGGTCGTGATGTCGCCGTCCTGGAGCGTGCGCCCGCTGACCCTGGCGTCGTTCTGCGCGAACCGGATGCGCTGCACGCAGAAGGTGCACTTCTCCATCACGCCCTTGGTGCGCACCGTGATGTCGGGGTTGAGCTGCCAGCTCAGCGTGCCCGGAAACGAATACTGCGGGCTTTCCGGGTTGCCGTAGTCCCACCAGTTGAAGTAGCGGACCTTGTAGGGACAGTTGTTGGCGCAGTACCGCGTGCCCACGCAGCGGTTGTAGATCTGGCCGTTGAGCCCGTCGGGCGTGTGATACGCCGCGTAGACGGGGCAGACGGGCTCGCAGGGCGCGTTGGCGCACTGCTGGCACAGCATCGGCGTCTGGCGCACCTCGAAGTCCGTGCCGGTCGGGAGGTCGGTGTCACCGCCCGCGAACCCGTCGTAGTAGCGCTCGATGCGGATCCAGGCCATCTCGCGGCTGCGGACCACCTGCTCCTCGCCCACCACCGGGATGTTGTTCTCGGCGTAGCAGGCCGTCACGCACGCCGAGCAGCCGGTGCAGCGGGAGAGATCGATGGCGAGCTCCCACTTCGGATTCTCGAGCCCGTAGACGCCGAGATTGGTGCGCGTCGCCTGCGACGCCGCCGCCGAGTCGATGGCGGCCTGCTCCGCCGGCGTGATGGTCTCGGGCTCGTGCTCCCCGTGGCCGGACGTGATCGCGGCGAAGGAAACGGCGCGGGCGATCCCGCGGTCGTGCTGCCGCGCGCTCCCCTCGGTGGTGGCGAGAGGCCGCTGCGCGCCGGTCTTCGTGAGCGTGACCCGGGTCTGGCAGTAGACGAGCGCCCCCGACGAGTCGGTCAGGTCGCCGAGCAGGCTGAGCGGGCTCGCGCCGCGGCCCCGGGCCAGCCGCCCGTACGCCGTATGGCCCTGCCCGATCGGCATCGCGACCACGTCGCGCCTGACGCCGGGGAAGACGTACACCACCGCCTCCACCTGCCGCGTCCCCGCCGCGACCGTCACGACGTCGCCGTTGCGCACGCCCAGGCGGCTCGCCGTCTCGGGATGCACCTCGACCCAGGTCTGCCAGGCGATCTTGGTCGCCGGATCGGGCAGCTCCTGGAGCCAGCCCTTGTTGGCGCCGCGTCCGTCGTAGAGCGCCGGCGAGGGCACCGCGAGGAGCACCAGGCCGTCGGCGGGCCCGTCGAAGGTGGGCAACGTCCAGGCGAGCCGCGCGAAGTCCATCGTGAGCCGCACCGGCCGGGGCGCCGTCTCCGCGAAGGTGCCCCCCGCTACGAGCTGCGCGTCGAACGCCGCCGGCGCGAGGCCCGCCGCGAGCAGGTCGCGCGCCGAGGTGGTGCCCGCGGGAGCGATGGTCTTGCCCGCCTGGGTGGCGACGGCGAGCATCACGTCCGCCGCCTGCCTGGTGTCGTGCACCGGCGTCACGGCCGGCTGCACCAGGCTCCGCATTCCCGCCGCCGGCTCCAGCGCGCCCCATTGCTCGAGCGGCGTGTGGTCGGGGAGGATGAGGTCCGCCAGCTCCGCCGTCTCGTCGGGATGGCTGGCGAAGGCCACCTTGAAGCGCACCCTCGCGAACGCCGCTGCGAAGCCGGCCGACTCGGGCAGCGAGAAGGCGGGGTTGGTCCCCTGCACCATCGCGACGTCCACCGTGCCGGCGTTCATCGCGGCGATGAGTGCCCGCATGTCCGCGTACTTCGAGACCCGCTCCCACGGCGAGGCGGCGGGGAGGCGCACGGTGCGGCCGACGTTGCCGGCGACGTAGTTGAGGAGGTTGACGGCGACCGCGGTCTGGGTCGCGGCGCGGTGCTGGTGCGCGACCCCGCCCGCCACCGCGAGCGAGGGCGCCGCGTCGGCGAACTCGGAGGCGAGCCGCTCGATCACCGGCTCCTCGACCCCGGTCGCCTCGGCGACGGTGCGGGCGTCGAACCGCGCGAGCAGGGCCCGCAGCCGGTCGGCGTCCACGCCGCCGACCCGCGCCTTGCCCTGCCGCAGGACGGCGGAGGCGATGCCCAGCGCGAGCAACCCCTCCGTCCCCGGTTTGGGCGCCACCCACTCGTCCGCGTTGAAGCCCGTCATCCCCCGCCGGGGCTCGACCGCGACGAACTTCGCCATGCGGCCGTCCCGGTAGCCGTGCGACTCGGCGAAGCCGCGCGCGAACTCGGTCGGCGAGAGCCAGGTCTCGAGGAAGTCGGCGCCGAAGGAGAGGATGTAGCGCGCGGCGGCGAAGTCGGGCTGCGGGACCGTCGCCACGCCGAACGTCAGGCGGGTGGCCTCGCGCAGCGGCTCGAAGGCGAACGCCTCGTAGCGGAGGCGGCGCGTCGAGCGGAAGGCCGTGAGGAAGCTGTCGTAGAGCCGGTCGATCGGGCCGCTCTCCGCCCCGGTGATGAGGGCCACGCGATCGGTGCCCGAAGAAGCCGCGGTGCCCGTGGCATCGGCGAGCTGGGCGATGGCCTGCTCCCAGGTGATCGCGCGCCACATGGTGCCGTCGCGGCGGCGCGGCTGGGTGATGCGGTCGGGATCGTAGAGCCCCTGGAGCGCCGCCTGGCCGCGCGCGCAGAGGCGCCCGTGGTTCACCGGATGGTGCGGGTTCCCCTCGACCTTGATCGCCTTGCCCTCGCGCGTCTTCACCCGGATCCCGCAGCCCGCCGGACACTCGCGGCAGGTGCTGGCGTAGACGGTCGGGATGCCCGGGATGAGGTCGTCGGACGGGACCAGGTACGGCATCAGGTGGTCGGGCGTGCCGGAGCTGCAGCCGGCCGCGAGACCGGCGCCCGTCACCCCGGCGACCTGGAGGAAGCGGCGGCGCTTCATGGCTGCCCCA
>JBGPHD010000002.1:0-54871 GCA_041484135.1 Gemmatimonadota bacterium
CGGCCGTGGGGTTGATACGGCTGATGCGCCCCGTCACCGAATCGCCCGCGAGCTGCGCCTCGGTGTGGTACACCGTGCGGGCGTGGCGGAGCTGGGGGAGCCACTGCGCCTCCCCCGACGCCGCGAGCTGGAGCGTGCGCGTGTCCACCAGGTCCACCACCGGCTTGCCGAAATCGACCCGGTCCCCCGCCTGGGCGTACCGCCGGCTGATCACGCCGGCGGCCGGCGCGCGCAGCGTGGCCGTCGCGAGCCGGTCCTCGGCACCGGCCGCCTGCGCCTCCGCGAGGGCGAAACGCCCGCGCGCGGCGTCGAGCGCCAGGATCGCGTTGTCCCGGTCGCGCGAGGCGATCGCGCCCTCGCGGAAGAGCGCCTCCGCCCGCGTGGACTCGGCCACCGAGATGCCGACCTGCATCCGCTGGGTGGCCACGTCGGCCCGCGCCGATGCCGCCCCCGCCCGCAGCACCTCGTCGCGGAACCGCGCGATGGGCTGGCCCTGGGCCACCGGCGTGCCCTCGTCCACGAACATCTCCGCGATCTGCTCGGCCACCGGCGCTCCGAGCGTCATGCTGACCCTGGGCTCCAGCGACCCCGAGAGGGGCACACCGGCGCGCAGCGTCGCGCGCGTCGCCAGCCCGATGTCCGCCGCGCCTAACGTCGCCACCTGCGGCGCCGCCTCGGCCTGCGCCTCACCCTGCGGCTTGCCCCCGCAGGCCGTCACACCCGCGGCCAGCAGCAAGGCCGCCGCCACATTCTGATATGCCTTCATGGAGTCTGCTCTCCCGTGTTCGATCGATCGATGCCCGCCGGAGCCTCCGCACGGCGCTCCCCGCTCACCACCGGGACCGGACGCCCGAGCGCCCGCTCCAGGCCGGCCAACGCGAGCAGATAGTCCCGCGTCGCCTGCGCCTCGTTCACCCGCGACTGCTGCATCGCCAGCCGCGCGTCCGATACTTCGAGCGCCGCGGCGATGCCGTTCGCGTACCGCACCGACGCCAGATGGTGCGCCCGCGTCGCCTGCGCCACCGTCTGCCGCCGCGCCGACACCAGGGCCCGCGCCCGCACCATCTCGGCGCGCGCCTGCTCCACCTCGATCCCCACCGACTCGCGCGTCTGCGCCAGCACCAGCTCGGCCCGGCTGAGTTCCGCCCGCGCCTGCTCCACTCGGCCGCGGGTCCGGAAACCGTCGAAGAGCGGCATCGAGAGCGACAGCGACGCCGTCCAGTCCTTCCGGAAGTCGCTCCCCGAGGGGAAGGTCCCCGACGGGAAGGCCTGGCCGCCGTAGCTCATGTTGAAGCGCAGCGTCGGGTAGTTGTCCCCGCGGTAGACCCGCACCGCCTGGCGCCGGAATTCCACGCCCGCCTCCGCCGCCTGGAGCGCCGCCCGGTCCGCGAGCGCGCGATCGAGCGCCTCGAGGTCCACCGCCGGCAGCGAGTCGCTCACCGCGAGGATCCCGGCGTCCAGCTCGATCGGCTGGTCGGGCGCGATGTTGACCAGGCGGCGCACCTCGAGCCCCGCCAGGTCGCGCGTGTTGCGCGCCGCGATCACCTGCGGCTCCTGGTTCGCGCTCTCCACCTCCGCCCGGAGCAGGTCGTAGTCCGCCGACGAGCCCACCTGGTGGTTGAGCTGCACCCGGCGCAGCTGCTCGTCCGACAGCGCCTGGCTCCCCTCGGCGATGTCGAGCATGCGCTGCGCGAACAGCGCGTTGAGATACGCCTGCTTCACGCGGTAGACGATGTCCTGCTGCGTTTCCTCGAGCTGCGCCCGCGTCGCGCGCTCGTAGGCACGCGCTCCCCGCAGCCCCGCGCCGACCTTGCCCCCCTGGAAGAGGGTCTGCTGGACGGTCACCGCGGCGGTGTAGGTGTTCTCCCGGCCGAAGGGGGTCGCCGCGAAGAGCTGCGACAACCCGCGCGGCAGGTTGTTCGGGTACTCGTCCTCGAGGTAGCGCACGCGCTCGCCGAGCGACGCCGTCGTGTCGGGCGCGAAGGGCGCCAGGGTCGGGCCGGTGCTCTGCCCTCCGGCGAAGACCGACGCGAAGGTCCGCTGGTACGTGATCGAGGTCCGGATCTCCGGCAGCGCGGACGCAAACGCTTCCGTCACCTGCCCGTGCGCCTGTTCCACTGAGGCGCGCGCCAGTCTCACCTCTTCACCGTTGAGGAGGGCGAGGCGGACCGCCTCCTGCATCGTGAGCCGCACGGGCGGCCGAGCCGGCGCCTGAGCGGACAGGCCGTGAGCGCTCGCCGCGAAGGCCACGGCGGCGGCGATCGACGTGAGGGCGCGCATCTAGGCCCCCCCGGGCTTGCGCAGGCCGTCGAAGACGATGGTGAGTTGCCGCCGCACCGCCTCCTGCAACGTGACCTGGCGGGCGACCTGGTCGAGGCTCTCGTCGTTGGGGCCCACCCACCAGAGCAGCGTGCCAAGCAGTACGGCGCCGAGGACGCCGAACGCGCGGTGCGCGTCCACCTCGGTGCGGAACTCGCCGCGCTCCTGGCCTTCGCGATAGATCCGGGAGAAGAACTGCTCCAGCCGATGGGTCGCGCCCTCCGGCTCCGGGCAGCACATGGTCTGCATGCTGACGCGGACCACCAGCCGCGCGAGCGCCCGGTTCTCGCCGTAGGCCGCGGCGGCCGTGCCGAACAACGTGACCAACCGGTCCACGGCGGGGCGGTGGGAGTCCGCCGCCGCTTCCTCGGCCTGCTCCAGCCATTCCTCGCTGAGGTACTGGAGGATCGATTCCTTGCGCGGGAAGTAGTTGAAGAACGTGCCCTTGGCGACGTCGGCGCGCTCGGTGATCTCGTCCACCGTCGTCGCCTCGAAGCCCTTCTCATGGAACAGCTCGAGCGCGGCGACGAAGATCCGCCGCTTGGTCTCGCTCTTCTTTCGCTCGCGCCGTCCGACAGCAACCTCAGTCATAGCGCCTCTGATAGCGTCACTAGTGTAATTTTGACCACAGTCAATTTCAATCCAAAGTCTAGTTCTGGACTACGGTCGCGTCAACGGGGCGGTTTCATGGGACATTACGACCGAAAATGTCGGGTTTCAGAGTGGAAATGGTCCTTTCTGACCACCCACTCGACGCACGGGTGTTTCGCTTCGGCCCTCCGCGCCGCATCTTGGCAGCATGCTCGTCGCCCTGACCGGCGCCACCGGATTCGTCGGCTCGCACCTCGCCGAGCGGCTCCTCAGGCGCGACCACGACCTCAGGATCCTCACGCGCCGTCCCGAGCGGGCCGGCCGGCTGCGGGACCGCGGGGTCGAGGTCGTCGCGGGGGACCTGGACGACCAGGCGGCGCTCCGCGCGCTCGTCTCCGGCGCCGACGCCACGGTGCACCTCGTCGGCATCATCGTCGAGACGGGCAAGCAGACGTTCGAGCGGGTCCATCTGGGTGGGACGCGCAACCTCGTCGCCGCCAGCCGCGAAGCGGGCGTCGGGCGATTCCTGCACATGAGCGCGCTGGGCGCGCGTCCCACGCCCGAGGCGACGGCATACCATCGGACCAAGGCCGCGGCGGAGGACGTGGTGCGCGCGAGCGGGCTCTCGCACGTGATCCTGCGCCCGTCGCTGATCGCCGCGCCGGACAACGCGGTCATCAAGATGCTGGTGGACATGCTCCGGCTGTCACCCGTCATCCCGGTCATCGGGGACGGCACGTACCGGCTTCAGCCGGTGGCCGTGGACGATGTCTCGGAGGCGTTCGCGGTGGCCCTCGAGCGCCCGGACATCCAGGGCACCTTCGACATCGCCGGGCTCGACGCCCTGACCTACCATCAGTTGCTCGACCAGCTCGAGCAGGCGCTCGGCGTGAAGCGCCGCCGGGTCCCGGTGCGGGTGGGCATCGCGCGCTTCGCGGCGAGCGCCGGCACGGCCCTGCCCAACCTCAACCCGGTCAGTCCCGACCAGCTGACGATGCTCCTCGAGGGGAACGCCACCGGTTCGAACGCCCTGGAGAGCGTGTTCGGGGTCTCGCCGCGCCGCTTCGCCGATGTGGCCCGGGAGGTGTGCGAGCCGTACGCGGCCAAGGCCGGCGTGGGTGAACGGTGAACGGGTGTGGGGTGTCTCTCATGGCGGCCGTCGTCACACTGGCGGCCGCGACGCGTCTTCACGGCCAGGCGGTCGCGGCGTTGCCGCTCCGGCACGGCGAGATCGCGTTCGCGATGCGCGCCACCAAAGTGAACGACTTCGTGGGCCATGTGGCCGCGCTCCGCGCCGAGTACCAGGGCACGGACCTCACGAACCTGCACGGCACGATCGAGCTCCGCGTAGCCGACATGCACACGGGGATCGGGCTGCGCGACACGCACATGCGCAACGCCATGCGCGCGGACAGCTTCCCCACCATCCGCTTCGAGCTGGTGGGTGTGGACGCCGCGGCGCCCCGCGGCGATACCATCCCGGCCGTCTTCCAGGGCCACCTCACGATCCACGGCATCACGAAGACGGTCCGCGTGCCGGGCTCGGTGGTCCTCCGTCCGGGCGGCGTGGACGTAGTCGCGTCCATCGCCATCGACATGCGCGAATACGGTATCGACCCGCCGACGAGGTTCTTCGGCGCCATCCGCGTGGACCCGGTGACCATTGTGACGGCGACGCTGAGCTTCGGCGGGAACTAGGAACGAAAAGACCCCGGAGCTTGCGCCCCGGGGCCGGGTGACCGGGCAAAGCCGCCGTCAGACTTTGCGCGCGACCACTTCTCCGTACTGCGGGTCCTTCACGTTCTTCCTCGGAATGAAGATGGTCGGCCGGAGCGCCGCCAGCTCCTCGGGCGTTGCGTTCTGCGCCGTGCGCCACCGCCACCCGCGCCATCCCAAACCCACCAACAGCAGCACGCCGGCACCGAGCAGCTTCTCGTTGAGCGCGACCATGGCTTCGTCCCCCTTCACCTGTTTGGATGTGTGAACGAGGAGAAAGGTTGCAATGGTCTCAGGCGCGGCGGAGACGCCCGGTCCGGGAGATGAAGAGGGTATCTGCGGCGACTCCCCGGGTGAACACGATCCGGGTGTTGGAGGCGCCGTAGCCGATCCCGATCGGGTCGAACGTGACGATGGACCGGCTGGCGCCCAGCGCGGCGCCGCCCAGCATCCGGGTGTCCACCGTGTCCCACGCCACCCGTGTCCTCCGCACGGCGATCACCAACGTGTTCCGGGTGGAGTCCAGCTCGAGACGCGCGAGGGCGCCCCGCGCGATGGCCAGTTGGCGGGTGGTCTCGTGGAGCACCGCGTAGCGCTGCACCGCCTCCTCGACCGCCGCGCGGTCCAGGTGCCGCCGGAGCCTCGGCGTCGCGATGCCCGCGAGGACCGACACGACGAGCAGGACGGTCGTCATCTCGGGAAGGGTCACGCCGCGCGCCATGGCGGCCACGATAATCGTCGGCGCACGGATCTTCGGACCCGAACAACGGCAACGGGGGGCCGATCCACCGCGCCCCCCGTCGTGACCTTTCACCCATTTGCGACACTGTCGCGTCGCCGGTACGTTATCCCCGCGCATGAGCGACCCGCTGCTGACCCTCCGCGAGTACGCCAAACTCGCCCCGTGGAACATCCGCGACCTCGCGACGTTGTCGGGCGGGATCCTGGAAGCCTCGGGGGTCACGCCGATCAATGCGGCGGCGCAGAGCCAGCCTACCGACCGCACCATCCGCTTCTACGTCACGCGCCACCTGATGAGCGCGCCCGACGGGCGCGGGACCGCCGCGACCTACGGGTACCGGCATCTCCTCCAATTGCTGGGCATCAAGCTCCGGCAGATGGAAGGCGCGACGCTCACGGTGATCTCGAAGGAGCTGGCCGAGTCGCCCGGGGACGTGCTGGAAAAGCGGGTCGCGTCGTCGCTCGGCAACCTCCCGGCGCCGACGGAGCTGGATCTCGAGCCGACCATCGCGCCGCGCGGCCGGGTGGCGCGCGCCCTCTCCCGCTGGCGCTCCGACGGTGAAGGGCGTGCCCCACGTGGCGAGTCCGCGCCGCTCCAGGACGGCGCCTGGTACCGCCTCGCCGCCGGCGACGGCGTCGAGCTGGCACTCCGCCACGACCATCCCGCCGCCCGGACGGGCGCGAGCAGGAAACGCGCGGCCGAGGTGGTCGCGAGGGCGCTGCGCGAGACCGTATGGGAGGGGGAGCCTTAGCCGGGCATGCGGAGGTGGCGCGGTCCACTCCTCCTCAGCGCCATCATTCTCCTGGCGCAGCTCGCGCGACTCTCGCCGCTGATGGATGTCGTCTCCGGTCAGGGCCCCACCGACGCCCGCCTCGTCTACCCGTTCACCCACGTCCTCTTCGCACCCTTCACGCTCACCGCCGACTGGCTGAATGGCGGCGGCGCGCAGGACCTCAAGGGGTTCCTGCTCTGGGCGGCCGTGGTGTACGTGCTGGCACGGCTGATGGCGAGCGCCGCGAAGGGCCAGCCGGCGCGCGACCCGACCGGCGCGGCCGGGCAGGTCCGATCGGCGGGGGCGCCGGCGTGGCGGCGTGAGACCGCGGCCGCGGCGGCCTTCATCCTCGGCCTCGCCGCGTTCATCGCGTACGTAGCGTACGCACCCCGGCCGATCCCGCGCCTCGTCGTGGCCGACGCGGAGCTGCTCATCCTCGATGTCCACTCCCACACGGCCCTCTCGCACGACGGGCGGCGCGGTTTCGGCGGGGCGGAGAACGCCGCCTGGCACGCCCGCGCCGGGTTCGACGCCGCGTTCGTCACCGACCATAACGTTTTTGGGGCCGCGAAGCAGTGGCGTATCGACGCGCCTGCCCGCCCGCCCCGCCTCCTCGACGGTGAGGAACTGTCGCTCTTCGGCCTGCACCTCGTCGTCCTCGGCAACCTCGAAGCGATCGACAACGCCGGGTACACCGGAAGCTGGGACTCGACGGGCGCGCTGATCCGGCACCTCGCGTCCCCCGACACCCTGCACCCGACACCCTACACCCCATTTCTCGTTGCCAGCCTTCCCGAGTACTGGCGCAGCCACTGGGGACCCGACATCGCGGACCTGGTCCGTTGGGGCGTGGGCGGGTTCGAGATCTGGACGGTCTCACCCAGGGCGATGGACCTCCCCGAGCCGATGCGGCGTGCCGTCATCGCGCGCTGCCGCCTGGGCCGCCTGACGATGTTCGGCGCCACCGACATGCACGGGCTCGGGAATACGGCCAGCGTGTGGAACCTGACGCGCCTCCCCGGCTGGCGGGCGATGGGCGATCCGGCGCTGACCGCGGCGCTGCTGGCCACGTTCCGTGCCCGCGGCGCCGAGGCGAACCGGGTGATCGCGCTCCGCCGCTGGATGCCCGCCTCGCGACTCGGCCGTGCGCTGGCGGTGCCGGTGAACGCGGCCTGGCAACTGCGCGCGACGTCGCCTGGGCACGCCGTCGCGCTGTTGGGATGGGTCTGGCTGGTGGCGGGGGCGGGAAGAGCGCTGAGAACGCGTCAACGCTTCAGGGGAGCCTAACGTCCTTGCGCGCAGGGCGCCGCCGAGACGGTGACCTCGGCGGGATCGAAGAAGGCGCGCAGGTCCACCAGCACGCCGCCGTCGGCTACCAGCACCAGCGCCGGATGCTCGTCCGGCGCGGTCCCCCGGCGCACCGCGACGCACGACTGCGGCGTCAGCCAGGGGAAGCGCAGGGTCAGCCGCTGCTGGCGGAGCGCGCCTAACCGGATCGTCGCCGAGCGATCGGCGGGCCGGTAGCTGAGCGCGAGCGAGTCGCCGGCGAGCCGCCATCCCTCCAGCCGCCAGGTGAAGTCGTCCGCCACGCCGTCCATCCTGGGCGCCACGTCCACGCCGTCGAGGTGTTCGGTCACCCCGAAGAGCCCGCCGATCACGCGGTCGAAGAACGCTCCCGCGGCGGCCATCGTCAGACCGTTGGTGTCCGGCTGGTCCGCCGGGCGGCCATAGCCCGACCGGAGCGCGCTGGTGGCGGCGTCGCTGAGCGCGTCCCACCGCGGCGCCGCACGGCTCGACGCGAGCGCCGCACGGAGCTGCTCCACGGCGCCCCCCATGGCGCCCCGGTCCGGTGCGGCCGGGAAGCCCCAGCGGGCGGCCGCTTCGTCCTCCATCTCCACCAGGCGCTGCAGCGCTTCCAGCAGGAGCAGGCCGGCGCGAACGTCCCCGCGCACGGCCGACCAGTCCTGGGAGAAGACGTCCACGTGGCGCTGGGCGATCCCGCGTAACACCGGCAGCTCCCCGGCGAGCCACGCGCTGTCGCGGGTCGCGCGATAGCAGGCGTACCCCGTCAGGATCTGCCCCGCCTCCTCGTCCACGGTGCCGGCGCTGGCGGAGTCGATCGCCAGGGAGCGGCCGCGCGCACCGAGGCGCAGCGCGACGCCGTGGGGTGGGGTGCCTCCCGCCGTGCCGTACCGCCGGAACAGCCGATAGTGGCCGCACACGGCGTCCGCATCCCCGAGCTGGAGCGCGAGGGCGGCCCCGCGCCATCCGTCGGCTGGCCGCGCGACCAGCGCGTCCCCGGAGCCGGCGGGGAGACTGCGCGCCCCCGCCAGCCGGTCCCAGTCGAGCATGGGGCGAGTGGCGGCCAGGAGCTGGCCGAAGACCAGGTCCACATCCCTCGACGGTGTGGCCAGGCGCGGCATGGCGCCCGCCGGCGCCGCGTCCCGCTCCGCCGACGCCGCCTGCGCGGCCTGCGCCGCCTCGTCCTCGCTCGCGCCCACGCCGAACATGATCTCCGCGTGCGCCGTGCCCGCCGGGTCGCGCGCGGGGTCGATCACCAGCACCAGCTTGCCCACGGTGCGCCGGTCCCGGCCCAGCTCCTCCCCCAGGCGTTGGGTGACGAGCACCGTCGTGATGTCGGCGCGCAGCACCCCGCGGGTCCCGCTCCCCATGCCGATGGCCACCACCGTGCCCCCGACGGTGGTGTCGGTGAGGAACGCCATCCCGCGCCGGTCGTCCACGCGGATACGGTCGCGCACGCCGTAGCCGGCCGCGCGCCAGTAGTGCTCGAACAGATCGGCGGGGTCGATGGTGATGACCAGCACGCGGCTGAAGGGCCAATTGGGGGCGGTGATGCTGAGGCGTCCGCCGGCCGCGTTCCGCGCCCCATGCGGCTCGACGACGATGGGCGCGTGCGAGCCGGCGTCGGCCACCAGCAGCGCCACCTGCCCGTCGCCGCCGAAGCGCACGCTGTCGGCGAAACCTCCCGGCTCCGGCTCCCGCGCTCCCGCCCGGGCCCCCTCGACCCGGATCGTCCCGGTGAAGGTGACCGGGTTGACGGTGAGGTTGGCGAGGACGAGGCCCCCGGCCGCGGTGTCCACGGCCACGTAGAACTGCAGGTGCGGCAGCAGGACGCCCGTGGGGCGGAAGGACGGGCTGGCGATCACGGTGATGCCGGAGGCGGGCTGCTGGGCGGCGACGGTGACCGGCAGGCAGCCGCCGAGGAGGAGCAGGGCGGCGACGCGGCGCATGGGACAGGATACCGAGGAAGGCGCGGACTTGCCAGCGGTACACCGGACCGCCACATTCGCGCTACCCCCGTCCAACAGGCCAAACGCCATGCCCTTCATCATTCTGGTCGTCCTGATCGTGGTCGTCGCCTTCTGGGCTGTTGGTGCGCGCAACGGCCTGGTGACCCTCAAGAACGAGACCCTCAACGCCTGGAAGCAGATCGACGTGCAGCTCAAGCGGCGGCACGACCTGATCCCGAACTTGGTCAACACCATCAAAGGCTCGATGGAGTTCGAGAAGGAGACCCTGGAGGCGGTGATCAACGCCCGGTCGCGGGCGATGGGTGGCGGCGGCGGCGTGAAGGAGACCGCGGCGGCCGAAGGGGCGCTGACCGGCGCGCTGAGCAAGCTCTTCGTGGTGATGGAGCAGTACCCCGCCCTCAAGTCCTCGGAGAACGTGAAGGGCCTGCAGGAGGAGCTGTCCTCCACCGAGAACAAGATCGCCTTCGCGCGGCAGTTCTATAACGACGTGGCGACCAAGTACAACACCAGGCAGCAGCTCTTCCCGACCAACCTCGTCGTCGGCCTCGCCAGCGCGTCGCCGGCCGAGCTGTGGGAGATCGAGGACGCCGGCGACCGGGCGGTGCCGCAGGTGGACCTCTCGATGGGGAAGAAGCCGCCGGCCGCGTGACCGAGACGCTGAACCTCCTCGAGCAGCAGGCCCGGAACCGTCGCCAGACGAAGCTCTGGCTGCTGCTCTTCATCCTCTTCTTCGCCTGGCTCGGCTTCGGCGGGGATCTGGTGCTGTATCTGGGCAGCCAGGACGCGTACGGGACGGCGCACTACACGGTGCCCTGGATCGGCATCGTCGTCACGTTGATCGCGTCCATCGTGGCGTGGAACGCCGTGCGGCGCGGGGCCAAGCAGGTGCTCTGGGCGTGCGGCGGCGTCGAGCTCGTCAACCCCCAGACGCTCGAAGAGAAGCAGCTCATGAACGTGGTCGAGGAGATGGCGATCGCGGCGGGGCTGCCTCGGCCGAAGGTCTACATCGTCGAGGACGCCGATCCGAACGCGTTCGCCACCGGGAACGGCCCCGAGACGGCCTGCGTCGCGGTGACGCGCGGGTTGCTGACGGCCCTGAACCGGGACGAGCTCCAGGCCGTCGTCGCGCACGAGATGGGCCATGTGCGGAACCTCGACGTCAAGCTGATGACGATGATCGCGGCGCTGGTCGGGGTGATCGTGATCCTCTCGGACGGCATGGGCCGCTTCTTCCGCGGCGGCGGCGGGCGATTGTTAGGCGGCCGCGGCGGCGGGCGGAAGGGCGGCGGGGCCGGCGCCCTCATGATCGTCGTCCTGGTACTCTGGCTCATCACGCTGATCCTCGCGCCGCTGATCACCCGGCTGATGGCGATGGCCGTCTCGCGCAACCGCGAATACCTCGCCGACGCCACCGGCGCCGAGTTGACGCGGAACCCCGCCGCGCTGGCCTCCGCCCTCGCGAAGATCGAGGCCGCCGAGGCCCCCACGGCGTCCATCAAGCGCGGCACCGCGCACCTCTGCATCGCCGACCCGCTCGGCCGGGCCGTCAACGCCAAGGAAGGGCGGATGGCCAACTTCTTCGGGACCCATCCGCCGATGCCGATGCGGATCTCGCGGCTCAAGGGGATGGCGTTCCAGTCGGCCAAGGCCGCCGGCGAGACGCCCACCGCCTGACGATGCGCCTGCTTCTCCTGTGCGTCTGCGCGTCCGTCGCGTCCGCGCATCCGGCTTTCTCGCAATGCCCCGACGGCCTGCCGCCGCCGTGCGCGGGGGCCCGCCGCGCGGCGCCGCGCCGCCTTCCGCCCCCCGGGGCCGAGCAGCGCCGGCGCAGCTTCCTGGTCCTGCCGTTCCGCAACCTGTCACGCTCGCCCGATCACGAGTGGCTGGTCGAGGGCTCCCCGGTGCTCATCGCCGACGCGCTGAGCCGGCGCGAGGAGCTCACGGTCGTCCCCGACGAGCGGCTCTACCCCGCGCTCCGGCGCGCGGGCCTGCACCCCGGCGCGGTCATGGACCTCGCGGTGGTGCGGCGCATCGCGGGCGAGACGGGCGGCTGGACCGCCGTCACGGGCGAGGTGCTCGCCTTCGGCGACCGGATCCGGGTGAGCGCGCGAGCCTTCGACGTGGTCTCCAACCAGGAGGTGGTGCGCGCCGTGGAGGAGACGGCGGCCGGGGAGGACGTGCGGGCGGTCTACCAGCGCCTGGGCACCCGCCTCATCCGCGCGGCCGGTATCGACACCGCGGCGGCGGACCTTGCGGCGACCACCACGCGCTCGCTGGACGCGTACCGCTCTTACGTCCGCGGCGTCGCGCACTACAACCGGTCCGAGGTGCGGCAGGCCCGGGACGCCTTCCTCGAGGCCGTCAGGATCGACAGCACCTACGCCCAGGCTTACATGCGGCTCGCCGAGGCTACGCTCGGCGCCAACCCCATGGAGATCGCCACGGCCGGTTCGCGGAGCCTCGCCTATGTCGCCCGGGCGGCCGCACTGTCCGACCGCCTCGCCCCCCGGGACCGAGAGTTGGTCCTGGGCATCAACGAACTGTTAGGCGGGCATTTCCGTGCCGCGCGCGAACGCCTGGTGCGCCTGTCCTCGCAGGACACCACCGACGTGGACGCGCTCGAGTGGCGTATGAGCGCCGAAGGCTTCTACCCGATCCTCGTCCGCAGCGGCGGGGGGGAGCGTCCCGCGGGGAACATGAACCTGGCGCTCGCCATCGCCAAGCGCGTGCTCGAGCTCGACCCCTCCCGGCATCACCTCTATGGGAACCTGACCCAGTTCTATCTGCTCGCGGCCGGCGGAACGCCGGGGTTCGTGCCCGCCTGGCGCGAGGAGGCCGCCTCGCTCCCGGCCCTACTCAACAGCCCGCCGGCGCGGACCTTCGTTCCGCTGCTGTTCGACTCGTTGGTGCTGGTACCCACCGAGTCGCTCCAGACGGTGCCCGCGGATACGGTCCGGGCCGCCCGGGCGCGCGCCCTGGCCGTCGCCCGGGCCTGGATCGACCGCTGGCTCGCGGTCGGCCGCTCCGAGGCGGAGGCGCACCTGTGGGCGTCCCGGGTGGCGGACCAGGGCGGCGACGCCGCGACGGCGCTGCGGGAGCTCGAGACCGCCGACTCCCTGGGCGTCGAGACCGGCCTCGAGAATGTCCCGGCGCGGCGCATGGCGCTGCTCGCCAAGCTCCGGCGGTACGCGGACGGCTCCCGGATCGCCGACTCGCTGCTCCAGGCCGGGGCGCTCGACATGTCGACCCTCAATGCCTTCCAGATCGAAGGGGCGGGCTGGGGCTTCACGCTGTTCCAGATGGAAGGGCGCTACGACCGCGCCGACGCGCTGCTCGACCGGACGATCGTCGCGCTGACGCCGGCCGCGCTGGCGAACCCCGAGCTGTCGGGGGACATGCTCGGCTTCATCTTCCTCAGCGGCTACGTGCCCCAGTTCTTCAACCTGCCCGTCGAGGTGCGCGTAACCGTGCTCGAGAAGGTGCTGGCGGACGCGCCGAGGCTCGCCTCCACGAGCAGCGTGGCGCGCATGCTGCCCTTCTCCGCCATGCTGCTGCTCCGGGACACGCTGACGCCGGGCCGCGCCCACCTCGCTTCGGACGTGCTCGCGAGCGCCCGGGCGCTCGAAGGCAGCGGGCGCGCCGATCTTGCCTACGAGCTCGCGACCGTCGCGGGCATGGACAGCGCCGCCCGCGCGACCGTGGTCGGCCTCCCGTGGTACGAGGCGCGCCATCGCACGGCGCGGGCGCTCCGCATCGCCACGGCGCAGCGCTTCCACCCGCTCCGCGCGACGGTGACCGACAGCGTGGCCACGTTCTCTTGGACCGTCCAGGGCGACACCTTCTCGTGGTATCGCGCCGAGACGCCCATCACCGAGTCCGACTTCGCCTGGACGGCGGAGTTCGACGCGGGCGGCAAGCACTGGGAGGTCATCGCGAACGTGGACCGCATCGCGGGCCTCAGGCCCCGGACCGGCCCGCTGCCCGACCTGCTGCGCGCCGCGCTTCGCGCGCTGCACGAGGTCATGGCGGATACCACGGCGCCGCACCGGCCCGTCCGCACCGCGGTGGTGTCCGTGGGGCCCGAGGCCGGCGGGTTGCGCGTGGTGCTTCGCGACGCCGACGTCGTCGCCGCGCTCCGGCGTGAGCGCCCGACCACGGTGCGCTTCCGCTTCCGCCCCTGCGGGCGCGATCCGGCCGATCCTGCGGCGCGGTGCGTGGACGAGCCGGTCCCGGTCACCTACCCGTGAG
Source organism: Gemmatimonadota bacterium (assembly GCA_041484135.1). Taxonomy (GTDB): domain Bacteria; phylum Gemmatimonadota; class Gemmatimonadetes; order Gemmatimonadales; family JACORV01; genus JACORV01. The sequence goes on from JBGPHD010000002.1 coordinate 13,661, forward strand.
ACTGCCGCTCGCCCTCGCCACGCTCGCGGCGTGCGGCGCGCTTGCTGCTCCCCTTCACGCGCAGTGCCCGGACGGGACGCCGCCACCCTGCGCCGGCGCCCGGGTGCGCGCCGCCGCCCACGCGCCACCTAACGCGGCCGAGCGTGGCCGCCGGTTCCTGATCCTCCCGTTCCGCAACCTGTCCCGGTCGCCGGACCTGGAGTGGCTGGTCGAAGGCTCGACCACCATGCTGGCGGACGCGCTGAGCCGCTGGCAGGAGATCACCGTCGTGCCCGACGAGCGGCTCTATCCGGCGCTCCGCCGGGCCGGCCTCCAATCGGGCGCCGTGATGGACCCGGTGCGGGTGCGCCGGGTCGCGGAGGAGACCGCGGGATGGACCGCCGTGACGGGCGAGGTGCTCGCCACCGGCGGGCGCGTGCGGGTGAGCGCGCGGGCCTACGATGTGCTCACGGGCCGCGAACTGGTGCGCGCCTCCGACGACGTGGCCGCCGGCGCCGACGTGCGCCCCGCCTTCGAGCGGATCGGCACGCGGCTGCTGCGGACCGCCGGCCTCGACACGGCGAGCGTGGACCTCGGTGCCGCCACGACCCGCTCGCTCGACGCGTATCGCGCCTACCTGCGCGGGGTCGCGTTCTCGCAGCGCGCGCAGTACCGCCGTGCGCGCGAGGCCCTCCTCGAGGCCGTCCGGCTCGACAGCACCTTCGCCAAGCCGTACGTGCTGCTGTCCATTTCATCGCTCTTCATCAACCCGCTCTCCACCTTCGATCCGCAGAGCGCCGCGCACCGGTACGCGGCCCGCGCCGCGCAGCTCTCCGCGCAGCTGCCGGCCGCCGACCGCGATCACACGCTGGCGCTCAACGCGATCTTCGAGGGGCAGTTCACGGCGGCCAGGCGCACGCTCGAACGACTCGTTGCCGCGGACTCGAACGACATCAACGCGGTGAGCCTGCTGTCGCTCGTCGAGTACTCCGACCCCCTGCTCGTGCCTTCGGGCCGCGGCGAGCGGCCGCGCGGCTCGCTCAACCGCAACAACCGCCTCGCCCGGCGCGTGCTCGAGCTGGACCCGCTGGATCATGCCGCCTTCATCCCGCTCGTCTATGCGCACCTCCTCGCCGGCGGCGGGATGCCCGGCCTGATCGCCGCGGTGCATCGCGAGGCCGGGTCGTTCCAGGCCACGTTCCTCCAGGCCGGCAACGTGCGCCTGTTCGTCCCGCTCCTCCGCGACAGCTTCGAGCTCGTCCCCGTCGAGTCCCTGAGCACCGTGCCCGCGGAGACGCTGGCCGTCGCGCGGCGCCGCGCCCTCCTGGCCGCGCGCGACATCATCGACCGGTGGCTGGCGGTCGGCCAGGGCGAAGCCGAAGCGCACGTCGCGTCGGCCGCGGTGAGCGAGCTCCTGGGCGAGTGGGAGCGCGCGCTCGGCGAGATCGCGGTCGCCGAGTCGCTCGGCGTCGAGGTCGGGCTGACCTGCGTCGAGTGCCGCAGGCTGGCGTTGACGGGCAAGCTCCACCGGTACGAGGAGGCCCAGCGCATCGCCGCGGACCTGTGGGCGCGCGGCCTCATCGGCTTGCTGGTGCCGGTGCCCACCGACAATACCGAGGCCTTCGCCTGGATGTTCAACCTCTTCCTGATGCGCGGCGGCTTCGCCCGCGCCGATTCCGCGCTCGCCCGCATGACGACCTCGCTCCTCCAGCTCGGCATGTTGCCCGACTCGACGTTCGCCGGCGCGATGGCGGTGACGCTGGTCGCCGGATCACCGGCCCGGCCCATCTGGCAGCTCGAGCTGCCGCTGGCCTTCCGCGCCGACGTCATGGACAGCGTGTGGGCGCGGCGCGCGCAGGTGCCGGCGCAGGGCCGTGTGGGGCGCGCCCTGCCCACGTTGCAGCGTCTCGCGAGCGCGGCGGTCACATCCGACAGCGCGCTCGCCGCGCGGGTGCGCGCCGCGCCGTGGTACCTGCGATGACGCCGGAGACCGCCGCCCGCGCCGCGCCGTGACCCTCGCCGCCTGGCTCCTCTTCACCCTCGCCGCGCTCCTTGCCGGCGGACTCGTCCTCTGGACCAAGCGCGCCGCGGCCAGCGTGGTGCGCAGTCGCTTCCGCCGCTGGGCCCGCCGCACCGTGCGCGACTTCCAGGCCCGCATCGCCCGCTTCAAGCTGGTCAGCCGCCGCTCCATCCACGACGAGCTGATCCTCGATCCGGTCGTGGTGGACGCGATGCGTGCCCACATGAAGGAGAAGAAGGTCAGCGAGCTCGACGTGCGGGTCCGCGTCGAGAGCTACATCGACGAGATCCTCCCCTTCTTCAACGTCCTCTCCTACTACAAGCTCGGCTACAACCTCGCCAAGCTGACGCTCAACCTGCTCTACAAGGTGACGATCGAATACGAGGACGACGACGCGCTGAACCGCATCCCCAAGAAGGACGTCGTCGTCTACCTGATGAACCACCGCTCCAACGCCGACTACGTCGTGGTCGCCTACGTGCTGGCGCAGGGCGTCGCGGTGAGCTACGCGGTGGGCGAATGGGCCCGCGTCTGGCCCCTGGAGACGATCTTCAAGTCCTTCGGCTCGTACTTCATCCGGCGCCGCTACCGGGAACCGCTCTATCACGCGGTCCTCGAGCGCTACATCCAGCTCATCACCCGCCACGGCGTCACGCAGGGGATCTTCCTCGAAGGCGGGCTCAGCCGCGACGGGAAGTTCCGGCCCGCCAAGATCGGCCTGCTCGACTACATCGTGGGGGCGGCGCGCGAGGAAGGGTTCGACCGCGACATCTGGTTCGTCCCGGTCGCCATCAACTACGACCGCACCCTCGAGGACCGCTCGCTCATCCGCGAATGCCTCGACGAGTCGCTGCGCGAGCCGCGCCGCAAGCAACTCTTCGCCGTGACCAACTACCTCTTCTTCAACACGGTGCGCCTCTTCAGCGGGCGGCTCAAGCGCTACGGCCGCGCCGCCGTGAACTTCGGCGCGCCCCTCTCGCTCAACGCGTGGCGGGCGAAACAGGACGGCGACGTGCTGCGCCTCCCCAAGGACCAGCGGCTTCCCCACGTCCAGCGCCTGGCCGACGAGGTGCTCGAGCGCATCAAGGACGTGATCCCGGTGACCCCGGTCTCGCTCGCCTCGGCGGCGCTCCTCTCCTTCGAGCGCGACACCATGCCCCTCGCCGACGTGCTGGCACGGATGCAGGACTATCGCGACCACCTGCTGGAGCGGAACGCCAAGGTGGTGCGCGCCGATCGCGAGATCCTCGAGACCTGGGAGCGCGCGCGGCTCATGTTCCGCATGCGCCGCACCGTCCTCGTGGAGGGCGAGACGGTCGTGGTGATGCCGCGGCAGCGGCCGCTCCTCGAGTACTACGCCAACGCGATCCGCCACCTCCTGCCCGCGCACGCCCTGCCGGAAGGGTTGATGACGCCGGCCCATGATACCGGGGAGATCGCGATCGCCTATCGCTTGAAGCCGCCTCCTGCGCCGCCGGCGCGCGCCGGGTAAGATTCCTGCATGACGGCCGGCGAGCTTCCCCGCACCACCGCATCGTTCGAGGAGCGGTCCGACGCCCTGGCCGAGTTCCTCCGCGCGGCGGGGCGCGCCCCGCGCCTCCTCCCCGCCGACGACGACAGCGCCGGCTGCCCGCTCTTCCACGCCCTCGCGGCCCTCCAGTGGACCGGAGAGACGGGACTCGTGCAGCACGCCGACCGTCTCCACGCCGTCTGGTTCGCCGCCGAGACCGGCGCCACCGTGATCGAGCGCGAGGTCGGCGGCGACACCGTCTACCGGTTCTTCGGCCCGCGCATGGAGACACGCCAGCACGTGCCGGTGGACGGCAAGCAGGTCATCGACGAGCCCTTCGTGCGGGGCTACGAGTTCACCGAGCGGTGGAACGCGGTGGCGCACTTCCTCGTCACCACGCAGGGCAAAGGGGCGCTGGTCTCGTTCCTCGCCGCCCGCGCACCCGAGGTCGAGCACGTCAGGCGCTGGCTCCTCGAGCTCTTCCAGGGCCCGGTCCCGGAGGGCGCGGACCACCTGCACGCCGGCTGGTTCAGCGTGACGGGCGCGGGGTTCCTCTTCCCGCCGGCGTCGTTCGCGAGCGGCGGCACGCGGGGCTGGACGTACGTGGAATTGGGAGGCGGGGAGTAGAAACACGACGGCCCAACTGAGTTTCCCCAGTCGGGCCGTCGCCGGAGCAGTTACCCGGAGCCGAAGGATTGCTCCTTCGTTTTTCTCCCACGAGCCACCGGTTGTCTTTTCAGGTTCCCGGTAGGGCTGGCAGAAGCTCCGGCTTCCATCCCCGCGCGGCATGGCCATGCCTCACGGTTCACTGCGCCGAGCGCTTCGGGTCGTGCCGGATCGCGGACCGGCCTCCCGCATTGCACCCCGCTGCGCCACGGCGGGGTGGGACGAGGCACGCGATTGGCCTCGCCTGTCCGAGTCGGTGGGTTGCCCTGGGATCGACGGATGCCTGAGCCCTTTGTTGCTTCGGCACCCTCCCCCAAGCTACCGCTCGGGCCCGTCAACAGGCGTTGATCAGGCAGAGCCCGATCCCTTCCCCGCTGACGACAGCGCCAAATATAGGCCCGCCGAAAGTGCTCGCAAGTGCCGGATTTGCTTCGGGTTACGTCACCTCGTGTGCGTAAGGATGTGGACTCCAACTCTCACGCGTTGAACGCTTTCGCGCGACTCTCCCCAGGGTGTCGACATGTGGACTGGATAACTTTGTGGACGACGTCGCTTGCCCACACCCAACACTGTCGCTACGGTTCGCGCTCGATCCACTTCACCCACGGATGACACCGATGAAGACCCTTCGTTCGACGCTCGCGACGCTCACCGCAGTGGTGGCGCTGACGTCGCCCGGGCGCGCGCAGCGCGCCGCAGCTCCCGAGCTACGCGTCACGGGCGCGCTGCGGGCCAGCGACATCTCTTCGCGGCTGCACTTCCTCGCCGACGATCTGCTCGAGGGCCGCGGCACCGGCGCGCGCGGCGGCGAGATCGCGGCGCAGTACATCGCGGCGCAGTTCATGGGCATGGGCCTCGAGCCCGCGGGGGACAGCGGCACGTACTTCCATCGGGTGCCGATCGTCACCCTGCTGCCGTCGCCGACGTTCGAGATCACCGGGGGCCTGCCCGCGCGCACGCTGCGCTTCCCGGACGACTACGTGGCGTGGGCCGAGCGGTCCGACAGCGTGGTGAGCGCGACGGGTGAGCTCGTCTTCGTGGGCTTCGGCATCGCGGCGCCCGAGTGGCAGTGGGACGACTACAAGGGCATGGACGTCCGCGGGAAGATCCTGGTGATGCTGGTGAACGACCCCGGACTCCGCGACCCGGCGATCTTCCGCGGGCGCATCCTCACCTTCTACGGCCGTTGGACATACAAGATCGAGGAGGCGGCGCGCCGAGGCGCGGCGGGGATCATGCTGGTCCACAACGACACGATGGCCACGTACGGCTGGACCACCGTCCGGAACTCGTGGACCGGGGACCAGGTGCGTCTCGACCGTCCGGCGACCTCGCTCGCCTTCGCGTCGTGGATCACCCAGAGCGCGCTGACCGACCTGCTGCGCGCCAAGGGCATCGACTTCGATCAGCTGATGAGCGCGGCGGCGCGCCGGGACTTCCGGCCGGTGGCCACGGGGATCGAGCTCCGCGGCACGGTGCGCTCCGCCCTGCGGCGGACCAGCACGTCCAACGTGATCGGCCGGCTCCCCGGCGGCGATCCCACGCTCCGGGACGAAGTGGTCGTGATCGGCGCGCACTACGACCATCACGGGATCGCGCAGCGGCCGGTGAACGGGGATTCGATCCTGAACGGCGCGCTCGACAACGCCTCGGGGGTCGCCACCATGCTCGCGGTCGCGGACGCGTTCGTGCGGACCGGCGTGCGCCCGCGCCGCTCGCTCCTCTTCATCGGCGTGGCGGCGGAGGAGAAGGGGCTCCTGGGCTCCCAGGCGCTGGCCGAGCGGCCGCCGGTGCCGCTGGCGCTGATCGCGGCGGTGCTCAACATCGACGAGGCGAATCTCTTCGGCTCCACCCGCGACATTTCGGTGCTGGGCGGCGACCAGTCGAGCCTGGGGCGGATCTTCGACCGCGCCGCGGGCGCCGAGCACCTGCGGGTCAAGGTGGACGAGTCGACCCTGCTCAACGGCTCGTTCTTCCGGTCCGACCACTTCCCCTTCGCGCGCGCCGGCGTGCCGGCCCTCTCGTGGGAGCACGGTAACGAGTACGTCGGGAAGCCGGCGGGCTGGGGCGAACAGGCGTGGGGCACGTACAATCGCGAGCGCTACCACCAGGTCACGGACGAGATCCTGCCCTGGTACACGATGGACGGCGCGCTGCAGCAGGCGCGCGTACTGGTGCGGGTGGCCCTCCTGGTGGGGAACGCGCGGGCGCAGCCGACCTGGAACCCGGGCTCCGAATTCCGGGCCGCGGGAGAGCGGCGGGTCGGCCGCTAGCGGGGACGGGGCGCGGCGGCAGGGGGCGCGGCCCACCCGAACGCCACGCGCACCAGGGCGAGGTCCCCTTCGTAGAGCCGCAAGGCGGCCTCGGCCCGCGCGTTCACTTCCGCGACCGTGCGCCGCGCCCGGTCCACGGCGACCGGCCCGCGGCCGGCCGCGAGCGGCTCCAGCATCCGGGCGCACTCGGCGCCTAACGCCCTCAGCGGCTCCATCCGCCGCCGGTACCGCTCCACCGCCGCCTGGGCCGAGGCCGTCAGGCAGGACCGGCACAGCCTCCGCCCTTCCTCCGGCGCGCTCCGCTCCAAGTCCTGGCACCGCTGCCGGGTCCGCTCGGCGCCAGACACGATGTTGGTGGGCTGGTTGAAGACGATCAGCCTGAGCTGTCCCAGCGCGCCCCGCACGTAGCCCACCCGATAGCCCATCGTCACGATCGCCGCCGCCGTCGAGTCGTACGGCGTCCCCGATCCCGTCGCCGAGCCCGGACGGGCGGCGGGCGTCGCCGCGGGGACTTGCAGGGCGGCGAGCAGGGCGATGGCGAAGGGCGACATGAAGGGATCCCGGCGGTGTCGATGGTCGAGGGTCGAGGGGTTCCCGCGCTCAAGGCGGCAGCCTCGGCTCCGGGACCCCTCGACGGGGCGACCGGTCCCTACTGCGGAGCGGCTCCGGCGTACGGCGGATTGCGCTGCAATCCCGCCGGCACCGCGAGGCGGCGCGCCGCGGGGAGCAACGGGTTCAGCGCGATGACGAACGCGCGGTCCCTCTCGTGCACGTTGCGGATCTGCGCGTACCACTCATGGTAGAACGAGTTGGCCGACGACGTGTACTGCTGCCCCCACGGCTGCCACCGACCCGGCGCCGAGATCATGCTCGCGACATTGTCGCACTCGGCGGTCGCATCGACCTCGGAGAGCGCGGTGTCGAGCGCGGCCGCGGCCCGCTGGATCGCCGCGTCGGCGGGCAGGCTATCGCCGAATCCGCTCGCGGCCTCGGTGTAGGTGGTGAGATCCCAATGAAGGTCGCGGCACCGCCGCCACCGGTCACGCTCCCGCTGGGACAGGCTCGTCGTATCGACCGCTCCGCCCAGTGGCTGCCCCGACGTGTTCCGGAACACTCCCACCAGCGTCACGATCGTGGAGTCGAGCATCTGCGCCAGCCGGCGCGCATACTCGAGCCGGGCCGGCATCGCGCCGCCCGCGAAGGGCGGGAGCGCCAGTCCGGCGGTGAAACCGCTCGCGGGGCCCGGCGTCGCCGCCGGGGGCTGCGCCACGGCCGGCGGCTGAGTCGCCTGCGGCGTCACCGGGTTCGGCCGGCCACCCACCGGCGCGACGGGCTGCGCGGTCGGCGCCGCGGGCTGCACGGCGGGCGCCGCCGCGCCGGGCGCACCCATCAGCGTGGGTGAAGGGCGACGTCCCTTGAGAACGGCGGAGGCCGTCACGGTATCGCGCCGAGCCGGTGTCGCGCCGGGCGCCGGCGGCTGGACGGCGGGGGCTCCGGTGAGCGGGCAGCCGGTCGCATTGACCCGCACGCCTCGCGGCGTGTTGGGGCAGCGGTCCTGGAGGTTGGGCACGCCATCGCCGTCCAGGTCTCCGAGATTCTGTTGGGCGGAGAGTGGCGCCGTCAGCGTGACGGCGAGCAGGGCCGAAGCGGCGAGAAGGACGCGTTGATTCACAGGGGCACCCCGGAAAACGACGTACGGCTAGAGATAACGAGACGGGGTGCGATTTGCCAGTCGGAATGCCGCCGGAACGCGGGTGTGACCCGCGTCACACACCGGACGGCTAGGTCACGATCGTGACACGGACCTCGGAGTCGCCCAGGCGGACGGTCGATGGCGCGCGGTGAAGCCTCTCGACACCCAGCACGCGGCGGAGCCACTCCATGGGCGCGGTGAAGCTGCTCCCACCGGCGACCTTGTCGCGCGTGACGCCGCTGAGGTACAGGCGCTCGCGCGCCCGCGTGAGCGCCCCGAAGAACCTTCGGCGCCCCGCCTGCTGGCGCTCGCCCGCGGCGCGCTCGAGCAGCAGCACGGTCGAGAGCGGCATGACCGGCTGTCCGTCGGGGCCCACCGCGGCGACGAGCGGGAGCCCCGACCCCGCATCGAGCAGGGGCGCCACGAACTCGCGGCCATAGTGATCGTCGAGCTGCGCCACGAGGACGGCGTCCCATTCCCGGCCCCGCGCCTGGGCGATCGTCAGGACCTCGATCCCCTCCGCCTCGGCGCCACGGCGATGGAGCGCGTCCCGGAGCACCTGCACGCCGTCCTCGGTGAGCGCAAGGACCGCGCAGGCGGCGGCTCCGCCGCGCCGGTCCGCGCAGGCGCGCTCGATCACCATCTCCGCCTCCCGCGCACGCGCCTGCGCGATCGGTTCCGGATGCTGGTCGCCGTTCGCGTCGGTGGCGACGCGCCGCCAGACCACGGCCAACTCGAGCGCCGGTCCAGGGGCGCCCTGCGCCGAAGACAGCGCCGCGGGCGCGAAGCCCGCGCCGCACCCGGCGGGCCACAGCCGCTCCCCCACGCGGTTCACGATCCGGCCGCACGCCGGCGCGAACCGCGGAGCCGCGAGGAGCAGCACGCCCCGCTGCACCGACCGCTGCAGCTCTTCGAAGGCGTTGCGCCGCAGGCGATCGCATCCCGCCACGCCCGGATCGCCGGAGACGAACAGGGTCCCGTTGCAGCTCAGCGCGCGCAGCATCGCGAGGTGCTCGGGGGCGAGCGCGTGCGCGTCGTCCACGAGCACGTGCCGCACGCCGCCGCACACCGCCGCCCGGATCGCCGGATCGGTGAGCAGGCGCGCCGCGCGCGACGCCGGCGATCCGCCGCGCCCCCGTGCGAGAGCGCCGCTCGCGGCCAGGCGTGCGGCCACGCGATACACCAGTGCGCGCGCGGGCGCGGCCGCCCCCTCCCGCCGCGCCACGTCCAGCATGTCCAGGCCCAGGACCTGTGCCAGCCCCCGCAACCGGTCCAACTCCGAAGCATCGTCGGTGCGGGCGTGGGTCGCCGCGTTGATCGCGCCCCGCAACTTCGGGAGGACCGCGCGCACGTCCGCGGGACGCCGCAGCCACATGCCGAGATTGCCGATGGGGTCGTCCTCGGAGCGGCGCCCGCGCAGGCGACGGTAGATCTGGCCCTCCGCGTCACGCTGCACTTCCTCCACCGCGGCCACCCCGAGGCGCATCATCGCCGCCGCGCCGTACAGCTCCGTCACCGGCCCCGCTTCGATCTTGCCGTACCCTCTCCCCAGACGCAGCACCGCGGCGGCGAGGAGCGACCGCGCCGTCGCCCGGTCACACTCCGCGCCCAGCGCCGCGGACACTTCGTCGGCGGCGGCGTCCGGGATGGACGACGTCAACGGGTCCGGCTCCTCGTCGCCGTCCCGGCTGCTGACCCCCACCAGCCGCTCAGCCACCGTGGCGACCGGAGCAACGGTCGCGAGGACGCAGCGCACCAGGCGCTCCGACGCGCCAGCCGTGCGCATCGCACCGCCCAGCCGGCGCCGCAGGTCCGCGGCATCGTCCTCCGTCGCTGTGGCGAGCAGCAGCACGGAGGGACTCTCGTTCAACTCGCACGTGAGCCACACGACCCGCGACGTCAGGGTCTCGGTCTTGCCGGTGCCGGGGCCCCCGCTCACCACGATGAGCCGGTCGCGGCTGCGGACGGCGGCGTCCTGGAAGGGGAAGAGTCGGCCGGGCGCGGGATGGCGTGCCTGGATGACGTGCTGCGCCGTCTGCGAGGTCACGCGGCTTCGCCGGGCGTGCCCGACACGGGGAGGCGGTCTGCCACTGCGCGGGAAATCGCTCCGCGCGGCCGTACTTCGGTGCCCATGGTCTCCGCGATCTGCTCCAGATTGGGTCTCGACGCGCGGCGGGCCTGCCCGGCGGATGCGATCCCGCGAAAGGGCCACCGCTCGATGTCGCAGATGATACCCGTCGCGCGTCAGCACCCCGTCAGGGTTGGTTCGCCCCGATCCTGAAGAGCGGGAAGTCCGCGCCCGGCAATGACATGCGCGAGCGCCCCGGAGACGGTCGAGTCTTGCGCCACGCGAGGGCACGGCCCTACCATTAGCCCGTCTCTCGACCTCCTGGGCGGCCTCATCGGATCCACGCACAGAATCCTCGCCGGCACCCGTCGTGCCGGCGCTCGCTCAGCCGGCGTCGCGCTCGTGGCCCTGCTGGCGGTGGCTGGCTGCCGGGGGTCCGACCAGCCGATCCGCATCGGACTGGCCGGGCCATTCTCCGAGGCCCGCGGCCACTCGATGCAACTCGCGGCCCGGCTCGCCGTGCAGGAGATCAACAGCCGCGGTGGGGTACGCGGCCGCCAGCTTCAACTGGTCGAACAGGACGACTCCGCCCAGAACGCGCGCGCCATCGCCGTGGCGGCCCTGCTTCGGGACGACCCCGCCGTCGTGGCGGTCGTGGGGCATCTCACGTCGGGCACCACCATCGCCGCCGCGGACATCTACAACGGCGGCACCTCGCCGGTGGTGGAGATCTCGCCGTCGGCCTCCAATCCCGACCTCACCGGCATCGGGCGGTACACCTTCCGGGTCTGCGCCACCGATCTCGCGCATGGGGCCAAGCTCGCGCGGTACGCCTTCCAGGCCCTCGGCGCGCGGAACGCGGCGGTGCTCTATCTCAACGACGACTACGGCCGCGGGATCCTCGGGACCTTCACCGATGAGTTCCGGCGCCTCGGCGGCATTGTGGATCAACGGGACCCCTATGTCGCGTCGACCACGGACTTCAGCCCCTACCTCGAGCGCATCCAGCGGTCCGGGCGGGCCCAGGTCCTGATGATCGCTGGCGACCGCGCGGGCGCGGCGGCGATCCTGCGCCAGGCGCGCGGCCGCGGGATCACCCTGCCCGTGATGGGCGGCGACGCGCTCACCGGCATCCAGGGCGAGGGCGCGATCGCCGAGGGCGTGTACCTCACGTCGAACTACCTGCCCGACCAGACCGGCGCGAAGAACGCGGCCTTCCTGCGCGCCTACGCGGCCGCCAACGGCGGCGAGGTGCCCGATCACCGCGGCGCCGGCGCCTACGACGCCATCTACCTCATCGCGCAGGTGATCGAGCGCGGCGGAGTGTCGCGCGACGCGATCCGCGAGGCGCTGGCGGCGGTGGACGACGCGCATCCGTTCGAGGGAGTGACCGGCCGCATCGCGTTCGACGCTCGCGGGGACGTGCCCGAGAAGGGCGTCGTGGTGGGCGTGGTGCACGGGGGGCGCATCGTGCCGGCGCGCGCACCATGAACCTCCGCTCGTGGTCCGGGTTCCGCACCATCCGGGTCCGGCTCATCGCCGGCCTCAGCCTGCTCGTTTCGGGCGGCGTGGTGGCCGCGCTGGTCGGCATCGCCGCGTTGCGCCTGATGACCAACGACACGTCGGCGCGGCTCGAATCCCTGCGCGAGTCGGCGGACATCAATGCGTCGCTCCAGAGTGGCATCCTGGGTGAGATCACCGCCGCGGAGCGCGAGCTGGCGGCGCCGAGCCCGGCGCTGCGCGCGCGCTTCGACAGCATCGGCCTGGCGACGCATGCGCTGCGCCGGCGATACCGGCGCCTCGCCAGGCTCGCCCCCGCCGACCGCGTCGTCATCGACAGCATCGGCAAGCTCCAGGCTTCCCTCGAGGTGAGCTATGCCATGGCCGACGCCCTCGGCGACCTGGGCCGCGCCGACGAGGCCCGCGCGATGGCCGGGACCGCGCGCGCGCCCGCCAACCTCATCGCGGGGAGCATCGAGGTCCTGTCGCGGCGCGAGACCGAGCGCGCCGCCGTGGAGGCCACCGACCTGTCGCGCCTCGCGGCCGGACGCGAACGGCTCCTGCTCGCGCTGCTCGTGTTCACGACCGTGGCCGGCGTCACGCTCGCGGTCTTCACGCTCCGCGCGGTCCAGTCCCCGCTCTCCAAGCTGGTGCGCGGCGCGGAACGCCTCGGCCAGGGAGACCTGCGCCCGGTGGACACCGGGCGGATGGCGACCGAGTTCGCGCTCCTCGCCGACGCCTTCTCCACCATGAGCGCCAGGCTGCGCGAGATCGTCGCCGAGGTGGTGCAGGAATCCGAGCGCATCGCCGCGTCGGCGGGGGCCCTCTCGGCCATCTCCGAGCAGTTGGCGGCGTCCTCGGGGGAGATCTCCACCTCGATGGTCGAGATCGCGGGCGGGGCCGAGCAGCAGTCGGTCAAACTGAAGGAGGCGGGCCACGCCGCCGCGGCCCTGCGCGCCGCCGCCGGCGAGAACGCGGCCGCCGCCGAACGCGTGGCGTCCCTCGGCCAGGAGATCCGCGGGGTGGCGGGCCGGCACCAGAAGGACGTGCAGGGCGCGTTAGGCGCCCTCCTCGGCGTCCGGTCGGTGGTGCGGACCTCGGCCTCCGAGGTGCGCGAGCTGGCGCGGTCCAGCGAGGCCATCGACGAGTTCGTCGCGCTGGTCAAGCGGATCGCCAGTCAGACCAACCTGCTCGCGCTCAACGCGGCCATCGAGGCCGCCCGCGCCGGCGAGCACGGCCGCGGCTTCGCCGTGGTCGCCGAAGAAGTCCGCAAGCTCGCCGACGAGAGCGCCGCCGCGGCCGAGCAGGTCACCGAGACGCTCCAGTTCATCCGCCGCCAGGTGGACCAGGTGACGCGGACCATGGAGGATGGCGTCGAGAAGGTGCAGGGCGTCGAGGAGGTGTCGCAGGCGGCGGCGCGCGGGCTCGAGGACATCGTCGCCTCCGTGGCCGGGGTCGAGGACGCCGCGCGCGGCGTCGCGGACGCGGCCGCCAAGAACCGCGGCGCGGCGGAGGAGATCCAGTCGGTGTCGGTGGCGGTGTCGGCGCAGGCGGCCCGGCACGCGACGGCCGCCGAGTCGGTGACCGCGGCGGCCGAGGAGCAGAGCGCTTCGACGGAAGAGATGGCGGCCGCGGCGTCGGAGATGCTGGCGGCCGCTGAGCGCCTCAGAAAGGTCGTGTCGGGCTTCCGCGTCTAGTTCACTTCTTCTTCGCCGTCTTCCCCTTCGCCGCGCTCTTCGCCTTGGGCTTGTGGTGCGTCGCCTTGGGCTTCGCCTTCGCCTTCGCGGCATGATGCGGCTTGGCGTGCGGCTTCGCCGCGGACCCATGGCTCGGCGCCGCGTGCGCCTTCGGCGCGAACGGCCGGTGCGGAGCGGGCCGATGGACGGCATGGTGGCCGGGCGCCACCGGCTTCAGGACGACCGGCGGGGCCTTGGGAGCCGGCTTGTCGATCGCCGTCGGCGCCACGCCGTCGATCTCCCCCGCCACCCGATCCCCCTCATCACTACGGATGAGCCCGCGACGCACCGCGTAGCGGATCAGCTCGTGGGCGTCCTTGGGGTCGAACGGGGCAAGGCCAGCGGCTGAACGGGAGAGGTTGACGATCGCGTCGGCCACCGGGCTGCGGAGGACCGTCGCGATCCCGGGGACAGCTTCGAGGATGCTGGAGATCGCCCCGCTGCTCAGTTCGGTAGCCACGGCTATCCCCATGCCCGGCATCGAGTTAGAGACGAAGGACCGCCGGTTACGGACCCATCGTCGATGGCGGGGAATCGAGCGGCAACCTAGCGTCGGAGCGTGGGTTCGTCAAGAAGATTGGCGGTCACCAGCATCGGTCAAAACGCCCTCAAACAAAGGCCCGGCAACGCTTTAGCGCTGCCGGGCCTCGCTTGCTCGAACCTCGACGACTATGGAGCGACTGGCGACCGCGCCGGCCGGGGCGCACTGGGCTGGCGACCCTTCTGCCACGCATTCGGGAATGCCCTCGGGCCAAGGCGCGCGGCGCGCGGCGTCACTGCGGGACTTGGCGGCCGCTGAGCCGCCTGCTGGCGCGTGGCCTCGGCCCGGGCCTGCTCCCGCTGTGCCAGCGCGGCTCGGCGTTCCCCGGCTGCCAGCGCGGACGTGGGAGCCGACGGCGCGGCGGCGCCGGTCCGAACGCGCGCGATGTTCCTGCTCGCCAGCACGCGCGGTGCCGCCGGCACGCCACTCGGCGCGCTCGGCAGGAACGGCATGAAGATGATGCCCGCCGAGACGACTGAGTCACCCACGGTTGCACCGTTTGTCACGGCGCAGTCCACGCCCGTGACCTCGACTTTGCAACGGGGGCCGAACGGGTCACCCCAGTAATTGCTGTCGGCGTCCACCGTCGTCGTGTTCGGATAAGCGAGGTTGATCGCCCCGCCGACGACGTTCCCCTGGATGACGTTGTTGGCGGCGGACGGTGACGTGAACGGGCTGCTCGCATCCACGAAAATGCCGTATGCTCCGTTGCCTTGGAATCGGTTGAACTCGGCGCGTCCGCTCCCTCCGGCGCCGAAATTGATCCCGTTGTTGGTATTCGCGGCCAGCTTGTTGCTGTCGGCGTGGACCAACGATGCGTACACCCAGATACCGTCCACGCCGCTGCCGGTGATGGTATTGCCGGTGGCGAAAACCGTGTCGCTCATGGCGGCGAGCAGCAGCCCAGACAGGCCGCTCCGCGTGATGGTATTCCGGGTGACGCGCGCCGTGAGGCCGCTGTAGACGTGGATGGCCTCGAGCGCGGTGCTGTCCACCGTGTTCCCCGACACGCTGGTCTGGCCGGTCAGGTTCCCCAAGCGGATGCCGTTCAGACCGCTCACGCGGACCACGTTGCTGTCCACCCGGGCGGCGGCGCCGAAGTACATCTCGAGGCCGGTGGTGCTGCTGCTGTCCACGGTGTTGCCGACGATCACGGTGGAATCCAACGGCGTGTCGAGATACACGCCATTGCCGTTCGCGATGAAGGCGTTGCGCCGGATCTCCACGGTGCGTTCGCCGTTGTAGGCGGCCACGCCGGCCTCGAAGCCCCGGATCCGGGAGTCGCGCACCACCAGCCGCCCGCCGTTGACGTGCACTCCCCCCTGGTACACCGTCAACTGTCCGGTAAGATCCGCCGAGTCCACCTGGACGAGCGTCAGTTGATCCGCGTAGATGCCGATGCCCGTCACCGACACCGTGTCGTGCACGCTGATGAGCGTGTCGGGTCGGCTGCCGGACTCTCCGCACTCGGCGATGTTGATCCCGTTGTATCGGGCGTTGCTGATGCGGTTCCCGATGGTGGTGACCTCCATCCGGATATCACCGCAGATGTTCATGCCGTCGCCCTGCAACGTGTTGCTGAGGTGGTTGTGCCGCAGGGTGTAGCGGCCGCTCTGGAGCTCCAGTCCGTAGCTGCCGAACGAGCTGTCGCGCCCCGTGGTATCCACCACCAGGGAATCGATCGTCCCCACGGCGGCCGTGGCGGAGAAGCCCGTATGATCGCTGCCGATCACGGTGTCGCCGAGCGAGGTGAGCGAGACCACCGCGAAGTTGGTGCTCACCTCGATGCCCCGGGCATACCCGGTATAGAGGGTCGGCGTCCCGACGTTCCTCACGGCGTTGTGCTCGAGGACGACGATCGGCGCGCTGACGCGGATCCCGGCTCCGGCCGCGTTGGTGACCCGATTCCCCGCGATCACCGCGCGTCCCGCGTCGTGCAGGACCTCGATGCCGACGCACTGGGCGTTGGTGATGACGTTGTTGCGCACCTCGCTGAAGTTCACGCTGGACACCGTGATCGCCTGCGGGCTCCCGCAGTAGGGATACGTTCCCACGCTGTCGCGCAGGATCTGGTTGTTCCTGACGAACGCCGAGTCCGCCTGGTCGATCTCGATGCCGTCGTCGTTGTAACGGTTGATGACGACGTTCTCCACCACCGCACGCCCCAGGTCCCGCTGGCCCGGCGCGGCCCGGGGGCCCGGGCGGGCGGCGCCCTGCACGGAGGCCTGGCTGAGGATCTCGATGGCGGGGACGCCTCCGCCCTCGCCCAGGTCCCCGAACGCCGAGTCGACGCGCACGTCCCGCACGATGTTGGCGTGGCCCTCGAGGTAGATCCCGTTCCCGCGCACGATGAGGTGTGCCAGCTCCATCGTCCCCGCCGGGGAGCCGGCGCTCACGGTCTGGCAGCTCGGGCAGCCGTCCAGGCGGGAATCGATGATGGGCCGGTTCAGGGAATCGCCGAGCAGGACCACCGACACGCTCGCCGAGACGCGCTCCTCGTACACGCCCCCCGCGACGTGGACGGTGTCACCGTCGCTGGCCACGCTCATCGCGTCCCCGATGAACGCGAAGGGTAGTGCTGCGGTGCCGGTCTGGGTCGGCGCATAGAGCGAGCGCCCGACGTCCACGAACCAGTTCCGGCGTCGCGCGAGGACCACCACCTTGAGCGTGCCCCGCACGCCGGGGCCCAATTCCGCGGTCAGCACCGCGACGCCGGCGTCCCGCGCCTCGACCCGGGGGTTGTAGTAGTCGTTCACGAACGCCGCCACCACGGAGTTGGAGGACCTCCATGTGAGGCTGGCCGCCGGCACCACCCGCCCCGACTCGTCCCGCGCCTGGACCTGGACCTGGACCTGCTGCCCCCTCTGGAGCTCGATGCTGTCTGGGAGCACCACCAGCGTCGAGGCCGCGCCGGTGCCGCAGGCGCCCGCGGCGGGCAGGCCGATGCGGAAGCCCGTGACCGGCAGGCCGACCGAATTGCTGAGGATGATCAGCGCGTCGCGCGAGGTGACGTTGCCGTCCGCGTCCACGTCGGCGAGCGCGCTCTGCACGATCAGGAGCGTGTCGTAGTCGTAGCCTTCGCCGTTGAAGATGGTGTCCACGACCAGCGTGTCCGCCGGGAGCCCCACGACCTTGGACAAGGCGATCAGCCCGTCGCGGCTGTTGGACACGCCGTCGAAGTCCGTGTCGCCCCAGGTGCCGAGGGACCGGCAGAAGACCCCGTCCACGACCTGCGCGAGCGGCAGCAGGTCGGCGAACGTGCCGGCCTCGGTCAGCTCCTGGAGGTCGAGCGTGATGGCGCTCGGCGCGGCATCCGTATACACGTAGAAGCGGATGGTGAAGAGCGTGATGACGCCCGTCGCTCCGCCCGGCCGGAGGGCCGTGAGCTTCAGCACACCGCTCGAGTAAACGCTGTCGGTGTTGACGAGCGGCTCGGCGAACCCGCTCGGCGAAAGGACCTGACTGTAGGACAGCTGGGCCGGATCGGTCACGAGGCGCAGACGGTAGGCGCCGAGCGAACGCCCCGGGGCGCCCGTCATGTCCACCGTGACCGGCACATCGACGTAGTTCCCCGTGCGGGCGGCGAGGTCGCCCCCGACGCGCACCACGATCTGCGGCGCGCGCTCGGCGGGGGCGGTGGAAGGGCGGAATGCCGCCGCGACGGACGCCCAGGGCGCCGGCGCGTGAGCGCCTAACGCCAGCCCGAGCGACGCGAGCGCGACGCGGAAGGTCAGGCCCGCGCTCACGGCGTCCTCCGGAACGACGGCGCGTCGTCTTCACCCGCGGTCAGGCGACGGATGGCGCCGGTACCGTTCTCGATCAACCAGAGCCCGTGACTGCCAAGAGACTGGAGGGTGATCACGATGCCCGGCGAGCCCCAGTCGACCAGGTTGGTGAAGTACCCGTACGGGTTCGCGGGCTGGATGCCCGTCAGCCCGATCGCACGCCGCGCCACACCGCCGGTTCCCCCCACCAACCACACGCCCGCCTCGCTGGTCTGACCGCTAAGCCGCATGAGGGCGAGCGAGTCTCCCGCGGGCGACCAGCGCACGTCCCTGAAGCCGTTCGCGGAGAGGCCCGTGATCGTCAGGGCCGTGAGGCTGGAGCCGTCCGCGTTGATCGTCTTCACATTGCCGGACGAGAGGAAGGCGATGCGTACGCCGTCGCGGTTCCAGGAAGGAGTCCCCCCAGCGGGGATACCGCTCTCGGAGTCGTAGGTCTGGGACAACTGCACCTGCGACCCGCCAGTGGCGGTCATCGTCCAGAGACGGCCCGTGAGACCGAACACGATCTGCGAGCCGTCGGGCGACCAGTCGAGCGCCTCCATCGAGGTAGGAGTCAGAATGGCGGCGCCCGAGCCGTCCGTCTGGATCCGGCAGATCTCGCTGGTGAAGATGTCCGCCTGGTAGCAGTAGTAGGCGATCGTCGCGTCGTCGGCTGCGAGACGCGGCCCGACCATCTGGCTCGCGTCAGCGCCGGTGGTCACGAGCTGGGGCGTGGTCGAGCCGGCGGCGAGATACATCAGCTGGACGTTGGGGCTCAAGGCCGGTGGCCAGCGGCGGAAGACCAGGCTCTCGCCCGGGGGCGTAAGCCCCGGGCACACGGACGGCACGCCCAGTGACAGGCGACTGACACCGTTGGTAGGCAGTCCGATGGCATAGCTGAGCACCATCAACGCGTCGCGCGAGTTGACCATGCCGTCGGCGTCCACGTCGCCCACGCCGAGGTTGAACCCGTTCACCGGCAGGCCGACCGCCGCCGACAGCGCGATGAGCGCGTCGCGGGATTCCAGCTTGGCGTTGCCGTCCACGTCGCCGAAGAGCACGGTCGAGGTGCAGACCTGGCTGATCGGCACGGTGAAGTTCTGGGCGAACGGATTGCCGTAGGGGTAGTAGCAGTAGTAAAAGAGCTGGGTCGTGTCCGCGGTCGCCCAGATGTACGCGCCGGCTGGTGCGCCCGGCTTGAGCTTCACCCGCAGCTTGAACGCCCCGACGTCGACGCCGGACACGCACCCGGTCCCTGACACCGTGAAGGTCCCGCTGGTGGTGGCGGAGTCGGTGATGCCGAGCCCGTCGGGGAGCGCGCCGATGATGTCGATCGCGGCCGGATCGTAGTGGAACGTCAGGCGCGCCGAGTACAGATAGTAGTAATAGCCGCTCGGGTTGGCGGCGCGGACGGGCAGCTGGACCTCGACGCCCGGCAGGAGCCCCACGGCGGTGTCTCCCGCCACGCTGCCCAGGTAGAAGGTCTGCGCCCGCGCGCCGCGCACGGCCGTGAGGACGAGCCCGAGGACGAGGAGCCCGGCCGCTGTCCGTCTCATGGCCGCCTCGCTGGTGCGTGGGTCGGCGCCGGCTGCGGGGTGGGGGCTCCGGCCGTGGGCCGGGCCCGAACGGCAGCGCGCGCCTGCGCGACGCGTGCAGCCTGCGCCGTGCGCGCCTGCTCGAGAGTCGCCCGCTCAGCCTCAAGCCGGCCCTCGATCCGCGCCGCTGCCGCCGCGCTCGCGACTCCGCGCGCGATCCGCTGCTGCTGCCGCGCCGCGAGGCGCTCGGCACGCGCCGCCGGAAGCCCGGCGGGGATCCGCGGCGCCGCGACGAACGCCGCCGGCTGCCGGCGCGCCGGGCGTACAGGCGCTGCTGTCCGGGCGGGAGGCATGGCCGCCTCGGGCGCGGGCAGCGCACGGGACGCCACCACGCGAGGCGCGCGTGCGGCGGTCGTGGCGAGCGCCCGCGGCGCCGGCGGCGGCGAAGACGCGTTCGGCGCCAGGAGCCATGGGAAGACGGCCCAGCTGTTCGACACGCTGTCACCGAGCGTCGCGGGATCGCAGTCCGAGGCGCAGCGCGGCCCGCGATCGTCCCCCCACCAGTTGTTGATCGCGTAGGACCCCTCGCTGTTGTCCCGCAACCCGAACGCGTTGCCACTGATGTTGTTCAGCGCGATCCCCCCACCGAAGTTGATATAGGGGGAGAGGTAGATGCCCTGGTTCAGGCTGCCCGTGATGGTGTTGCGCGTGAGCAGGCCGTTCCCGTACTCGAAGTCGATGCCCGTGCCGGAGCCGGAGATCGTGTTCGAGTCCACCTGCATGGTGGTCGTGTCCCCTGAATAGTCGTAGACGAGGACCCCGGAGCCTGCCGCCCGGCGGATGGTGTTGCCCTGGGCCGCCGCGAAGTACTTGAGGCCGTACATCAGCCGGATGCCATCCTGCTGCACGTCCTGGATGCTGTTCGCCGCCACGACCGCCGTGTCCACGTACTCCACGCTGATGCCGTCGCTCTTGGAGAGCGAGATCGTGTTCGAGTCGATCAGGGTGGTGGCCCGGTACCCGTAGTAGTAGTACCCCTGGACGAAGATCAGTCCGTTCGACAGGTAAGCGCTGCTGTCGCCCGTGATCACGTTGTTGGAGATCCGGGTGCGCGTCGTGCCCTCGGCGTACACGCCGCCGCCGCCGCTGATGCCCGGCAACGTGATGGTGTTCCGCAGGATGCTGTCGTCCTTCGTGCTGGCCCCGTACTGGCTGAGGTACACGCCGTAGAAGCAGCCGGCGATCACGTTGTCCGCGACCACCGCGTCGGTGGCGCCGACGTCGACCCCGACGTCACCCTCGAACTGGGTGATGCACTGGACCTGGTTCCGGAGCACGTCGAAGTGCATGCGGACGGTGTCGGCGTAGTTGTCGCCGTTGACGCGGATAGCGGTCTGGCCGCCGCGCGTCACGATGTTGTCGGCGACCACGCCCGTCACGGAGGTGTCGTTGAGCGTCAACGTGATCGAGTAGTTCACGTCGTCGAAGACGTTGCGCTGGACCGATTGGGCGGCGTACCCGAAGGCATCGATCCCCTCCGACTGGCCGGCCACGAAGGTGTTGTCCTCGATCGTGACGGGGCCGTAGTACGACGTCACGCCGGTGTAGAACCCGTTGATGGTGTTGTTCCGCATCGTCAGGCCCGCCGGGCTGCACGTCGGGCACCCGATGAAGTAGTTCCCGTAGAACTGCACCCCGTACTCCACCCGCCGGAACGTCGAGTTGGTGACCGTGAGGCTCGAGTCGCCGTTGGTTTGCACCGCCTGGTTGACGTTGGTGAAGTCCACGCTGTCCACCGTGGTGCGCGCGTCCTGGGTGTAGACCGCGTCCGCGCAGAGGTCGCAGCGCGGATCCCCGGTGAAGCTGGTGTTGCGGACGTCCACCACGCCGCCGCCGAACCCGCCGCCGCCCACGTACACCTGGAAGACGCTGTTCGACACGTCGCGGAAATAGCCGCCCCGCACCCGCACGTACGGCGTGTTGTAGATGTAGCCGCTGGCGGACGGGAGCACCGCCCGCACGGAATCCACCGTGACGCTGTCCAGGTCGTACGCGGTGAGCCAGTTGTCGTCCGAGTTGTAGATCGAGTCGCCATGGAAGGCGATGAAGCCGCCGCTCGTTTCGCACTGGTTCTGGTAGACCAGGTTGCGCTCGTCCACCCGCAGCACGTTGTTGGTGAACACCGCCGAGCCCAGGTCCTCGAGGTACATCAGGGTGGAGCCGCTGCGCTGGAGCGTGCTGTTCTCCATGGTCAGGTGGAACTGCGCGCCGCTGCAGCTTCTCCCCAGCTCGAGCCCGTAGTACGAAAGGTCGTGGATGTTGGACCGCGCGATGGCGACCGAGTCCACGTCCGGCGCATAGACCCCGGAGCGGCCGAAGTCGCCGATCTCGGTGTCCTCGATGACCAGCGTGTCCACGTGGTAGTTCATCTGGATCGCGTCGGAGTCGAAGTTCTCGACCCCCCGGCCGATGATCCGGCCCTTCTCGACCCGCACCGAGGCCGTCACGGCGTCGGTCACGATCCCGTTCTCCACGCCCTGGCTCCTGAGGCCGCGGAGCAGCACGTTGTCGGGCCCGTCGATCTCGACGGCGTTCCAGAGGTTCTCGAAGCCGACGTTGACGATCCGGCGGGGTCCGAGGCCGTACACGTAGACGCCCGAGCCCGCGAGGAAGGGATCGCCCACGCCGAAGATCGTCGGCCGCGTCCCGTCCAGGAGGGTGTCGCCCAGCAGCACGATGTCGGCGCCGATATCGACCGGCCCCTGATACCGCCCCGGCCGGAGCTCGATGGTGTCGCCCGCCTGCGCGAAGTCGAGGGCCTGGGCGGTCGTCCCGAAGGGCAGCGCGGCGGTACCGATCTGGTTGGTGGCGTTCACGGCCGCGGCGTCCACGACATGCCGGGTGCGCGACGCGAGGACCGTGATGGTCGCCTGCGCCGAATCGTTGGCGCCCCGGAGCGCCGTGATGACGACCGAACCAGCGGTGTAGGCGCTGAGGAGTCCGTCCGCGTCCACGTCGGCGATCTCCACGTCGCTGGAACGCCAGGTCACGTCGCGCAGGGTCTGGAG
Source organism: Gemmatimonadota bacterium (assembly GCA_041484135.1). Classification (GTDB taxonomy): domain Bacteria; phylum Gemmatimonadota; class Gemmatimonadetes; order Gemmatimonadales; family JACORV01; genus JACORV01. Next base: position 36,014 of record JBGPHD010000002.1, read on the forward strand.
CGCGCCGCCGGCCACCGCCGCCCGGGCCTCCAGCTGCACCGTCTGGTCCCGCACGATGTCCACCGGGACGGGCGTGATGGACATCGCGATGGCACCGCCGGCCGCGCACGCGCCGCCGGCCAGCAGCCCGATGCGGAAGCTGGTGACATCGATCCCGACCGCGTACGACAGGATGATCAGCGCGTCGCGGGTATCGGTGACGCCGTTGCCGTCCACGTCCCCGAGGGGGATGGCGAAGTTCCCGACGTTCAGGCCCACGGCGTTGGAGACCGCGATGAGCGCGTCGAGGCTGTTGACGAACCCGTCCTGGTTGATGTCCCCGTAGAGGCCACCCGCGGGGCAGAAGAGGCGGTTCGTCACCAGCGCGCTCGGCCGGAGGTTGGCGAAGGTGCCGGCCGCGTAGAGCTCGCTCAGGCTCATCACGAGGGTGGTCGTGTCGCCGATGAGCGGCGTGAAGCGCAGCGTGCCGAGCGTCACCATGCCGCCGGCGCCGGCCGGATTGATGCCCGCGAGCCGCAGGACGCCGTCGTTCAGCGAATCGGTATTGGCCGTCGTGACGCCGAAGGTGCCGTTGATGAGCGCGTCGAACTGCAGCACCGCCGGGTTCCAGGAGAGCCGGGCCGCGAAGGAGCCGATCTTCTCCGTGCGCAGCGTCATGTCCGCGATGATCGGCGTGTAGAACGGCACGCCGACCACCGAGGTCAGCTGGCCCCCGGGCCCCACGGGGATCTCCTGGGCACGCGCGGCCCGGGGCGCGAACGCCGCCCCGAGCAGGGCGAGGACGATCGGCGCCACGCGCCTCACGGCCTTCCCTCCGGTCCGCGCGCGGGAGCGGAGCCCAGGGAGGCCCCGCCGGCGCGGTCCGTCGTGCGACCCGGTCGTCATCACCGGCGACCTAGTGGCTCGCCGCGCGGCTGAGGAAGACCTGCGGGGAGACGCGCAGCTGCGCCTGCAGGTTGGTCAGCGACATCGCCGCCGACAGCTCCTCCATCTGCAGCACGAGGTCCGCCGCGTAGTTGGCGCCCTTCACCTCGAAGGTGCCGTCGTACAGCACCAGGTTGGCGAACCCGCCCGCCGACGCTCCGGCGAACCGGATCTCGCCGCGCGGCGCGTTGGCCGGGTTGGCCACCCGCAGGCCGTCGCTGATCACGTTCTCGCTCCTGAACTCGAGGCGCGCCGGGTTGAAGCGCAGCCGGCCCGTGAAGCTTCCCAGCTTGAAGTTCTGCTGGGTGCCGACCTGGACCTCGACGCGGACGCGGACCGTCTGGCCGACCCGCGCCGTCAGGTTGTCCACGGTGACGAACGCCTGCACCCCCGTCTGGGTGGGCGGCGGCGTCGGCGCGGTGGGCCGCGCCGGCTGGTCCTGGCAGGCGGTGACCGCCAGGCTGATGAGGGCGAGTCTGAGAACGTGCATCATCGGTTCCTCCCTGGGGTGCGGCCGGAGCCGCGGAACGTCGTCACTGTACGCGTACCGTGCTGGCGGTGATCACCGCCGCCGACACGTACTGGGTGAAGGTCGGGTTGATGCCCGACAGGTCCGTGACCGAGAACGTGAGCGGCGAATTGCCCACGGCGTTGGCCACGAACACCACCATCACGAGGCCGACGGTCGGTCCGGCGGTGCCCACCGCGTTGGCCGCGCCGAAGCGCAGCTGGCCGCTCGCCGTCGCCGACTCGTTCAACGTGGGCGCCACGAACCCGCCGGCGACCGGATCGCTCCGCACGTAGGTCAGCGCCGCGGTGCTCCAATCGAGCTCCGCGTTGTAGCTGCCGAGCTTGTCCGGCGCGACGCGGCGCAGGTCCACCTGCACCAGCACCCGCACCGTGTCGCCCGGCTTGACGATGTCGAACGCGCGCCCGTCGCTGATGGCGCTCACCACGGCGGCCCCGACGCCCGCCACCGCCACGGTGATGGAATCGAACACGGTGCCGGTGCTGCCGACGGCCGACGCCACGATCACCGTGGTACCGTTGGTGTTGCCGGTGACGAGGCCCGCCGCGTTCACCGACGCTACCGCCGGCGTGCGCGAGACGAACGTCAGTCCGGTCACCGTCGCGGCGGCGCCGCCGGCGTCCTTGCCGGTGACGCTCAACGACACCGTCCCGTCGACCAGCAGCACGCTGAATCCGGGCGCCACGGTGATCGCGGTCAGGGGCGGCGGCGCCACCACGAAGGTCACGGCGACCGTCCGCGGGCTGTTGCTCGCCACCGGCGAGGTCACCGGCACCGTCGCCGTGTAGGTGCCTGCCGAGAGCCCGGCGAGCGACGCGGTGAGCGTGAGCGTAGCCGGCGCGGTGGCGGGGTCGTTGGTGAAGTTGCCGTCGGCGTTCAAGTCGGGGAACCTGGCCGTCAGCCAGCCGGTCGCCCCCGCCCCGTACGTGATAGTGCCGACGAGGAGGCCGTTCAGCGTGCCGCCGCTGCTGTTGGTCACACTCACGGTCTGTGACGCGGGGTTGGCCAGCGTGACGGTGCCGTTGAACGTGATCGTCGCCGGCGCGAGGGCGATGGCCGGCCCGGCCGCGACGTTGAAGGTGACCGACACCGTCTGCGGACTGTTGGTCGCCACGCCCGACGTCACCGGCACGCTCGCCGTGTAGGTGCCCGCGGCGAGGCCCGTGATGTTCGGGGTGAGCGTGAGGGTGGACGGCGCCGTCGAGGTCGAGAACGAAGCGCTGAGCCAGCCGGTCGCCCCCGCGCCGTAGGTGATGGCGCCCGTCGCGAGACCGCTCAACGTCCCGCCGCTGCTGTTCGTCACGCTGACCGTCTGTGCCGCGGGGCTCGCGCCCGTCGCGATGCCGTTGAACGTGATGGTGGTGGGCGCGAGCGCGATGGCCGGCCCCGCCCCGACGACGAACGAGACCGAGACCGTCTGCGGGCTGTTGCTCGCCACGCCCGACGTCACCGGCACCGTGGCCGTGTACGTGCCGACGGCGAGGCCCGTGATCGTCGGCGTCAGCGTCAGCGTGGACGGCGCCGTGGTGTTGAGCGAGGCCGCCAGCCAGCCCGTCGCCCCCGCCCCGTACGTGATGGTGCCGACGGCGAGGCCGCTCAGCGTTCCGCCGCCGCCGTTCGTCACGTTCACCGTCTTCGCCGCGGGACTCGCGCCGCCGGTGACGCCGTTGAACGAGACGGCCGTGGGCGCGAGCGCGATGGCCGGCGGCGGGGCCACGACGAACGTGACCGCGACCGACTGCGGGCTGTTCGACACACCGGACGCGGTGACCGGGACGGTCGCCGTATAGGTGCCCGCCGGGAGACTGTCTACTTGGGGCGTCAGCGTGAGCGTCGCCGGAGCCGTCGTCCCACCTAACGTCGCCGAGAGCCAGTCGGTGGCACCCGTCCCGTACGCGATCGTGCCGACCGCGAGGCCCGCGAGGACCTGGCCGCCGACGTTCGTCACCGCGACCGTCTGCGCCGCCGGATCGGACCCGCCGGACACCCCGTTGAACGTGATCGTCGTCGGGGCCAAGCCGATCAACGGCGCCGGCGCCGACGTCACGGTGACGCGGGCGCTGTCCCGGATCGTGTTCCTCGCCACGCTCGCGATGATGATCTCGACGACGCCGTCCGCCATGCCGAGCACCCGGCCCGCGGCGTCCACCTGCGCGATGTGGTTGTCCCGCGAGCGGAAGTGCACCGGCACGCTGTCGTCGGGCATCGCGACACCGAGCGTGTCGAAGCCCGTGTACGTGAGCGCCGCCGCCTGGCCGGGATTGATGGCGAACTGCCGCGGGTTCACGACCAGCGACCCGATGCCCTTGCCGGGGCCCACGTAGCCGGCCTGCACCGGCTGCGGTGGCGCCGGGATGCCGGCGTGCAGCTCGACCGACTGCGTGCCCGCGTAGAGCTCCGTGCCCGAGGTCGAGTTGAACCCGTGGAACGCGATGCCCACGGTGTCCAGCCCGCCGCCGACCCGCACAACGACCGAGAGCTGGATGGTGTCCTGCCCCGGCGGCAGGTGCCGGTAGATGGTGTCGGGCGGATTGGGCGGATTGTTGATCTCGAAGCGGAACGAGTCCACGTCGCTCGGCGCGCCGTCGAGCGGGCCGTAGCCTTCGAAGACCGGATAGAACGCCAATTGCACACGCTGCCCGGCGTCGGGGGCGAGGGAGTCGAAGCATCCGAGGGCCGACAGGCACACGGACACCACCACTGCCAGGGCCGCCGGACGGGCTGCTCTCACATCGTCTTCCGCACCGACATGCCGATACTGAAGCCCCGGAAGCCGATGTTGGTGGCGCCGCTGGGCAGGCTGCCGGTGTCGAAACGCAGGGACGGCTGGATCGACATCGTCTCGCCCACCGCCACCTGATAGCGCAGGCCGAGCGAGAGCAGCGTGCCGGCCTTGGTCAACGTACTGTCTCCCTCACCGATCATGCGATACTCGACCGAGGGACGCAGCAGGTTGCGGCCACGCGTGAACGACAATCCCGCGCCGACCGTCACGAGGTTCTGCTTGCCAGTGGTCTGGCCGTTGATCGGCACGTCGCCCGCCGCCCGGTAGAGATCCCACCCGTACAGCGACAAGCCGACGTTGCCGAGCGGCAAGCTCAGCGACACCTGGCTGATGTACCGCCGCCCGGGACGGAAGACGTCGGCGCCGCCGAACTCGTCGGTGCTGAAGCTCGAGTAGGTGAAGCCGGCCGAGAACCGCCCCTGGCCGATCACCCGGTCCACGCCCGCGCGGATGCGCACTTCGGCTCCCGCCCGGTACGTCGAATCCACACCCGCCAGCGGCGTGAAGCTGCCGCTCATCCGGTAGCTCCCGGCGATCCCGAGCGCCCAGCCGCCTAACGGCAGGGCCAGCGCGAGTCCCGTGGTGACGCTGGCGCCCGAGCCGAAGTTCGCCACCGGGAACGGGAAGAGGTTGGAGCCGATGGCGCCGGCCACCGCCAACTCGTCGTTGGAGAGCTTGGTCTTGCCGGTCGGGATGTTGGCCGTGAGCGTGAAGAGCGCCTTGTCGGAGATCAGCTGCACCACCGCGCGGGCCTGGATGTCCGTGAGCCCCGTGATCGTGCCGCTCCCCCCGGTCTCGTCGGTGCGCTGCGCCCGCGCGAAGCGCGTCCCGATGTCCACCGTGAACCGGTTCGAGAAGGGGAAGACCAGGCCGACGGGGACGACGAGCTCCGTCACCGTCTTGGTGCCGATCCCCGCGTCGAACGACAGGGAACGGTACTCCGCGCCGGTGTAGAGCGTCGGGCGCGCCTCCTGGGCGCACAGGGCCGCCGGCGCGACGAGCAGCGCCAGGAGGGCCGAGCGAGTCATCCGGGCAGCGCTCATGTCGGCCTCCGGATGACGATCACGACGGTGCCGGTGGTGGGCCGGACGCTGCCGCCGGTCACCTCCGACGTGTTGTTGCGGTTGGCGGGCGGCGTCGTCTGCGTCTGCTGCTGCGCCGCCTGGTCCGACGTCTGCGTCCCCGCGACCGCGTTGGCCGCGTTATTGAGCGCGTCGGTCGGCGCGCCGGCGGGTCCGGCGGCCTCCTGCTGCGCGTTCTGCGTCACGGTGACGTCCACGTCGCTCACTGACTGGGTCGAGGCGGCGGAGAGGTCGGTGGCCGTCGCGGCGCCCTGCACCGCGGCCACGAAGCTCGGGTCGAGGCCCGACGCCTGGGTGTACGCCTCGCGCGCGGCCTGGAAGTCGCCCATGTCCTCGGCCTCGAGCCCGCGGCTGTAGGCGAGGAAGGCCTGGATGTTCTGGGTCGGACGCTGGTTGATCGAGGCCCGCTCCGCGTCGCTGAGCTGGATGCCGAGGTTCTCGAAGATCGAGAAGACGAGCGCCTTCTCGAGGTCGAAGATGCGACTGAGCTGGTCCGAGGCGTTGCCCGTGGCGGCCACGCCGGCGCTGCTCACGTCCACGACGGCCGCGTCCACGCGGAGCTGGTCGCCGCGCTCGGCGATCGTCCCCTGCACCACGCGTTCGGCCCGCAGCAGGCGGCCGCTGCGGACCGCGGTCTGCTGCTCGACCCGGTTCTGCTCCGACAGCCGCATCTCGTCCAGCATCGACTGCATCCGCTCGCGCTCCAGGACCACCACCTGCCGCGACTTGGCGAGGTCGGTGATCACCAGTTGCGCCAGGCCGCGGCCGAGCGGCTGGATCTGCGGGTTGGTCCCGGTATAGCTGAAGGGCATCACGGCAACGGTGTTGGGGGTCGGCGGCGTCTGGAGCAGCGTGGCTTCCGAGGCCAGCGACTGCCGCGCCTGGAACTCCAGCTCCCGCCGGCCGATGAGGGCGAGACGTTGCCGCGCGGTGTTCCGGAGCTCCCGGCTGCGCGCCACCGTGACATAGCGCTCGTAGGCCGTGCGCGCGGCGGGGAAGTCGCCGAGCGCCTCGGTGGTCATGCCGAGATAGATGGCCGCGATGCCGTTGGAAGGATCGCGCGCCGCGGCGGTATCGAGCGCCGTCCGCGCTTCCTCATACCGGTTGGCCTTGAAGTACGCCACGCCCAGACGGGTGAGCGTCATGGGGTCGTTGGGCCGCTGGCTCCGCTCCGCCTCGAGCGAGGGAATGGACTGGGGTGTGATATCGCCGATGCGCAACGCCCCGCCGCCGGCACAGGCGGCGAGCGACGCGAGCAGCCCGAAACGGACAACGTCCCGGGCGCGACGAAGGAGAGTGCTCATGGGCACGCCTCGACTGGTGAACGGGGAACCCTGCGGAATGGCGTGAATATGCAGGCGTCCCCATGGCCGCGGCAAGTTGCGCGCGGCGCTCGTTTTCGCGTATCGCAGAATACGGGGGCCGCCGCCGCCGCCGCCGTGACCGAAGTCACGCGGCACGAGTGCTTTATCGGCCGCGCACCGGGGAAGCGGGAGCGCGCCAGCGCATGACCCGCACTTCCGTCTGAGAGAGGATCTCGGCGATCACGGCCTTGGTCCGGGCGTCCACCGGCCAGTCGAAGTGCATCTCGAGCCGGTAGCCGGCGCGGTCCGCGCCGCGCCCCTCCATCACGAACCCGTCCGGTGTCGCGAGCACCTCGTCGATCGGGACGTCGGCGACAAGGTCGAGTTCCGGCAACTGCTTGGGACCGGGCATGAAACACCTCCGCCGGAGAGAGTTATCCCCCGGCGGAGTCCATCGCAAGCACGTCCTTCGTGTGTGGCTAGTGGCGCACCGGCACCTGTGCCGGCGTGGGCTCACCGTCGTTGATGGTGCTGCCGGGACCGCCCGGCTCCCCGACGATGATCGTCCCCTTCATGCCCAACGCCTGGTGCGGCAGGCAGAAGAAGTCGTACGTGCCCTGCGGCGCGCCGGTGAAGGCCACCCGGTAGACCTGGTTGTTCTGCATCATCATGGGGCCGGCGAGATCACCCATGCGCTGCGGCATGGCGCGGTTGAGCACGTCCTTGGCGCCTGCCGGGATGCGGTTGGGGTAGAACTGCACGTTGTGGGGCCCGCCCGAGACGTTCACGAACTCCACGATGTCGCCCGGATTGATACGGATACCGGCCGGGTCGAACTTGAAGGCCGTGCCCTGCTGCAGCATGCGCACCCGCACCGTGGCGGGCGGAGGCGTGCGCGCACCCGGACGCACAAAGGCCGCGGCGCTCAACGCGAGCACCGGCAGGGCGACGAGGGACCAACGCTTCATAGCCACATCACTCCAATGAAAGGGGAAAGCTGGCCTGCTCAGTACCCCGGAAGCGCGCCGAAGGTCGCGGCCTGCTTTGTGAAATGTTTCACATAAGGTGGTATATTGGCAAGTTGGCCAGGAACGCCTGATTTGCGTGAGGTTCCGGCCTCCCTTAGGTTGCTCCCCACACGATTCCTCTTCGACGGAGCGGGACGCGAGCGTGGCAGGCGACGCCATTCAGATGATGGGCACCATCACCGAGGTGCTCCCGAACACCACCTTCCGCGTCGAGCTCGAGAACGGCCACGCGATCCTGGCCTACGTCTCCGGGAAGATGCGCAAGAACTACATCCGCATCCTGCAGGGCGACCGCGTCGCGGTCGAGCTCTCCCCGTACGACCTCACCCGGGGACGGATCACGTACCGCTACAAGTAGGGGTGTGGGGTGTCGGGTGTGGGGTGTCGCCATCAATCCGACACCCCAGACCCGACACCCGGCCCTACCAGTCCGTTCCAGACTCGATCCCCGCATACCAGTTCCGTCCCGGCGACGGCTCGAAGTAGCGCGCCGCCGCCCCGTTCACGTTGACCGAACCCGCATAGCGGGCGTCGAAGACGTTGTTCACCCCCGCCACCAGCTCGGCGCGCCGCCGCAGCCCGCCTAACCGCCAGCTCGCGCGGACCCCGGTCGTCTGCCAGGCGGCCGCGGCCACTGTGTTGGCGTCGTTGGCCGCCGTGCGCCCCGCCGCCGTCCACTCGACCACCACCCGCACATCGGCGCGGGGCCGCACCGTCCACATCCAGTCGGCGGTCCCGCGGGGGACGCCCGGGATCCGCTTGCCGTCGAGCGCGGCGGTGTCGGTGGGGTAGGCGAGGAATCGCGCGTCGGTGAGCGCCAGGGCCGCGCGCTGCTCCAGCCACGGGAAGGTCCGCCACCGGAGCGCGACCTCGGCACCGCGGTGGCGCGAGCGCCCGGTGTTCCGGAACACGAACCGGCCCGGCGCCGCAGCCACCTCGTACGGCAGGAGCCCGCCCCGTACCGCGGCCTGGAAGAGCGCGATCGTGACGCTGAAAGGCGCCGCCTCCGGCGCGAGACTCGCGCCCAACTCCCACTGCACCGCCTGCTGCGGCGAGAGACCGCCGTTGAGGCCGCCCGCGCCGGGGTTGGCGAGCTCCGTCGTGGTCGGCGTCTCGAACGCCGAGCCGACGCTGGCCCGGATCGCGAGAGCACGCGTCAGGCGGCGGCTGACGCCGGCGGTGAAGCTCACCGCGTCCATCATGCGCGCCCCGGATTCGTCACCGTCGGCGAGGAACTGGTCGCGCACCCGGAACCCCACGCGGTCGTAGCGCAGGCCGCCCAGAAGGACGGTGCGCGCGTCGGGCTGCGCGGCCATCGCCACGCGCGCGCCCATCGCGGTCACGATCTCCTGCTGCGCCACCCGGAGGGTGTCGCCCCGGCGGCCGGCCAGGTTGTCGTAGTTGCGGCGAAGGTCGCTCATCCGCTGGAAGTCGGCGCCGGCGAGGAGCGTGAGGCGGCGGCGCGCATCGAGCGCCCGCTCCGCGGCGAGGCGGGCGCCCCAATCGGTCCGGTCGAGCGTCACCCAGGAGGAGGCGAGCGGGTTGTCGAGGTCGCGCCGCACGGCATAGACGATGGCGGCCGTGCGGCCCCGCTCCGAGCCCCGGTCGAGCCCCACCGATCCCTGCCACTGCCGGACCCGCTTGCCCGCGTGCATCGCGACGTTGCGCGCGCTGGCCGCGGCGGGACCGGTGCCGAGCTCCGCCAGGGTGAGAGCGCCGGGGTTCTCGGCGCGCGGCAGGTCGGCGAAGCGCAGCCGCGCTACCAGCTGCGTGCCCGGCCCGAGCGGGACGCCGGCCGCCAGCGCGGCCTGGGTGAGATCCGAGGCGCTGTGATCCCGGTACCCGCGCTGGTGCACCTCGGCGAGGTCGAGCGCCAGTCCTCCCCGCCCCGGGCGCTCGGGGCCTAACGGCGCGCGCACCCCCGCCGAGAGGCGCGTGAGCCCGAAGCTCCCGGTCACGACGTCCGCGTGCGCGGCGCGCCGGACCCCGAAGAGCGGCGCGCTCTCCATGGTGACGACGCCCCCCGCGGCGTTCCCATAGAAGGCGGCCGCCGCCCCACGCACCACCTCGGCCCGGTCGATGGTGCCGATGTCGATGTTGGTGAGCTGGCCCTGGCCATCGGGCATGGTCTGCGGGACGCCGTCGAGGATCAGCGTGACGCCGCGCACCCCAAAGGCGGAGCGCGCACCAAATCCGCGGATCACGACCCGCGTGTCGAGGGCGTAGGTATAGCGCTTCTGCGCGCTCACCCCGGGTACGCCGGCGAGCACCTCGTCGAGACCGAGCATCGCCCGCGCCCGGCCCGCGTCCCACCATTCGATCACGCTGACGGAGAAGACCGCGTCCGCGCCGCGCGCGGCGGCCTGAACGGCGATCGGCTCGAGCGCGGGGCCGGGGCGCACCGAGTCCTGCTGCGCGCGCAGGGCCCGGAGCGGGAGGAGGACGGCGAGGGCCGCGGCGGCGGCGGGGCCCGGTCTCAAGGTGAGGACGGCGAGCAGGCAGGCCGCCGGCGCGGGTGCGCTACCTCGGCGTGGTGCCGATGCGTCCCCACCGGATGGCGGTGAGAAACGGCAGCGCCCTCCAGGAATCGTGGTCGAAGGAGTAGTAGACGAAGAGCGGCCGGCCCCGGATCACGCGGCGATCCACGAAGCCCCAGTACCGGGAGTCGTACGAGTTGTCGCGGTTGTCGCCCATCACGAAGTACTGTCCCGCCGGCACCACGATGGGTCCCCAGGTGCCGCGGGTCGGATGGTACGCGTCGCGATCGAGGCCCGGCAGGAGATAGGTGATCTGCCAGGCGCGCATCTCGGGGTCCGCGGGGTCCGCCAGGGAATCCACGTGCTGCGTGAAGGGCTCGAGCTGCGGCGCGCCGTTCCGGTAGAGCACGTTCACCCGCATCTCCAGCGTGTCTCCCGGGACGCCCACCACCCGCTTGACGACCTTCACGTTGGCCTGGGTCTTGGAGTCGAAGACCACGATGTCATGGAGCCTGGGCTCGCGGAACGCGGGGAGCCGCGTGTGGATCAGCGGGACCTCGGCGCCGTAGAGCGCCTTGTTGACGAACAGGAAGTCCCCCACGAGCAGCGTGTGCTCCATGCTCGAGGACGGGATGCGGAACGCCTCCACCAGCAGCGCGCGCAGCACGAACCAGATCACCAGCGCCACCGCGATCGACTTCACCCATTCCCACGCCCAGCGGCGGAAGGACTTGGGCTGCGGCGGGGCGGGGGCCTGGGCATCCGGTTGGTTCGACGTCATCGGCTTCTCGCTCATGGCACCCAGTCGGCGATGAAGATGTTGGTCTCGCCCCGCACCCGGCCGTTACGGTTCGAGGCCCACACGAGTTTCCGGCCGTCGGGCGAGAACATCGGGAAGCTGTCGAAGTCGGGGTCGGTGGTGACCTGCTCGATCCCGGTGCCGTCGATGTTGACGAGGTAGAGATCGAAGTTGCGGCCGCGCGGGTTGGTGTAGTTGGTCCCGAAGATGATGCGGCGGTCGTCGGGCGTGAAATAGGGCGCGAAGCTCGCGCCGCCCAGGTGCGTGATCTGGTGCCGGTCGGTGCCGTCGGCGTTCATCACCCACAGTTCCATCGTGGTCGGCCGCACCAGATGCTGTCCCAGCAGGGACCGGAACTGCGCCACCGCCTCCGGCGTCTGCGGGTGGTCCGCGCGATAGACGATGAGGCGGCCGTCGTGGGAGAAGAACGGTCCGCCGTCGTAGCCCACCTCGGTGGTGAGGCGCCGCACGTGGGAGCCGTCGGTCCGCATGGTGTAGATGTCGAGGTCGCCGTCGCGCTGGGAGGTGAAGACGATCGTCCGTCCGTCGGGCGAGAGCGTGCCCTCCGCATCGTAGCCCGGGGTCGTGGTGAGGCGGTGGAGATCGGACCCGTCGGGGCGCGCGGTGAAGATGTCGAAGTCCTCGAGCTTCCAGACATAGCCCTGCGAATAGTCGGGCGGCGGCGGGCACTCGCGGGCCGCGAGGTGGCTCGACGCGTAGAAGATGCGGCGGCCGCGGTCGTAGAAGTAGCCGCAGGTCGTCTTGCCGTCGCCGTTGGAGACGCGGTGCTTGTCCGAGCCGTCCACGTTCATGATGAACTGCTGGTCGCAGCGGGCGCTGTCCACCGTGGCCTGGTAGATCAGCCGGGCGCCGTCCGCGGAGAAGTACGCTTCCGCGTTCTGGCCGCCGAAGGTGAGCTGCCGGATGTTGGCGAGGTGGGTCTCCCCGGAGTCCGGGGGCACCGGCACCGAGGACGGAGGTCCGGGCCGGGGGGGGGCCGCGGCGAGGGCCAGGGCCCCCAGGGCGGCGATCGTGAGGAGCGAGCGGGTCGGGATCATCGTCTCCATTCTAAGCCCGCCGGCGGCGGGGCTGTAGTCCCTCAGGGAACCGCCACCGACGGCCGTTCGACGGGCGCCGGGGTGGGGGTCGGGCCGTAGGCTTCACGGTACCACACGTAGCTGGCGTACACCGTCTTCACGTACTCGTTCGTTTCACGGATGGAAACGCGCTCCGCGAAGAGGTCCGGGTCCTCGAACTCGACCCAGCGGCGCCACCGGCTCACGCGTTCCGGCCCGGCGTTGTAGGAAGCGAGCACGGCCCACATCGGGAGCGCGTCCACGTTGATCCGGTCGTAGAGGTAGCGGCCGCCCAGGTGCAGGTTGAAGTCGGGGACGTAGAGCAGGTCGGCGTTGTAGGCGCCGAGCCGCATGCGGTCGGAGAGCTGGCGGCCGGTGGCCGGCATGACCTGGCCGATGCCGCGGGCGCCGGCCTTGGAGCGGGCCTGGGGATCGAAGCGGGACTCCTGGCGGATGATGGCGGCCACGAGCAGCGGATCGACGCACTGCTCGGCCGCCTCGGCCTCGATGACCGCGCGGTACGGGATGGGGAAGAGGGCGCGCGCCGCCCCGACCACCATGCCGGCGCGCCCCCGGGCCGCCTCGCCCAGCGTGATGGCCTCGCGCGAAAAGCCCGCCTCGGCGATGGCCGCCGCCGCCGCGAAGAGGACCTGCACAGAGGCCGAGGAGTCGCCCGCCCATCCCACGGCCTCGGCCCGGGCGTCGGCGTCGAAACCCAGGCTCGCCAGCAGGCGCACCCGCTCGCGGGCCCGGGCCGGCGGGAAGGAACCGGGGCGCGGCGCGGCGAGCGCCGTATCGACGATGAACGCCGCCGAGTCGCCCAGGATCTCGCGGGCGCGCACGCCGTAGTAGCTGAGCGGGAACTCGGCGGCGATGTGGCGGAGGGCCCCGGGGGCCGCCGCGTCGCCGAGGAGGAGGCGCAGGCGCGCGTCCCAGTACCGGGGCGCGAGGCCGAGCTGCCGGGCGCTGTCGAGGGCGAAGGCGCGGCTCACCATCCCGGCGGCGCTGTCGGTCTCACCGCGGGCGAAGGCCTGGAGGCCGAGCCGGAAGCGGGCCGCGTTGGCGGCGGGCGCGTCGGCGAAGCGTCGCATCAAGAGCTGGTAGTGCGCGCGCTCGTGGTCGGCGTCGCCGCGGGCGCGATCGTGGTCGGCGAGGAACATCACCGCCCGCGCCACGCTGGAGTCTCCTCCGTACGCGCGCGCGAGGGTGTCGGCGCGCGCCTCGGCCTCGTCCCAGAACCCGGTGAGGCCCAGGACCTGGACCCGCGCCGCCCCGATGAGCGCGCGCGGTGGGGATGTCGAACGCCGGCGGGCCCGCGGCCGCTCGGGCCGCGCCGCCGCGCTGTCGAGCGCCTCCATCGCGCCCCGCAGCCGCTTGTGCTCCGCCTCGACCCGCGCCAGCTCGAGCCACGCGCCCACGCTGGTGTCCGACCGCACGATGGCCCGGCGCGCATACCGCTCCGCCGACGGGAGGTCGTCGCGGGCCCGGTAGGCGCGGCTCACCGCCAGGTACTCGCCTAACGACAGCGTGTCGAACCGTTCGGTGAGGAACGTGGCGGCGAGGAGCGCCGCCGGCCGGGTCGGATCGGCGAGGAGGATCGAGTCGGCGCGCTGCCGCGCCGAGCGCCGCTGGCCCAGCGCGAACTCGACCCGGGCGATGTCCAGCGTGCGCCGCAGCCGCTGGTAGACCTCGAGGGCGCCGCGCAGGTTGCCGGCCGCCAGGCGCCGCTGCGCCACCAGGAGGTCCGCGCGTTGCGCCGCCCCCGGTGAGCGGGCCGCCCCCACCGACGCGAACGCCACCGCGGTGTCGCGCTCGATCTCGGCCCGCTCGATGGCGAGCCAGTCCGCGATCTCGGGGAGCGCCTGCGCCGCCCGGCGGAACGCCGCCGCCGAGGAGTCGCGGCGCCCGAGCTGCCGCTCCACCAGCGCGAGCCGCACCGTGGCTGCGGCCGCGGTGGCCGGCGGCACCGACTCGAGCTGCGCCAGCCGGCGATACCTCAACCCCGCCGAGGCCCAGCGTCCCGCGCGCTCGTCGGCGCGCGCCGCCGTGGCGAGGAACGCGGGCAGCGAATCCCCGCCGCGGGCCCGGCGCAGCAGCTCGTCCACGCGCGCCGCCTGCCCCAGCCCCTCGGCGATGGCGGCCTGGATGACGGCGGCGGCGGGCGGGAGCGCGCGCCCCGCGGGCGGAACGGGCGCGGCACGCGACGCGTGCCAGAACCGGCCCATGGCGATCAGGCTCTCCGCCGGAAGCCGGGGGGCGACCACGACGCACCCTTGCGGCGGCGGCGCGCGGACGGGCGCGGGGGCCGGACCCTGCCAGCAGATCAGGGCCGCCAGCGTGAGCAGCGTCGATCGGAACGTCATCGCGGCGCCACGTTCAGGCGGCGGGCCTCCGCCTCCCACACCGGACGCGACGGATCCTCGGCCATCTCCCAGAGCGTGTGGTACGCGAGGCGCGTCACGCGCGAGGCCTTGTCGGGGTCGGTACGGTCGGCGTGGTCGGTGGGCCGGTGATAGTCCGCATGCTCTCCAGTATAGAAGAAGATGTACGGGACGCCCCGGTGCTGGAACGGGTAGTGGTCCGAGTCGTCCGGCGTGACGGGCGCGTCCTCGACGTCGGGACCCACCGAGAGGCCCAGCTCGGGGTGCGCGGCGGCGAGCCGCCGCACCAGTCCGGAGAGCGAGCTCTTGCCCCACCCGTTGAGATACACGGAGTCCGGCCGGTTCCTGCTGATCATGTCGAGATTGACGAGTCCGACGATCCGATCGAACGGCACCGTGGGGTGCGCGACGAACCACCGCGAGCCCAGGAGCCCGCGCTCCTCGCCGCTCACCACGAGGAAGAGGACCGACCGCCGCGGCCGCGTGGCCATGCCGCCGAACGCCTCGGCCAGCGCCAGGACCCCGGCGGTCCCCGACGCGTTGTCGTCGGCGCCGTTCATGATGGAGTCGCCGCGCTCCGGACGCCGCACCCCGAGGTGGTCCAGGTGCGCCACCACCACCACCACCTGCTCCCGCAGCTTGGGATCGCGTCCCCGCAGCAGGCCGATCACGTTAGGCGCCGATGCGCCGCGGCCGCCGGCGTGCACCGGGAACCGTTGCGCGTACCCGCCGCTGTCCCCCGCCGGCGCGAGGCCCGCCCCGCGGAAGACCGCGGCGACGAACCGGGCCGCCTGCTCGAGCTCCGGGCTCGGCGTGGCCCGCCCGCGCATCGAGTCGGCGGCGAGGAGGCCGATGAACGAGGCCAGCCGGGACGGCGTGATGGCCGTCTGCTGCGCCGCCGCTCCGGCCGGCACGGCGCCCCCGACGATCACCGCCACCGCGAGGCGGCGGACCCACGCCGCGCGGCGGCCGGCGGACCTCACCTCAATGATGGTCGGCGGCGGCCAGGCCGATGTTGCCCAAGGTGTCACGGCGGCAGAGCAGCATGACGGGGAGCACCTGCGCGGGATCGCCCTCCACTCGCCGGCGCCATCCCAGCGCGAGGAACCCCTCCCGCGCGCTGTTCGGCTGCACCGGCCCCACGCGGTAGCGCGGATCCAGCGAGATGTCCCGCTGCATCCGGACCCGCTCCTCCTGGTCGACCGTGTTGCCCTGGTACTGCATGTACTGGGACGCGACATCGGCGCCGGAGAGGAACGTCACGTTCCGCCCGTTCATCCGGGCCGAGAGGTGCGTCGGGTCGAAGGTCTGCGGTGTCGGCGACGTGTTCCGCACCCGGACCAGGAACCCGATGCCCGCGAACTGGTCGGGCCGGATGTCCATGAACTGAAGGCGTAGTCCTTCGCAGGAGGCGGTGTCGGCGTGCGTGCTGTCGAACGCGAGACGCGGTTGCGGCAGCTGGGCGCACAGCGCGGAGGCCGAGGCGGCCCCCATGAGAACGACGGCGACGGCGGAGCGCATGGCGAGGATCCCGGGCTGGTAGACGTCGGGAACATATGAACGCGCCGCCGCCGTCGCTACCGCCGGAGCGAGAACGCCACCGGCACGAGGATCCGCACCCTGACGGGGCGCCCGGCCACCCGCCCCGGCCGGTAGCGCGACCCGAGGACGACCGCGGAGGCCTCGGCGTCGAACAGAGGGTGCGCGGAGGTCGCGATCCGCAGCGTGCGGGGCTCGGCGCGGCCCAGGGTGTCCACCACCACCTCGACCACGACGCGGCCTTCGAGGCCGGCCTCGCGCAGCAGGCCGGGATACCGCGCCTCCGGGTGGCCGAGGAGCACCGGCGGTTCCTCGGCGAAGCGGGCGTCGATCGGCGCCGGCGAGGTAAGGCCCGGCGTTCCGGGCACGCCCGGGGCCGCCCCGCCCAAAGTGTCACCAGGCGTGGGCCACGTGTTGAAGCCGGGATCCACGGGGACGGCCCCGGGGTCCGGGATCATCGGCGGGATCTCCACCGTGAATGGCAGGGACGGCGTGCAGCCGCAGGGCGGCGCGGGCGCGGGGGGCGCCGGGCGCGCGGTCTGCGGCGCCGGATGCGGGAAGAACACGGTCGTGACGGTACGCTCCGGGACAGCCGGCGGGGCAGCATGGCGCGTCGCCGCGATGGCGGTGGCGATCAGCGCCGAGTGCACGATGAGCGAAGCGGCCCGGGCGCCCCAGGGGCGCTCGGCAGCGGCGGTGTCGCCTGAGGCGACGAGGATCTCGAACATCGGACGTCTCCCGGTTAAAGGTCCCGGCTCCAAGGTGGGAGACGTCGCTGTCCCTGCGATTGACACATCATGACAGAAGGCTAACGGCGGGATGACGGCTCAGCGGCGGATCAGCTTCACTCCTTTGGTGCCCGCGATCACCGCCACGTGGGCCATCTTGAGGAAGAGCCCGTCCTCGACGACGCCGGGGCGGCGGGCGAGCGCGCGGGCGAGGGCGGCCGGATCGGGGATGCCGCGCGGGAAGCGGCAGTCCACGATGTAGTGGCCGCCGTCGGTGACGAGCGGCGCGCCGTCCGGGGTCAGGCGCAGCGCCGGGGTGGCGCCGAGGCGCTCGAAGAACGGCAGCAGGGCCGGCCAGCCGAACGGGATCACCTCGACCGGCACGGGGGCCCGGGTGCCGAGCCGCCGGACGCGCTTCGATTCGTCGGCGATGACGATGAAGCGCCGCGCGGCGAGGGCGACGAGCTTCTCCCGCAGCAACGCGCCGCCCAGCCCCTTGATGAGGTCGAGCTTCGGGCCGACCTCGTCGGCGCCGTCGATGGCGAGGTCGAGCTCCGGATACTCGTCGAGCGTCACGAGCGGGATGCCCAGGGCCCGGCACCGATGCGCGGTGTCTTCCGACGTGGGGACAGCGAGGATGCCCCGGAGCGCTCCCGACGCGAGACGCGCCGCGATCGCGTCGAGCAGCGGCCGGACCGTGGAGCCGGTCCCGAGACCGATGGCCGTGCCGCTCTCGACGAAGGTCACGGCGCGCTCTGCCGCGGCGCGTTTAAGATCGTCAGCGAGACCTGGTCGCATTCAGGGAACGAACCTAGCACGCCCGCCGCGACCCCGCATGGTGGGTTGACAGACGCGGTCCGCACCCGGTTATCTAGCCGCAGACACCATCGAGGGGTCCCGCTGGACAAGCGCACGACATCCCGGAAGGCCAAGCGGACCGGCACCCGGCGCCAGGCGGATACGGACCTCACCCGCACACTGTCGCTGCTCCGGGCCACCCTCGACTCCACCGCCGACGGGATCCTGGTGGTGGACCAGGATGGCCGCATCGAGATCTTCAACCGGAAGTTCGCCGAGATGTGGGGGATCCCCGAGGCGGTCCTCGCCACCCACGACGACAAGCAGGCGCTCGACTTCGTGCTCAAGCAGCTCGCCGACCCGCACCAGTTCCTCACCAAGGTCCGGGAGCTCTACAGCCAGCCCGAGGCCGCGAGTTTCGACGTGTTGCACTTCGCGGACGGCCGCATCTTCGAGCGGTACTCGCAACCGCAGCGGGTCGAGGGGAAGACGGTGGGGCGGGTCTGGAGCTTCCGGGACGTCACGGCGCGCGCCAAGGCTGAAGCGGCGCTGCTGCGCGAGCACGCGTTCGTGCGGCTGCTGCAGGCGGTGGCCGTCGCGGCGAACGAGGCCCGCACCGTCGAGGACGCGTTCCTCAACTGTCTCGACCGCGTGTGCCAGCACACCGGGTGGCCGGTCGGCCACGTGTATCTCGCCGGCGAGGACCTCACCGGCGACCTCGTCCCCACCAAGCTCTGGCACATGGACGACCCGGTGCGATTCGAGGTCTTCCGCCGCGTGAGCGAGACGACCCGACTGACCTCGGGATCGGGGTTGCCCGGCCGGGTGCTCGCCACCCACAAGCCGGTCTGGATCGCGGACCTCCGGAGCGACCCCGGGTTCTCGCAGACCCGCATGTCGCGCGAGATCGGCCTCCGGGCGGGCTTCGCCTTCCCGGTGATGGTGGGGACCGAGGTCGCGGCGGTGCTGGAGTTCTTCGCCCCCGCGCCGGCGCCGCCGGACGAAGACCTGATGGAGGTCTCGGTCCACGTGGGGACGCAGCTCGGCCGGGTCATCGAGCGCAAGCGGGCGAGCGGGCGGACCTCGGGTCCGCGTTCCGCGCCGGATCCCTCGCGCGCCTAACGTACAGGCTGGCCTCCCCCGTCCCTCAGCGCGCGACGCGCCGGGTCCCGTCCCCCTGATAGACGTACCGCAGGCTCATGCACCCTCCCTCGGCCCCGCCACAGTAGTAGCTCACGATCGTGACCTTGGCGTAGCGACCGTCGGCGGTGCGTACCGCGTACACGTCGCCCTTGGGCGTGAGCAGATGCGAGGTCCAGCTGTAGCGGTACCACTTCCCCACCGCGGTGTTGATGCTGTCCGCGCGATCGGCGACGTACCCGGTATCGGGGAGACTCGTCACCGAGTC
>JBGPHD010000003.1:0-47629 GCA_041484135.1 Gemmatimonadota bacterium
ACGTCGTGGTAGGGTGCGAGCACCGCGTCGAACTCGCCCCGCATCGCGCGGACGAACACGGTGTCGGCGGGGAGCGGGCCCGCGATGCCGAGGGTGCGCGCCGCCGGGGCGAGGACCCGGTCGTCCTCGTGGCCGAAGAGCCCGCCTTCGCCGGCGTGCGGGTTCACCGCGCAGAGCGCGAGCCGGGGCTCGCTGATGCCGAACCAGTCGCGCAGCCCCTGCCGAGCGGTCTCCCCGATGGCGACGATGCGCTCGGGCGTGAGGATCGAGAGCGCGTCCCGGAGCGCGAGGTGCGTCGTCACCAGGACCACGCGCAGCCGGTCGGAGGCCAGCATCATCGCCGCCTGCTTGGCGCCGGTGAGGTCCCGCAGCAGCTCGGTGTGGCCGGGGAAGCGGTAGCCCGCCGCGTTGAGCGCGCGCTTGTCTCCCGGGGCGGTGACGATGGCGTCCACCTCGCCCGCCCTCCAGAGCCGCACCGCTTCTTCCACCGCGCGGCCGGTCGCCCGGCCGGCGCGCACCAGCGGGTCCTCCCCGCCGCCTTCCCAAGGGCCGATACCGACCTTTCGGTCCGCCGTTATGCAGGCGATGATGTCGTCAGGTCCCACCAGGACGCACTCGGCGTCCGCGCCGGGCAACGCCGCGGCCACGACCTCCGCGCCGATGCCGCGCGGGTCGCCGGTGGTGATCGCAAGTCGGGGTCTGGCGATGGAGGTGCCTGGTTCTCTTCGACCGCCTACAGGCGGATCTCGACGTAGGTCTGCCGCCGCAGCGTCCGGTACAGCTCGCGGATGGCGTGGTTCTGCTGGAGCCCGGTGCGGATCGTCTCGCGCGCCTCGTCCAGCGTGTAGGGCCGTTCCGCCTGCACGTCCGTGATCGTGGCCACCACGAACCGCGAGCGCGCGGGCGTCTCGGGGTTCATGGCGAACGGGCCGACCACTTCGCCGATGGTGGCACCCTCGAAGGCCGCGACGTACGGCGCCGGGAGCTGGCTCCGGTCCACCGGCCCCAGCTGGCGCGGCTCCGACGTATCGGCATAGAGGCCGTAGAGGGAATCGACGCTCGCCCCGCCGCGCAAACGCGCCGAGATGGTGTCGGCGGTGCGGTGCGCCGCCGCCAGCTCGCTGTCCGAGATGGCCGGGGTGAAGAGGATGTGCCGCGCCTTGACCTCGCCGGGCTGGACCCGCTCGACCTGGATGATGTGGTAGCCGAACGGCGTCTCGACGAGATCGGAGATCTGCCCCGGCCGGAGCCGGAACGCGACGTCCTCGAACTCGCGCGTCATGACGCCGCGGCGGAACCAGTTGAGGTCGCCGCCCTGTTCGCGCGAGCCCGGATCGTCCGAATGCCTCCGGGCCATGGTGGCGAAGTCCGCTCCGTGCCTGACCTCGACCAGCACCGACTCGGCGAGGGTGCGCGCGGCGTCGCGTTCGGCCGCCGACGGGTGCGGCGTCACCACGACCTGCTTGAAGGTGAGCGTGGGCGGACGGCGCTGGAGGTTCCCCGCGGCCGACTCGAAGGCCTGCCGGACGTCCGCTTCCGACACGGCTCCGCCGCGGAGCTTCCCGTCGGTGCGCAGCTTGTCCACGAAGCGGCGCTGGTATTCCGCCCGCCGCTGCTGGTCGGCGAGGCGGCGGCGGTACTCCTCCACCGTCCCCATCCCCGCGGCGGCGAGCTGGGTGCGGAACTCGATGTCGGTGCCGAAGCGGGCGCGGACGTCGCGGAACTGCTGGTCCACGGCGGTCTGGACCTCGGCGTCGGTGACGGTGATGGTGGTGTCGCGCCGGGCGCGCTGGTAGAGGACCTCGTCGTCGATCAGGGCCTCGAGGACCGTCCGGCGCAGCGTGGCGAACGACGCCGAGTCCTCCGGGACCTGGAGCCCCTCGGATTGGCGGGTGTTGATCTCTTCGTCGATCTCGGAGAGGAGGATCACGTGGTCGCCGACGACGGCCACGATGCGGTCGAGCAGCTGGTGCTGGGCCCTCCCGGTCTGGGCGCTGAGCGCGGGCGCGGCGGCGGCCCCGAGGGCCGCCGCCGCGACGAGCGCGAGCACCGCCTTACGCACCCTACGACCTCGGCCGGGTAGGCCTCGGCGCCGCGGGCGGCGGCGCGCCCTGGCGGATCTGCGGCCGGATGGGCGGCCCGCCCGGTACCGGGCTCATGCCGCCGCCGGGCCCCTGCGGCGTCTCAGGACCGCGCACCTCGCGCGCCCGCTCGAGCGCCCGGTCCACGCCGGACTCCGAGATGTTCCAGGAGTACTTCTCGCGCAGCACGTCGGCGAGGAAGGGCGGCACCTCGAAGAACTGGCGCCGCGGCGGGTTGGCGGTGATGGCCTGGAAGTAGGTGTCCACGTGCGAGGCCGCCGCCGCCACGCGGTCGCCGTGGGTGGTGCTGTCGGCGGCGAGCGAGTCGGGGGAGACGCCGACCGTGTTGGCCATGAGCAGCAGGTCACGCCGGTACGCGTCGCGGATGGTGTCGCGGTCCGCGTGGGTGAGGCGGAAGTGCTGGGCCTCGGCCGTGCGCAGGAGCATGTCGTTCCGGGCGATGCTCTTCACGAACTCGATCAGCGAGGAGTCGGGGGCGCTCATCACCATCCCGCGCGTCTGCGGCGGGAAGGCCTGGAGCCACCGGGCGAAGTCGCCCTCGCGCAGCCGGCCGCCGCGGTAGGTGGCCACGATGCGGGACCGGCCCTTGGCGGCCCGCAGGTTCTCGGCGACGCGCCGCACGATGGCCGGGGCCGAGCCGCGCACCCGGACGTCGGTCTTGTTGGCGAGGCTGTCGAGGTACACCGAGTCGAGCCGCTGCACCATGACGTCCCTGACGTGCAGCGCGAAGCTGTCGCGGACCACCGCCAGCGCGGGCCGCCACAGGATGTGGTAGCCGAACGGCGTCTCGACGATGCCGGAGAGCTGGCCCGGCTGCAGCGTGTAGGCCGCGTCCTCGAAGGGCCGCACCATCTGGCCGCGCGCCACCATGCCGAGCGAACCGCCCTCGGCGCGGGAACCCGGATCGTCGGAGTGGGCCTGCGCGAGCTGCTGGAACGCCGTGCCGTGCTGGATCTGGCTGAGATAGCCCTCGGCCTGGCGGCGCTTGGCGGCCTTCACGGCGGCGGTGGTGTCCGGCTTCGCGGCCACGAGGATGTGGTAGATCCACCGGTACTCACCGACGTTGTAGGCGCTGTCCACCTGCGCGCCGCTGAGATTGGCGCGGCGCACGATGAGCGAATCGTGGAGCATGTCGGCCATGCGCTGGGAGACCTGCGGCCAGTTGGCCGCCTCGACGGTCGCGCTGTCGAGCAGGCTGTCGCCGTCGGCCATCGCGCGGCCGAGGAGCTGGTAATCCACCCAGATCTCCGCGATGCGGTCGATGACCTCGCGGCGCAACGGGACCGACTTGGTCGGCGCCACGATCTGCGCCAGGCGCTCCACCGAGAGCTCATGGCCCGCGGCGCGCGCGACGACATCCTGATGGGCGGTGAGCGCGTCGCGCAGTCCGGAGCAGCCGGCCAGGGCGAAAACGGAAAGCACCGCGAAGCGGCGAAGCATGCGTTCTCCTATCAGTTGGGATCCGACACGGCACGCGACAAGGCGCGTACCAGACCTGCCAGCAGCGGCATGCCGCCGAGCCGCTCGAGCCGCAGCACCAGCGGCGCCGCGCGCCGCACGTCCGCCGCGAACTGCACTTCGTCCATGGCGGCGGTGAGGCGCGCCAGCCGGGGGACCGCCCCGGCGCGGAAGGTGAGGCGGGCCTCGTTGCCCCGCGCCAGGACCGTTTCGAGGCCGAGTCGCGCGCCGATCACCCGGAGCTGGGTGAGCGCCACGAGCGCCTCGGCCTCGGGGGGCAGCCGGCCGAACCGGTCGGCCATTTCCGCCCGCAACTCATCAATTTCACCTGCCGAAACGCTCCGCGCCAGCCGCCGGTACAGGTCGAGCTTGGCCGCGTCGTCCTCCACGTAGCCGTCGGGCAGGAAGGCGGCCCGCTCCAGCACGATCTCCGGCGGGGGCCAGGCCGCCGCGCCCTGCTCCCCCTTGAGCGCCCGGACCGCGTCCTCCAGCATCCGGAGGTACACGTCCACCCCCACCGACAGGGCGAACCCGGTCTGCTCGACGCCCAGGAGGTTCCCCGCCCCGCGGAGCTCCAGGTCCTTGATGGCGATGCGGTACCCCGCCCCCAGCTCGGTGTGGTGCGCCAGGGTCTGGAGCCGGGCCTCCCCCGCCTCGTCCACGTCGTCGGGCACCACCAGGTAGCAGTACGCCCGCCGGTGGCTCCGCCCCACCCGGCCGCGGAGCTGGTAGAGCTGCGCCAGGCCGAACTGCTGCGCGTGGTGCACGATCATCGTGTTGGCGTTAGGCACGTCGAGCCCCGACTCCACGATCATCGTCGAGCACAGGACGGCGACCTCCCCCGCCACGAACTTCCGCATCACGTTGTCGAGGTCGTGCGGGCGCATCTGCCCGTGCGCCACGCCCACCACCGCGCGCGGCGCCAGCTTCCGGATGCGCTCCGCCACCGTCTCCAGGGTCTCGATGCGGTTGTGCACCACGTACACCTGGCCCCCGCGGTCCAGCTCCTTGGCCATCGCCTCCTCGAGGAGCCCGTCGTCCCACGGCTCCACCAGCGTCACCACCGGCGAGCGGTCGCGCGGCGGTGTCTCGATCACCGTGAGGTCGCGCAGGCCCGCGAGGCTCTGCTGCAGGGTCCGTGGGATAGGCGTCGCGGTCAGCGTGAGCACGTCCACCGAGAGCCGGAGCTGCTTCAGCCGCTCCTTGTGCTCCACGCCGAAGCGGTGCTCCTCGTCCACCACCACCAGGCCCAGCTCCCTGAACACCACGTCGGGCGAGAGGAGCCGGTGCGTGCCGATCACGAGGTCCGTGGTGCCGTCCGCCAGGCCGGTCAGGATGGCGCGCTGCTCCTTGGGCGTGTGCAGCCGCGACAGCGTGGCGATGCGCACCGGGTAGTCCGCCAGCCGCTCACCAAAAGTCCGGCCGTGCTGCTCCACGAGGATGGTCGTGGGCGCGAGCACCGCGACCTGCCGGCCCGCCTGCACCGCCTTGAACGCGGCCCGCACCGCGATCTCGGTCTTGCCGTACCCCACGTCCCCCACCACGAGCCGGTCCATCGGCCGGGCGCGCTCCATGTCGCCCTTGACGTCCACGGTCGCCTTGCGCTGGTCCGGCGTGTCCTCGTAGAGGAACGACGACTCCAGCTCGCGCTGCCACTTGGTGTCCGCCGGGAAGGCGAACCCCGTGGCCAGCTGGCGGTGCGCGTAGAGGTCGAGCAACTCGGCCGCCATCCGCCGCACCGACTCCTCGGCCTGGGCGCGCAGGCGCTTCCACTTGCCGGCGCCGAGCTTGTGGAGCTTGGGGGGCGGCGCCTCGCCGGTCTCCACTTCCACGCTCCGGAAGCGCTCGAGCTGGTCGATGCGGTAGAGCGGCACCTGGAGCTTGTCGCCGCCCTCGTACTCGACGACGGCGACTTCCATCGTCGCCACGCCCACGGTGATGGTCTGGATGCCGCGGTAGATCCCGACCCCGTGCTCGAGGTGGACCACGATGTCGCCCGGCTTGAGGGCGCCGCTGAGGCCGGCGGGGGGCGCGGTGCGGTAGCGCCGCGGGCGCCGGATGCGCCGGGCGCGCCGGAAGATCTCGTGGTCGGTGAGCACGCTGAGCCCGGGGAGGCTGAAGCCGCCGTCGAGGGCGCCGATGGCGAGGGTGAGCCCCTCGGGGAACCGGCGCCCTCCTTCGACGAGCAGCTCCTCGAGGCGCTCGAGCTGGCCCTCGTTGTCGCAGAGCACGAGGATGGCGCCGCCGGGGGCGGGCCGGAGCTTGGCGAGGTCGCGCGCCACGTCGGGCGGCTGCGTTACCGGCAGCCGGTGCGTGGGCGCCGCGGCGCCCAGCTCCAGCCGCGCGAACTGGGCGCGCCCCGCGCGCCAGGCGTCCGGCGCCACCAGGAGGTCGGCGCGGGGCGGCACCTCCTCGCCCAGGCGGCGCGCCACCTCGGCGTGGTGCTCGGCCTCGTCCCAGGCCCGGTCCGCTTCGGCCTCGAAGGAGAGGGGCCGCTCCAGGACCAGCAGCGCGTCGGCGGGGAGGAGGTCCAGGAGCGAGCGGCGCACCCGCGGCCCCCCGCCTAACGCGATCTGGGCGCTGGCGGGGAGCACCGTGACACGGTCCAGGTCCCCGGTGCTCCGCTGCGAAGAGAGGTCGAAGGACCGGAGCGCCACCATCTCCTCGCCCCAGTAGTCCGCCCGCGCCGGCTGCGCCATCCCGAACCCGTACACGTCCACGATGCCGCCGCGCACCGCGAACTGCGCCACGTCGCCCACCTGCGGCACCCGCGCGTAGCCCAGCTGCTCGAGCCGGCGGACCGCGTCGCGGAAGGGCACCGCGCGGGTGAGCTCCAGCCGCGCCGCCTCGAGCGCCGCCGGCATGAGGGTGCGCTCCTGGGTGGCGCGCGCCGTGGTCACCAGCACCCGGAGCGCCCCCCGGGTGAGCTGCTCCAGGGTCTCCACCCGCTCGCCGGCGATCTCGAAGTGCGGCTCGTCCTCGCCTAACGCCTCGCGCTGGGGGTAGAGCGCGACCCGTTCCTCCGGCATCAGGACCGCGAGGTCGGCCAGCCAGCGCTCGGCGTCGCCGGGCGCTCCCGCCACCACCACCTGGAGCCGCGTGGGGAGCGCCTCGGCGAGCCCCGCGACCAGCACCGCGCCCGCCGAGCCCTGGAGCGGGAGGAGTCCCGCGCGGACGCGCGGCGTGCGCAGCGCGCCGGCGAGATCGGCAAAGCCGGGAAGGGCGCGGAAGGCGGCGAGGAGCTGGGGGAGCGCCATCGGTCAGGCGCGCTGGAACGAGAAGAGCGGCAGGAGCGCCATCGGTCAGGCCGCCGCGCGGCGGGCGAAGCCGCCGGTGGCGAGTCCCGCTTCGGCGAGGAGCACCAGCAGCAGGAGGGCGAGGAGCCCGCCCGTGAGCTCGCTCCGCCCCGCGCCGCGGAACCGCTGGGCCCCGTACGCGCGCGCGTCCCCGGTCACGCTCACCCGGGCGCCCGGGAAGCGCGTGGCGAGCAGCGACGCCGAGGCGCGCGTGAGGTCGGACTCGCGCGGGTCGAGCGCGACGACGAGCATCCCCACCGTGTCCCTCCCCGCGAGCAGCCGGTAGAGCCCCGGCGCCGCCGGCGCGGCGATGACGGACCCGGACTCCACCACCGGCGCCGAGTCCGCGGCCAGGACGAGCGCGGTGACGTCAGGTGGCAACGCGACCGGATCGCCCGGCGCGGCCTCGATGACCCCGGCCTCGCCGCGCGCCAGGCGGTTCACCAGCGCGCCGACGAAGGGCACGAACCCGCCGCTCACCGGCAGGGTGGTCTCCTCGGGCACCAGCCGGCTCGCCACCAGGACCACCCGGCCGTCGCGCACCAGCCAGGGCTCGCCCCCCGCCCGCGCGAGGACCCCGCGCCCGGCCCCGGCCGGGGTCTCCGTCAGGCGGTAACGGCGGAGCACCCGCGCGCCCGAGAGCTCCGGCACGTCGGGCGCCGCGATGCTGTCCTCCCGGTCCACCCGGGCGCCGAAGCGCCACCGGACGCCGGCCGCGGCGAGCGCGCGGTTCGCGGCGCCTAACGCCACCGGGTCCGCGGGCGGGAGCACGACCGAGGCCCCGGTGCGCGAGGGCGTGCCGATGAGGACGGCGTCGGCGCCCGCTCCGGCGCCGGCCCGCCGCACCTGCCCGCCCTCGGCCAGCACGGTGAGGGCCGCGGCGAGGAAGGGCCCGGGGTCGGCGCCGGCCGCGACGGCCACCGTCGCCGGCGGCACCACCCGCACCGCGAACGGGCGGCCGTCGTCGGCGCGCAGCTCGTCCGCCTCGAGGCCCACCTCGCCGCCGCGCCAGCCCGGCGTCGCGGACGGCGCGCCTAACGTGATCGCCTCCCCCGCCGCGGCCAGCGCCCGCGCGCCCGCGCGCCCCTCGAGCGTGAGCGAGACCGCGACCCGGCCGCCGCCGGCGCCCGCGGGGCCGCCGCCCACCCGCGCCACCACCCCGCCCGTCCCCGCGAGCCACACCGGCGGCGAGGGCGAGGCGAAGATCACGCCCCGGTTCTCCGGCGGGTCCGCCGCGGGATGGTAGAAGAGGACCGGCAGGCCCGCCGCCGCGCTGTCGGGCCGCTCCGGCTCCCGGCTCCCGGCTCCCGGCCCCGCGCCTGTCGCCCTCCCTGCCGGAGTGGCCCCGCCGCCCAACGCCGTCGCTTGCAGGTCGCTCAGCACGTGGATCTCGCCGCGGGCATACCCCGACGTGGCGATCAGCCGCGCCGCCGCTCCCACGCTCGCGCCGAGGTCGAGCCGCCGCGGGTCGGGCCGGAGCGCCGCCGACGCCTCGATCAGCTCGGCCGGCGTGCCGCGCCGGGCCAGCCCGTCCGCGGCGATCAGCCAGACCGCGTCCCCCGCCTGCGCCGCGCGCAGCGTCTCGCGAGCCCGCGCGGCCAGGTCATCGAGCACGCGCCGCCCCCCGGCGATGGCCCCCGAGGAGACCGAGTTGTCGAGGACGAGCGCGAGCGCGGTGGGGTCGTGGAGGACACCCGCGCCGCCGGGGATCACCGGGCGCGCGGCGGCCGTCACCAGCAGGGCCACGGCGAGCATGCGCAGCAGCATGAGGAGCAGGTGGCGCAGGCGGATGGTGCGCTGCGCCTCACGCTCCGTCTGCCGGAGATAGCGCATCGCCGGGAAGATGACCTCCGGCGGGCGCCGCCGCTGGAAGAGGTGCAGCAGCGGCGGGACGAGCACGGCGGCAAGACCGAGGAGGGCCAGCGGATGGAGGAAGAACATCAGCCCTGGCGGGCGCGTCCCTCCGCCGCGCGGCGCAGCGCGTGGCCGAACGGCGTCTCGGTGGTGACGCGGTGGTAGCCGATGCCGCTGGTGCGGCAGGCCCGGCGCCACGCGGCGACCACGCGGTCCACCGTGGCGCGATACTCGCGCCGGAGGTCCCGCGCCGCGGTGACGATGCTGTCGCCCGTCTCGGGATCCACGTACCGCGCCTCCGACGGGCCGGCCAGCTCCACCTCGGCCGGGTCCATCACGTGGAAGACGGTGACCTGGTGGCCGCGGTGCCGCAGGTACCGCAGCGCGTGCAGCACCAGTTCTCGCTCGACCAGCAGGTCGGACACGAAGACGACCATCCCGCGCCGCCGGAGCAGGTCCGTCACCCGCCGGAGCGCCGCCTCCGCCACCGTGCCGCCCCCCGGTGCGAGCGCCGCCAGCTCCTTGACCATCAGGTGCCACTGTCCGTGCCGCGCCCGCGGCGGGACCACCGCGCGGATCGTGTCGTCGAAGGCGATGAGCCCCGTCGCGTCGCGCTGGCGGAGCAGCACCAGCGCGAGCGCCGCGGCGAGCCGCGCCGCGTAGTCGAACTTGGTGAGCCACCGCTCGGCGTCCCCGGTCCACGCCATCGAGCGCGACACGTCGAGCACGATGGTGGCGCGCAGGTTCGTCTCTTCTTCATACTGCTTGACGTAGAGGCGGTCGCGCTTGCCGAGGATCTTCCAGTCGAGGTACCGCAGCTCGTCCCCCGGCTGGTAGGGGCGATGCTCGGCGAACTCCACCGAGAAGCCCCGGAAGGGGGAGCGGTGGAGACCGGCGAGGAACCCCTCGACCACGCCGCGCGCCACGACCTCGATCCCGCCCAGGCTCGCCACCTCGATGGGATCGAGGAGGTCGAGCCGGCCGGCGCTCACCGGAACGGCCATACCATGTCACTCAAACAGGACATGCCGTAAGGTAGAGGCTTCCCGCGGGACAAGCCAAGTCCTTGAGAAATGGTGAGTTGTGGAACGCCGTGGGGATGGCACGCTCCCTGCTCTTTGTCACGGCGGACCTTGGTGTCCGGAGGTTGATATGCTGCGCTCTACCGCTCTGGTACTCACTCTGGCTGCGCTCGCCGTGCCGCTCAAGGCCGGTGACCTGCCTTCTCGCACCGGGCGCCCGAACGAGCCCCCGGGCATCCGCGTCTGGACGTCGCACGGCGAGGTGTACCGCCGCGGCGAGCGGGTCCGCCTCTACTTCCGGACCGAACGGGACGCGTACGTGCTCATCCTGCGCACCGACACCGACGGCCGCGTCCGCATCCTCTTCCCGCGCGTGCCCAGCGAGAACAACTACGTGCGGGGCGGCGCCAGCTACGACGTGCCGAACGTCGGCCAGCACGACGCGTTCGTCGTGGACGACGATCCCGGCGTGGGCTACGTCTTCGCGATCGCGGCCCAGGACCAGTTCCTGTGGGACCCGTGGACCTACGGGGACCGCTGGCAGCTCGACCAGGCCAGCGACAGCCGCATCCACGGCGATCCCTACACCTCGCTCGAGGAGCTGGTGCAGCACATCCTCCCCGAGGGGTACGCGGATTTCGACACGCACCTGCTTCCCTATTCGGTGGAGCAGCACTACGACTACCCCCGGTTCGTGTGCTACGACTGCCACTCGTACGCGGGCTTCGCGTACTGGAACCCGTACCGGACCTACTGCCCCCGGTTCACGCTGTTCGTGTACAACGATCCTTACTACTTCTACCCGAGCTACTGGTATCCGACCCGGTACTACGGCGGCACGCGGGTGGTGTACGTGCGGCCGGGGCAGCGGGAGGGGCGCTACATCTTCAAGGCGCGCGACGACCAGAGCCAGGCGCCGATCGCCTATCGCGACCGTCGTGACGACCCCGGCGCCGGTGTCAGTGGCCGCCGGCCGGCCGACCGCGGCGTGCGCGGCGCCGACATCGGTGGCGTGGGCAGCGTGGCGGTGCCCGGGACCGGCGGGCGGCGGCTCTTCACGCCCCCCGACGGCGGGACGGGCGGCGGCGGACACGTGGGTGGGCGCGAACCGGCGGACCGTTCGCCGGCGATCGGTGGCGGCGGGATGCCCGAACGGCGCCCCGTGACCCCCGGCGGCGCGACGACCGACGTGGCGCCGAACGTCAACCGCGGCGTCACCCCGGACGACGGCGGGCGGCGGCGCATGCCTAACGACCCCTCGACGGGCCCCGCGCCGCAGCCGCGCGAGGCGACCCCGCCCGAAGGCGGCCGCCGCGGCATCGCGACCGATCCCGCGGTCACCCGGCCCACGCCGCGCGAACCGATCACCGGACCGGCCGAGCCGCCGGTGAACCGGGGCTTCGCGCGGCCCGAGTGGCGCGGGAACACCACCTCGCCCTCGCCGCGCCCCGAGCCGCGTTCGCCCGACGCGCGTCCCGGCGCACCGCAGCCCCGCGCACCTGACGCGCGGCCCGAACCCCGCGCGCCGGACTCGCGGCCGGAACCCCGCGCTCCTGAGGCCCGGCCCCAGCCGCGGGCGCCCGAGCCGCAGCCGCGCGCTGAACCGCAGCCGCGTGCCGAGCCGCGCCAGCAGCCGCGGGCCGAGCCGAGGCAGGAGCCGCGCGCCTCGCCGCCGCCGGCGCGGCAGCCGTCCCCGAGCCCCACGCTCACGAGGAGACGGCCGTAGCAGGCGTCGCACCCCGCAACACGTTCCTCGCAGCAACATCCCCGAGCGTCCGGCCGTAGTGGTAAGCGGCCGGACGCTTACCTTTCATCCCTCACCCAGCAACCCGCGCTCCACCTCGACCCAGGTGACCGATGCGACGTTCCCTGTTCGCGCTGTTGCTCCCGCTCGCCGCGCCGCTCGCGGCCCAGACCCGCGCCCCCGGCGCGGATCCCGCCGTCCGCCGTGCGATCGAGACCATCACCGAGTCCGACGTGCGGCGGCGCATCGGCATCCTCTCCGACGATTCGATGCGTGGCCGCCTGACACCCTCCCCGCAGCTGGAGCAGGTCGCGGCCTACGTGGCGTCGGAGTTCCGGCGCCTCGGCCTGCGGCCCGGCGGCGACCGCGGCACCTTCCTCCAGCGCTACACCATCCGCCGGACCCAGATCGACACCGGCTCCTACGCCATGGCGATCGGGAACGGGGTGCACGGCCACTGGGTGCTGGGCCGCGACGCCTGGCTCCGCGCGGGGCCCGTGCCCGACCAGCCGGTGGACGGTCCCATCGTGCTCCTGGTGGGCATGCCGACGGACACCGCCCGCCCCTTCGGCGACGTCCCGGTGCGCGGCGCCATCGTGCTGCACGTGGTGTCGAGCCAGCAGCGGACCCTCGCCCTCCTGCCCACGATCACCAAGGGCGCGGCCGCCGGGGCGCGCGGCTGGATCGTCGTCTCCGACCGGAACGCCGGGTTCTTCGGGACGCTGGTGCGCGGCGCCCTGACCACGCGGATGCGCCTGGTGGGAGGCGCCTCCAGCGGCGATGCGCCCATCCCGGTGGTCGAGGTGCTCGACGGCAGCGCGGCCACTGTGCTCAGGGCCGCGGGCGAGGACATCGCGGCGTTGCGCGCGTCCAGGACCCCCGCGGTGCGCGCCCTCGCGGGCGTCACGGGCGGCATCGGGATCCACCAGGCGGTCCTCGGCGAGGCGTCGGCGCCTAACGTGATCGGCATCCTCGAAGGGAGCGACCCGCAGCTCCGGAACGAGTACGTCTTCTTCACCGGCCACATGGACCACATCGGCACGGCGGGGAACGGGATCGGCTGCGCGGCCGTGGGCGCCGACTCCATCTGCAACGGCGCCGACGACGACGCCTCCGGCACCACCGGCGTGCTCGAGCTGGCCGAGGCCTACGCCACCATGAATCCGCGGCCCCGGCGCTCCCTCGTCTTCATGACGGTGAGCGGCGAGGAGCGCGGGCTCTGGGGGAGCGAGTTCTACTCCGAGCATCCGCTGCTCCCGCTCGCCGGCACGGTGGCCGACCTCAACATCGACATGATCGGCCGCAACTGGCGCGACACCATCGTGGCGATCGGGAAGGAGCACTCGAACCTCGGCGCCGTCGCCAACCGGGTGACCACCGAGCACCCGGAGCTGGGGATGCGCATCATCGACGACATCTGGCCGGAGATGCAGCTCTACTTCCGGTCGGACCACTACAACTTCGCGCGCAAGGGCGTGCCGATCCTCTTCTTCTTCAACGGCGTCCATCCCGACTACCATCGCGTGAGCGACTCGGTCGAGAAGATCGACGCGGAGAAGGAGGCGCGGATCATCCGGATGGTGTTCTACATCGGGCTCGACGTGGCGAACACGGCCGCGCGGCCGCAGTGGAACCCCGAGAGCCGCCGCCGCATCGTCGAGACCGCGGGGAACTGACGGTCCCGCACCCATGATCCGCACCGGCCCCGCCGGGTGGTCGTACCCCGATTCCCCGGGGCACGTCTACCCGGCGGACGCCGGCAAGCGCTCCGACGCGCTCGCCTACCTCGCCGGCTACTTCGACACCATCGAGATCAACGCCACTTTCTACGCGCCCCAGCCGCCGCGGAACTTCACGTCGTGGGTGAAGCGGGTGGCGGCGAACCCGGACTTCCGGTTCACCGCCAAGTTGTGGCAGCGGTTCACCCATCCAGAGGGTGTCGGGGGTGGGGTGTCGGGTGTGGGGCCGTGGACCGCGGACGAGATCCGCCAGGTCACCGACGGCCTGGCGATCCTGCGCGAGGCCGGCCGGTTAGGCGCGGTGCTGGCGCAGTTCCCGTGGTCGTTCAAGGCCTCCGACGCGCATCGCGACGACCTCAAGCGGCTCGCCGAGACGTTCCGCGACTGGCCGGTGGTGGTGGAGCTGCGTCACGGCTCCTGGGCCACCCACGAGGACGCCGTCCTCTTCAAGGCGCTCGGCCTGGGCTTCTGCAACATCGACCAGCCCGTCATCGGCACGTCCATCAAGCCCACGGCGGGCGCCACCAGCGCCGTCGGCTACGTCCGCTTCCACGGCCGCAACTATGACCACTGGATCGAGCACGAGGAGACGGCCCAGCGCTACGACTACCTCTACACGGCCGAGGAGCTGGCGCCCTGGGTGGACCGCATCCGGAAGGTGGCCGCGTCGGACGGCGTCGAGGACGTCTACGTGATCTCCAACAACCATTTCGAGGGAAAAGGCCCCGCCAACGCGCTGATGATCAGGGCCATGCTGGAGGGGCGGAAGGTGAAAGCGCCGCCCACGCTGGTCGCGACCTACCCCGCCGCGCTGGAGCCGCACACCGAGCCTGCCTAGCCGGGCTATATTTGTCCCCGCCCATGGACGCCCGTCATATCCGCAACTTCTGCATCGTGGCCCACATCGACCACGGGAAGAGCACGCTCGCCGACCGGCTGATCGAGGCCACCGGCACGCTCTCCAAGCGGGAGATGCGCGAGCAGGTGCTCGACACCATGGACCTCGAGCGCGAGCGCGGCATCACCATCAAGCTGAACGCGGTGCGGATGTCGTATACCTCGGCGGATGGGAGCGGGTACGAGCT
Source organism: Gemmatimonadota bacterium (assembly GCA_041484135.1). GTDB lineage: Bacteria > Gemmatimonadota > Gemmatimonadetes > Gemmatimonadales > JACORV01 > JACORV01. Next base: position 14,301 of record JBGPHD010000003.1, read on the forward strand.
CAACCTCATCGACACGCCCGGGCACGTGGACTTCACCTACGAGGTCTCGCGCTCGCTCGCCGCGTGCGAGGGCGCCATCCTGGTGGTGGACGCCTCGCAGGGGATCCAGGCGCAGACGTTGTCGAACCTGTTCCTCGCCATGGACGCGGGGCTCGAGATCATCCCCGTCTTGAACAAGATCGACCTCCCCTCCGCGGAGCCGGAGCGCCGCAAGGGCGAGATCCACGACCTCATCGGCGCCGACCCCGACGAGATCCTGCTCGTCTCCGCCAAGGAAGGGCGCGGCGTGCCGGAGCTCCTCGAGGCCATCGTGCGCCGCGTGCCGCCCCCGACGGGAGACCCCGAGGCGCCGCTCCGCGCCCTGATCTTCGACAGCTATTACGACCGCTATCGCGGCGCCATCCCGTCCATCCGGGTGGTGGACGGCGTCTTGAAGCCCAAGATGCGGATCGCCTTCGGGGCGCACGAGAAGACCTACGAGGTGGACGAAGTCGGCTACCTCCAGCTCGGCCAGCATCCGGCCGAGCAGCTGGTGGCGGGCGAGGTGGGGTACGTGCACGCCAACATCCGCGAGGTGCGCGACACCCGCGTGGGCGACACGGTGCTCGACGCGGACCGCCGGGCGACGGAGCTGCTCCCCGGCTATCGCGACGTCAAGTCCATGGTGTTCGCGGGGCTCTATCCCACCGCGCCCGAGGCGTACGAGGACCTGCGCGACGCGCTGGCCAAGCTCCAGATGAACGACGGGTCGCTGCACTACGAGCCCGAGTCGTCGGTGGCGCTGGGGTTCGGGTTCCGCTGCGGGTTCCTCGGGCTACTGCACATGGAGATCGTGCAGGAGCGGCTGGAGCGCGAGTTCAACCTCGACCTCATCACCACGGTGCCTAACGTCGAGTACGACGTCTATCTCACCGACGGGACGAAGGTGGTGGTGGAGAACCCGAGCAAGATGCCCACCGGCTCCGAGGTGGACCGCATCGAGGAGCCGTTCGTCAAGGCGCGCATCCTCTCGCCCGCGGACTACATCGGCGGGCTGATGAAGCTGGGCCAGGAGCGGCGCGGCACCTACCTCGGCATGAAGTACCTGGACACCACGCGGGTGGAGTTCGAGTGGGAGTTCCCGCTGGCCGAGATCATCCTGGACTTCTACGACCGCCTGAAGACGCTGTCGCGCGGCTACGCGACGCTCGACTACGAGTTCGGCGGCTACCGCGCCGGCGAGCTGGTGAAGCTCGACATGCTGATCAACGGCGACCCGGTGGACGCGTTCAGCGTGATCATCCACCGCGACAAGGCGTACGACTGGGGACGGAAGCTGGCGGAGAAGCTGCGCGAGCTGATCCCGCGGCAGCTCTTCGAGGTGGTGATCCAGGCGGCGATCGGCAACAAGGTGATCGCGCGGGAGAGCGTGCGGCCCTTGCGCAAGAACGTGACCGCCAAGTGCTACGGCGGCGACGTGACGCGGAAGCGCAAGCTCCTGGAGAAGCAGAAGGAAGGGAAGAAGCGGATGAAGCAGGTCGGCACCGTCGAGATCCCGCAGGAGGCGTTCCTGGCGGTGCTCAAAGTCGAATAACGGGAATCGGGAATCGGGACAGAACGTGTAGGGGCGGACCTCGTGTCCGCCCTTTTGCATGCTGACGACCCGGTGATCGCGGGGATCATAGAGGGCGGCTTATCCTGGGACGCGAGAGATCGTGTCGGTGCACGACAACGCATCATTCCTGTCCGAGATCCGCACCCGTGATCTCTAGGGCTGCACGACCGTGAGGGTGAAGAAGGCTGTATTCGGGATGATGGCGTAGTTCGTGCCCGTCACCTGAGCGGGCAACGCCGCGTACGACGCGAACGCACCGACGTCCGGCACGTTGACCCGCACCAGCGCCCCCCCCGCCAGTGTGCTGCCCATCGGTGCCACGACCGCAACGAGCGTCATGTTGGGCCCCAAGCTGGTCGTGAAGACGCGGTAACCGGTCCCGCTCGGCGCCGACACGCTACTCTGCGCGCCGTCGAGCCGGAACAGGATGCCGCGCGCGCCGGTGTTCTCGGTCGTGAGCCGCACGACCAGGTCGCCGGCCACGGGCCCGGTAGGGGTGCCGTCGCCGCACGCGCCCGCGGCGAGCGCCGCAAAGATGCCGAGCATCCCGAAGGCATGTCTCATCGCGCGCCCCTCCCGGCGATCCGGGCGATCGTCGCCGCATCGGCCGCGGTGCCGGTCTTGTCGAGCCACGCGACGAAGTCGCCGATGTCGAGCTGGTTGTTGTTGTTGCCGATCAAGTCGAGGTACTTGCGTTCCGCCGTCGTGAGCGCCGTACCACCTAGAAGGAACTGGCTGACGACGTTGGCCAGGACGAGGGTGGGCGCGGTGACCGCGAGCCGCAGCGGCAGGTCGAGAGTCTCCGCGCCCGAAGTCGCGCGCACCGTGAAGGTGTAGGCGCTGTCCCTGGTCGGCGTGCCGTTGATCACGCCCCGAGCGGTCAGGCTGAGCCCTGGCGGGAGCGACCCCGCCTGGAGCGCGAAAGTCACCGTCCCGCCGGCGGTCATGCGGACCGTGTCCTGATACGGCGCGCCCATCAGCGGGGCACGCAGCGCCGTGTCGGACACGGCGAGCTGCGCCCGGAAATTCGCGGTGACGTTCCAGGGATGGGTCATGCGGAGCGTGATCGAGGCTCCGGCCGCGGTCGTGTCGCCGGTCCAGTTGAGGAAGGCGAAGCCCGCGCCCGGCGTCGCGGTCAGCGTCACGCTGTCGCCCTCGCCGAGGAAGGCGCCATTGACGAGGTTGACGGTGGACGCCAGGGTGCCCGTGCCCGCCACGGAGACCTGGGTCTTGAACTTCCTGCTGACCGTCGCGATGAGCGCGGTGCCGGCCAGGGTCATCGTGGCGCGGTGCGAGCGCGTGCCGAGGTCGGACCAGGCGCTGAAGAGGAACTCGGTCCGCCCGTCCGGGCTCATCTGCGAGGAGTCGATCGCGATCGTGACTGTGTCGCCCTCGCTGAACACGTCGCGATAGACGTTGTAGGCCACGGTGCGGACGCGCACTTGGGCCGTCGAGTCGCTGGCGCGGACGGTCGTCATTCCGGCGAAGCGAAACCGGAAGGCCATTTCGCCGCCCGGCACCACTTGTCGGATCGAGTCCACGATGAAGCCGGCGAAGGAGCCGTTCGCGTTCAGAGTCGCCGAGGGGTTGGTCGCGAAGCCGAAGGCCGTGTTGGCCGAGGAGCCGGGGTACGGGTCTCCCGCGTCGCCCCGATTCTCCACGCCCGGCGTGCTGCTGCGGAGTTGGTTCAACCCGTCGGCCTGCCGGAGCCACACCGCGTGGATCGGGCCCGAGTTCACGTCGTTCCACAAGAAGCTCTGCGCGTACTTGGTCGAGTCCACGTGCCAGATCAGCAGTCCCGGGCCTGTCATCCGGATCAGCGCGGTATCCGAGAGCGCCGACTGCCGGTTCTCGAGCAGGAAGTACTCTCCGCGCGGGTTCGCGACGGTCGGGCGGATCAGGAACGCGGTATCCCCGACGGCGGAGGCACCGAGTTGATACGAGCCGGGAAGTGTGAGCGGGCGGACCGCGATCCAGCCCAGCTCGGCGCGCGAGAAAGCCTCCATGCTGGCGGGGGACAACTGCGTCGTCCAGCTGCCCGTGCCCATCAGCCCCCAATTGCCCACCCCGGACGAGTAGTCCTCGTCTTCCGGATTCGCGTCGTACAGGTCGTCGAGACCAAGGCCGTGTCCCATCTCGTGCGCGAGGGTCCCGATGCCCATGATCTGGCTGCCGGTACACCCGTCGGCACCGCCTACTCCGGGCTGGATGATGTAGTTGTCGATGCGGATGAACCCGCCGCCGACACGCGGATCGTTCGTGACGTAAGGTGCCCCCGTCCACTCGCTATAGCTGGATCGGTGCGACCAGACATTGCGGCTGGATGAAGCGTCGAGCCCCTGGCACTCTGCGCCAAGCTCCGGCTGTATGAATGCGGCGACGTCCACCGTGCCATCGTCGTCACCCGAATTGGGGACTCCGTCGGGCCCGTCGTTGTCGTACCGCCCGAAGTTCACGCTCCCGTCGACGCGTGATATCGCCTCGCGCATCAGCTGCGGCATGCGGCCGGGGCTGGCGCCGAAGTCGCAGAGCGCGTTGCAGTTCCCCTCGTACCAGGTGTCGTTGCTGTCCAAGGCGGTACGCGAGAGGATCTCGCCCTGGAGACTCAGCAACCCGTTCGACATCTCCTCGTAGAAGGTCCGCACCGTGTAGGGCCGCCCCGGCGGGGCCGTCGCGAACGTGAGCATCGTGTCATAGGCCGCGATCGGGCGCAGCGTGGTGGTGTCGGTGTTGCGGAAGCTGACCAGGAAGTACGGCACACGGATCACGCCGGAGACGGCCGTAGGCGACGGGGCTGCCTGGGCCCGCAACCCCACCGGTGCGCGGAACGCGAGGGCGGAGTTGAGGGAGCGAAAGTCGTCACGCGCCAGCGCGCTGGCCCGCGCCACCCTGACCTGGCGGGCACGCACGCGCCACACTCCGTCCGGCCTGAAGTCGAACCCGCGCGGCTCGCGTGGGCGTCCATCGATGCCCTGGGAAAGCGCGCCGTGCACGGGTATCGCCAGCGCCGCCAGGAGGCGCACGGCCGTCCACGGCCGCCTAACGAACTCGCCGAGAGGGGTCACGGCAGGCGATAGACCTCGGTGGTGGCGGTGATGCTGGGCCCGCGAGTAATGCCGCCGGCGATCAGCACCGTGCCATCGAGGAGCAACGTGGCCGTATGTAAGACGCGGCCCATGGTCATGGTGCCGGCCGGCGCGAATGTGCCGGTCGCTGGAACGTAGCGGTCCGCGCTGACATTGCCGTCGCCGATCGCCGCCTCGCCACCGGTGACGAGGACCGTCCCGTCCCGCAGTCGCACGGCGGTACCGGATTCGTGGACCCCGGGGGCGAGCCCGATCCAGCTGAACGTGCCGGTCGCGGGGTCGTAGATCTCGACATTGTCCGGCAGGTTGTTTTCGGTCCAATTCCCCTCCACCAGCAGGACCCTGCCATCCTCGAGCAGGGTCGCCGTGCTGACCCCAACGCCTGTCGGGATGCCAGTGCGGCTGAATGCGCCGGTTCGCGGGTCATAGCGCTCAGCGACACCTTGGACACTTCCCCCCCCGGGTGTGAACGCGGTGATCAGCACGGAGCCGTCCGGGAGCGCTATCGCCACGTCTACCGAAGCCACCCCCGCGTGCGCGTACGGAGCGGCGAGGGCGAAGGTGCCGCTGGCTGGATCGTAGATCTGCGCGGTGCCCCCCTCGGCGACCAGCACGCGGCCATCCGGGAGGAGCGCCGCCGCCCCGTCCCACCACTGCGAGCCGGTCGCGACCGGCTTGCCGGTGGCGGCGAAGGTGCGCGTCGCGGGATCGTAAAGGTCGGCGCTGCTGTCGTTCGCAACCAGGACCTTGCCGCTGGCCAGCAGGACCGCGGTGTGCAGACCGTCAACGGTGGTCATGTTGCCGGTGGGGGAGAAGGTGCGGGTGACCGGGTCGTAGGTCTCGGCGCTGCGCGGCGCTGTGGGCCCGCCGAACCCGCCCGCGATCAGGACCGTGCCGTCCGGTAGCAGTGTCGCCGAATGACCCCACCGCGCCGTGCTGAGGTTTCCGGCCGCTGTGAACGCGGACCCGGGGACCGGTGGAAGCGGCCCCACCGAGATGCGGGCCTGTCCGACGTTCGTTCCGGCCGCCGGACCGCCGAAGGCTGACACGGTGACGGTCCCGGGCATGAGGGCCCTCACGAGGCCGCTCTGGCTGACCGTAGCGACGAACCCGTCGCTGGTTCCCCATGAGATCGGCGCTGCCGCCAACGCCCGGCCCTGGGGGTCGCGCGCCAGGGCGGTCAACTGCACGCTGTCGCCGATCGCGAGCGTGACCGAATCGGGCGTCACCGTGATCGAGGCGATCGTCACGCCCGACATCACGGTCAGGACCGCCGTCCCGACCTTGCCGCCGGCCGCGGCGGATATGGTGTCCGTTCCAACCCCACGGGTGGAGACGCGGCCGTCGGCCGCAACGGACGCCACCGAGTCATCGCTGCTCGACCAGGTCACCGCCTGGGCGTTCAGGACGGCGCCCTGCGCGTCGCGCGCCACGGCGACGAGCTGCACGCTGCTGCCGAGCGTCACCGTGGCGGTGTCGGGCAGCACGGCGATCGATGCCACCAGCCCGGCCGTTGCGGTCCCGGTGGTGAAGTCTGCCCCGAAGGGGCTCTCGAGCGCGCTCCCGAGCAGGTCGATGATGGCCGTCGAGGCCACCAGCCGGTACCCCGTGTTGGGCGCCAGCGCCGCCGCCGGCGTGATCGCGACCGCGGTGTGGGCCGAGTCGGCGAAGCTGAGTGTCGCGGTGACCGGCGTGGTGCCCTGCCGCAACTCGATCGCCCTCCCGTTCACGGCTGCCGAGTTGACCGGCTCGGTGAAGACGATGAGGATGACGCTGTTGAGCGGCACATCGGTCCCGCGGTGCGGCGGAATGGTGCGCGTCACCACCGGCGGCCGGCGCGCGGGCACCATGATCCGCTCCTGCGCGAGGACCCCGCCCCGCCCGGCTATCGCCACCGCGAGGGTGTCACCCACCGCGGCCCCGATGGACACGGGATCGAATCCACCGTCCAGGAGCGGCGTGGTGACGGCCTGGCCGGAGGCGTAGTTGAGGACCGTCGCGCTGACACCGTCAAGAAACGACCGGGGCGGCAGCGACACAAATACGACGCGGTCAGACGCGGTAGCTGCGGAGCCGGCAGCCCTCAGCGACGCCGCCGGGAACATGGGAATTGGCGCCGAGACGACGACACCCGACGACAGCGGGCTCGGCGACTCGGGGGCATCGGGACCGGACACTGCGGCGTTCTCCGAGCAGGCGAGCACGCCGATCGCCGCAAGCGCCAGCACCCAGCCGCGCTTCCCGGGACGCAGCGGCGTGACCCGCAGGCTCCTCACGGCTGCCCCGCGACCCTGAGGCGCGGGTCCGGCGGGATCAGCACTTCGCCGCAGGCCGCCAGCGTGGCTACGGCGGCAAACGCCGCCAGGCGTCGCGAATTCGCGCATCGGGTTCATAACGACTCCATGGGTCACGGTCCACCTACCAGTGAGAACCCTGCCCAATAGAACGGGTGGGCAGTCTCCGGATTGCGCAGCATGCTGCGTTGGGCCCCAGCGATCGCTTCTGCTTCGCTACTTCCGGCCGCAAGGCCGGCGTAGAACCGCTCCATCAACGTCGCCGTGGCGGCGTCCTGGACCGGCCACAGCGTGGCCAGCACGTTCGACGCGCCCGCGAACAGGAAGGCGCGCACCAGGCCGACCCAGTCGTCGCCGGGCGGCACGTCCACCAGCGAGCCCGATCCCAGCGCCGTCTGGCAGGCGCTCAGCACCACCAGCCGCGCGTTGAGACGCAGGCCGAACACCTCGCGGACCTCGAGGCGTCCGTCGTCGGCACCGTCGGGCGCCAGATCAACGAACGAGAACAGTGGGTTGTGCTTGTTCAGCACGCCGTAGGTCGCCAGGTGGATGATGCCGGCCCGCCCGGCAGCCTCGCGCAATGCGCGCTCCGTCGCGTCCGCGCCGGCCAGCACCCGTACCCGGGCGCCGTAGATGCGAGCGATCGCGGCGACCTCGGCGCGCGAGCCGGGCAGCGCGCGCACCTGCGGCGCCAGCGCGAGCACCATCGCACCCGTCGCGCCGGCGCGCCGATCCCCCAATCGTGCCCAGGCGGACGCCGACGGGAGGTACTGGACCTCGTAGCGCTCGATGAGGAACTGCTCGCTCGCGCCGCGACGGAGCAGCGCGGCGAAGGGGAGGTAGTGCAGCTCGGCGTGCGGCGCGATCAGCAGGCGCCGCTTGCCGGCCAGCAGTCCGACGGCCTCGACCGGAGCCACCAGCTCGTCGTAAAGCCGCCGCAGCGCGGTGCGCCATGCCTGACGCGCCGCCGCGCGCTCGGGGCGCGTCAACGTGCCGCGGGCAAAATCCACCAGCGCGACCAGCGCGGCGCGATCCACGTCCAGGTCCACCACCGCGACGCTGTCCGCCGTCACCACGAATACCACGACCGCCGAGTCGGTCACGAGATACTCGAGCAGCACTTCGTCGGGCGACAGCCGGGCCATCACCTCGCGCGCGGGCGCCACCTCGGCGCGCACCATCGCCGCGTAGCCGGGCCGGGCCTCGCGCAACTCCCGCAGCAGCTCAGCGTATGCCTGCTGCGCGCCAGCCAGCGCTTCGCGCAGTGCCGACGACGACGTGTCGGACCAGCTCGGCCCGCGGAGCCCCGGTTCGCCGGTGCCGGAGCCTTCCAGCCGGCCGGTGAGTACCGCGATGCGGCGCCGGAGGTCTTGCTCGCGCGACACGAGCGAGTCGGGGGAAGGGTCGGCGGATTCCACCCGCCCGCGGGCGAGGAGATCGAGCATCTGCCGAGCGCGCAGGCGTTCGCTGGCCTCGAACGCCGCCTCGGCGCGCCCGCGCGCGCGTTCGACGAGGGCCAGCTGCGCGTAGACGTCCCACTTGTCGGCGAGGAAATCGGCGCGGCTGTCCTAGGCCGCAATCGCGCCGGCGACGCGCTCGATCTCGTTCACCGCGTCATGCAGCGCGCGCACCGACTCGCCCAGTGCGCCACGGCCGCGTAGCGCCGCACCCAGCCCCGCGTGCAACCGCCACGCCACGCCCGGCGCCGGGCGGCCGCCCAGACGGCCCAGGCCCCGCTGATAAAGGGCTTCGGCGGCGATGAACGCACCATGCTGCGATTCGAGGTCGCCGAGGGCCGCGAAGGCCGCGGCCTCGCCGATCGCGTCACCCAGCACGCGCAGGGTGTCGAGCGCCCGGGTCAACGTGTGGCGGGCCAGCGCGGTGTCGCCGCGCAGCTGCTGCACGGCCCCGAGGATGAGGCGCGTCAGCGCCACCGGTCGCGGATCACCGGCCGCCTGCTGGACCCGCAACGCGGTTTCGAGGACGGTCGCCGCAGGGCCATAGCTCTCGCGCCGGACCAGCAGCACGCCTCGGCCCTGGAGCGCTTCGGCGCGCCCGGCCCGGTCGCCGGCGCGCCGGAACAGCGCCTCGGCGAGGACGTACTCGCGCTCGGCCTCCGCCAGACTGTTGAAGTCGAGCGCCAGATCCGCGCGGGCCAAGGCAAGTGCCGCCAGCACGGCGGCGCCAGGCGGCCCACCGAGTGTCGCGAGTTGTTCGGCGCGCCGCAGCTCGCCGCGCGCGCCCTGGAGGTCGCCCATCGCGGCCCGCACCAGCGCCCGATCTCGGCGGACCGCGACGGCCTCGTCCGCCGGACCAGTGGCCTGGTAGATACCTAACGCGTCGGCCAGTGACGCCAGCGCGCTCCGGTATTCACCACGGCGCAGCGCCAGCAGTCCGAGATTGCGCAGGGCGAGCGCCTCCCCGACCCGGTTGCCCTGATCGCGATAGCTCGCGAGCGCCTCCCGGTAGCGCGTCGCCGCGGCGGCGTATTCTCCGGTGATCGCCGCGACATTACCGAGGTTGACCAGGTTCAGCGCCGCCGGCTCGGCGCGACCGTGCCTGCGGTTGAGGGCCAGGGCCTCCTCGAAGGCGCGGCGGGCGCCGTCGAGATCACCCAGCGTCTGCGCCATCTCGCCGAGGTTGTTCCGGTCGGCGGCTGCCCCTCGCGTATCGCCGCTGCGACCGCGCAGATCGGCAGCCTCGGCGTAGAGCTCGCCGGCGCGGCGCAACTCACCGCGATCGCGGTGCACGTTCGCCAGCGCGCCCACGGCGTTGCCCATCGTGCGCCAGTCGCCGACGGCATCCGCGATGACGCGGGCGCGGCCGAAGTACGCCGCCGCGCTGTCGAGATCACCCGAGTCATAGAACCCCCGGCCGATGTTGCCCAGCGCCGCGCCCAGGCCGGCCGAGTCACCTAACGATTCGCAGCGCTGCAGGCTGGCGCGCCACGCCAGGGTGGCGGCGGCGATCCCGGACCGGCCCAGGGCTGCGTTGCCAGCCAGGCGCAGGCTATCGGCCGAGACCTTGATGCGGCGTTGCACCGGCGACCAGGCGGTGAACCGGGCGACCTGCCGCACGAAGAACGAATCGCGCCAGGCGGTCGCGTACGCGGCGGCGACCCGCCGCGCCTCGTGGAGGTAGGCGTCGGCGGATTCGGCGTTCACCACCGACGACGCGAGCAGATCCCGCAGCGCGGCGCGCACGTCGTCCGGAGCCTCGCCGGCGCGCACGGCGAGCGCGGCGTCGTTGCCGCTTCGCGCGAGGGCGCGCACGCCGGCGGCTGCCTGCGGCGTCTGCATCGAGGCGCCCAGCGCGGTGATCAGGGGCAGGAGTGCGGGGAGTGCGATCACGGCCGCGGCGCCGCGAGGGTGAAGTCGACCAGATCCGAGGCCACCCAGCGATCGAAGCCGGTCTCGGCTTCCACCTTCCAGAAGTAGGGCGCCCCGGCGCGCAGCCGCACGGTGTCGGCGAGCGCCGCGACCGTGTCCGCGGTTTCCCAGCGCCACAGGACGGTGCCCGCGCCATCCATCAGCATGACGCGATAGCGCGCGGCGTGAGGAACCGCGGACCACACCAGCTCGCGCACCGCAGTCACGTCACCGTGCGGTGCGAACGCGACCGGCGGGGCGGTGGTCGTGACGGCCGACTCGCGATACGCCATCTCGTCGAAGCGGTTCCACACCTGAAGCGTCGGCACGAGCAACAGTGCCAGCACCGCCGCCGCAGCGAGCGCCGGTCGGACCGTCACACGCCGGCGTGGCGCGGTGCGCAGCAGCTCCGCGACGGCCGCCACTTCGCCGCGGCACTCGGCGCAGGCGGCGAGATGCGCCTCCACGCGCGCGCGATCGACGTCCACCAGGGCGCCGTCCAGGTAGGCCGCGAGCTCCCGGGCCTCCGGATGAATGACTGGGCGTTCCTCAGCAGGCATGCGTCGCTCGAGCGTAGGAGGGGTCATCGTCCTTGTGGAACGTGCGGGGCCGGCCGGATTGCGCAGTCAGGGCGTGGAACCCTCGATTCCGCGCCGCCGCAGCGCGTCCTTGAGCGCCGCCAGAACCGCCGTCAGTCGCCGGTACACATGGAAGGGCGTCGGGAACCGCATGATCCTGGCGATCTCACGCGCCGAGTGGCCGTCGTCGAAGCGCAACGACAACAGCAGGCGGTCGGGCGGCGCGAGCCCGGCGACGGCCGTGAGGAGAGCTTGCTCGAGTTCCCGGGTTTGCAGCTCGGTATCGGGGCTGGTGTTCTCCGGCTGGCTGAGGCGGTCGGGATCAACCTGGTCGCCGAGGAGATCGGCAAGGCGCGTGCGCACCAGTCGCAGCTGTTCGCTCGCGGCGCCCTCGCCGCGCGGCTGCCCGTAGCGCTGCCGTACGTGATCCACGCACAGTCGTCGGGCCACCATGACCAGCCAGGTGGTGAACTTGGTCCCCGGCATCGGCGTGTACGCACGCAGCCGGCGGAGGTCGTCCTGTCGCAGCGACTCGAGGACGAAGGCGTACGCGTCCATGGCCGTGTCGTGGTCGCGGCTGATCGAACGGGCGGTGTGCACGAGCAGGCGCGTCCGCAAGGACACAAACGCGTCCCAGGCCGCTTCGCGCTGGGCGTCATCCGTGGCATGCAGCAAGCGGCTGAGCTCGGAAGGGAGGGATTCGGCCATGCGCGCCTCGAGTATCCGGACTGGCGACTCCATGGTAGCAGGGGCGTCATGCGGGCGATAGGCGGCGCGCCCGGGGCCAGCAGACGGTCGTATCGGGGTCACGATGGCGACCGCCCGCGCCTGAGGGCCCCGTCACGGGGTATATTCTCTTCCCGCAATGACACCTCGGCACACCTGCAACTTCCGCGCTGAAACCCGCGTCGAGCGGTGCTGGAGCGCGCGCACCTCCGAGCGCCAGCCGGAGGTGTTTCTCGCAGTGTTGAAGGTCGAATGACGGCCCGCGTCAGCCGGTCCATCAATCGCGGCCTGGTGATCCAGACCGCGTTCCACGGCGACGTCATCCTCACCACGCCCCTGATCCGCCGCGCGGCCGAGCGGTCCGGCGCCCCGGTGGACGTGGTCACCCTCCCCATCTCGGCGCCGGTGCTCGCGAACAACCCCAGCGTGCGCGAGGTCATCGTCTTCGACAAGCACGGGAGCGACCGCGGCCCTGGCGGCTTCTTCCGGATGGTGCACAAGCTCCGGGTGCGGCAGTACAGCACCGCGTATCTCGCGCAGGCGAGCCTGCGCTCGGCGCTGCTCGCCTTTCTGGCCAAGGTCCCCCGGCGGATCGGCTTCCGCGGGGCGGCGGGCCGGTGGTTCTACACCCACGAGGTGACGACCCGCGGCGAGCCGCACCAGGTCGAGCGGCTCCTCGCCCTCGCCGACGGCGCGCCCGACCGGCGCGAGCCCGAGATCTTCCCCGCGGCGGGGGAGCGCGCGGCGGTGGACGCGCTGCTCGCGGAGGCCGGCATCAGCGGGGAGTTCGTGGCGCTCGCGCCCGGCTCGCAGTGGGCCCCCAAGCGCTGGCCCTACTACGCCGAGCTGGCGCAGGCGCTCATCGCCGAGGTGCCGCTGGTGCTGGTGGGCGGCCCCGGCGACCGCGCGGACGCGCGCGCGATCAAGCACGCGCTGGCGGGCCGCGGCACTCTCGCCGACGGGGTGGGCACGCTGTCGATCCTCGCGGCCGGCGAGCTGATCCGCCGCGCGTCGCTGCTCGTCACCAACGACTCGGCGCCGGTGCACCTCGCTTCCGCCGTCGGCACGCCGGCCATCGAGATCTACGGCCCGACGGTGCCCTCGTTCGGCTTCGCGCCGCGCGCGGAATTCTCGCGGATCGTGGAGCCGGACCCGATGACGTGCCGCCCGTGCAGCCATCACGGGCCGGTGGTCTGCCCGCTGGTGCACCACCACTGCATGCGGAACACCCAGGTGGGCCGCGTGCTGGCCGAGGTGCGGACGGTGCTCCAGATTGTCCGGACGCACGCGAGGAGGTCGGAGTGAGGTTCCTGGTGGGGGTGGATCTGGGCGGCACCAACATCGTCGTCGGCACCGTGGCCGAGGACGGCTCGGCGCTGCACGGCGTGCGCGCCGACTGGACGCGGCCCGAGGAAGGCGCCGACGCGGTGATCGCGCGGATGGCGCGGCTCGTCGAGGAGTCCATCACGGAGGCGGGACGCGTCGCGGGCATCACGCGCGACCGCATCGCGGGCGTGGGGATCGGCTCGCCGGGACCGCTGGACCGTGAGGCGGGGATGGTGCTCGTCACCCCCAACCTCGGCTGGAAGAACCTCCCACTCCGGCAGCTGGTGAGCGACGCCACCGGCCTCCCCGCCACGCTGGACAACGACGCCAACTGCGCCATCTACGGCGAGTGGTGGGTGGGCGCGGCGAAGGGCTCGCGCTATCTCGTGGGCATCACGATCGGGACGGGGATCGGCGGCGGGATCGTGCTCGACGGGAAGATCTACCACGGCGCGGGCGACGCGGCGGGCGAGATCGGCCACATGACCATCGACTCCACGGGCCGGCGCTGCAAGTGCGGCAACTACGGCTGCCTCGAGGCGTACGCCTCGGGGCCGGCGATCGCCGCGCGCGCGGTCGAGGGCGTCGAGGCCGGTGCCGACACCAAACTCCCCGACTACGTCGGCGGCGACCTCGCGAAGATCACGGCGCAGACGGTGTACGAGGCCGCGCACGACAACGACGATTTCGCGCTCGAGGTGGTGCGCGACACCGCCAAGTTCTTGGGCGCGGGCGTCGCCAACCTCATCAACATCTTCAATCCCGACACCTTCGTGATCGCGGGCGGCGTGACGCTCGCGGGAGACAAGCTCTTCCTGCCCCTCAAGGCCGAAGTGAAGCGGCGCGCCTTCAAGCCGGCGTGGGAGCGGTGCAAGATCGTGCCGGCGGAATTGCCCGGGACCGCCGGAGTCTATGGCGCGGCCGCGACCTTCAAGATGCAGACGTGGGGCGAGGTCTGAAGCAGCTCGGGGTTCTTGGCACCATGGTCTGGGACACGATCGTGGGCCGCGATGCGGGCGCGCCTCCCGTCGAGGAGTGGGGCGGCATCGGCTACGCGCTCGCCGGACTCGATGCCTCGCTCCCCGCGGACTGGCAGGTGGTGCCCCTCGTCAAAGTGGGCCGCGACCTCGCGCCGCGCGCGCAGGAATTCCTGCGCGGCCTCTCCCGCGCGAGCGGCGCCCGCTTCATCGAGGTCCCCGATCCCAATCCCCGCGTCCGCTTGAACTACCTCAGCGACGAGCGCCGCTGCGAGGGGCTCACGGGCGGGATCCCGACCTGGACCTGGGGAGAGCTGGGGCCGCTGGTGATGGGCCTCGACGCGCTCTACGTCAACTTCATCACCGGCTTCGAGTGCGATCTCGCCACCGCGCAGGCGCTGCGCCACGCCTTCGCCGGTCCCATCTACGGCGACCTGCACTCGCTCGCGCTGGGGCGCGCGGCGGACGGCGAACGCTACGCGCGGCCTATCGCGGACGCGGCGGAGTGGCTCGCCTGCTTCGACGTCGCGCAGCTCAACGAGGGCGAGATGGACCAGCTCGGCGACGAACCGCTGGCGCTGGCCGCCGCCGCCCTGGAACGCGGCGTCTCCGCCGTGTGCGTGACGATGGGCGGACGCGGCGCGGTGTACCTCGCCGCGGGCGACTTCACCTCGCTCGCCCTTCCCGGGTTCACGCATCGCCGCGCCGAGCGGTCGGTGCGCGGCAGGCCGATCGTGCGCACGGCGCTGGTCAAGACCGAGGGAGCGCCCGCCGCCGGGGACCCCACCGGCTGCGGCGACGTCTTTGGTGCGACGCTCGTGGCCATGCTGCTCGCGGGGACCGATCTCGAGCCCGCGGTCTCCGCCGCGAACCGGATGGCGCGGCGCAATGTCACGTATCGCGGCGCCACCGGACTCGAACATCACCTGCGCGGCGCGCTCTCCGGCGCCAAGGCCTCATGAGCACCGTCATCGACGTCCCCCAGCGCTTCGACGACCGCTCGTTCGAGCTGTTCACGGAGGGCTTCGCGCGGGTGGACGGGACCGCGCGGGTCATCGTGGACGCGCACGCGTGTGAGTGGATCTCGCCGTTCGGGTTCGTGGGGCTCCTCGCCGCGGGCCAGGCGCTCCTCGAGCGGACCGGGGCGAAACCGCTCCTCACGGTGCCCAAGGACCGGGACGTGGCGCACTTCTGGTCGCGCTGCGGCTTCTTCGCCCAGGCGGACGAACTGTACGAGATCCACGGCGTGGTGCCGCGGGTGAAGCCGGCGCCGACGACCGTGCTGCTCGAAGTGACCCCGGTCAGGGTCGCCGACGACGTCCACGCCGTTGTGTCCCATATCCAGGAGCGCTCCGCCGCGATCCTCACCGGCGAATTGGGACTCGACGCGAAGGCGACGATGGGATTCGGTATGGCGCTTTCCGAAGCTTGTCAGAATATTGTGGAGCACGCGGGCACGGGTGGTTGGGTCTCCGTGCACGCGTACACCTGGCGCCGTCTCGGCAAGCGGGTCGTGGTGATCGCCGTGGCCGACGCCGGGGTAGGGTTCCGGCACACTCTCGAACCAACGCAGGGCAAGGCATTCGGCGACCGGTGGGGCGATGGCGCCGCGCTGGAGGCGGCCTTGCTGCATAACGTCAGCCGGTTCCGGGATCCGGGACGCGGCCAGGGGCTGGCCGGGATCAGCCGGTACCTGAACCGCTGGCAGGGCAAGATCAGCATCCGGAGCGGGACGGCCCGCATCGCGATCTTCCCCGCGTGGGAGGTCGAGGACCAGGCCAGGATAGATGGATTGGCGCCGTTCCCCGGCGCGCAGGTGCAACTCGTCATCCCCGCGGGGGCACAAGAAACGAAGTGATCAACCAGATCGATGTGCGGGCGGTCCTCTCCCGCAGCGTGGCCGAGTTCCATTACGACCTCGTGACCCGCCCGACGGGTCGCGCCGTCCGCACCTCGATCGAGGCCGAGCTGGAACGGTACCAGGGCATGAGCGTCGTGGTCCTCGACTTCTCCGCCGTCCGGTTGATCGACTGGTCCTGCGCCGACGAGATCGTGGCCAAACTCCTCCAGGCTTCGCTCACCCCCGGCTCTTCCGCCGCCGAGCTGTTCTTCGTGATCCGCGGGCTCTCGGAGCACAACGCCGAGCTGCTCGAGGAGGTCCTGCTGCGCCACCAGCTGGCGATGGTGCTCGAGGAGGGCGGGACGCTCCGGCTCCTCGGCTGGGTGGCCGAACGGGCCCGCCTGGCGTTCGAGCACCTGACGGCCCTGGGCAGCGCCGCGGCTGACGAGATGGCGGCGGACCTCGCCTGCTCGCTGGACGAGGCGAAGTCCCTCCTCGACGACCTGGTCGGCCGGCGGCTCGTCCTGCGCGCGGCCGAACGCTACCGGCCCCTCTCCGCCGCCTAGCCGGATGAAGAAGCGCACGCAAGGCCCCTCGACGATCGCCATCCACGGGGAGGGCGGCGCCCGCGGCACCGCCGACCCCATCGCCACGCCCATCTTCCAGTCCAGCACCTTCGTCGCGCCGTTCGGTCCCGCCGATGACGTGCTCTACACCCGCTACGGCAACAACCCCAACCAGATCCGGCTCGCCGAGCGGCTGGCGCGGCTCGAGGGCGCGGAGGCGGCGATCTTCGTGGGGAGCGGCATGGGCGCCACCGCCCTGGCGCACCTCGCGGTGCTCCAGCCGGGGGACCACATCCTGGCGAGCGAGTGGATCTACGGCGGCACGCGCCGGCTCTTCACCGAGGAGTTCGCGCGGCTGGGGATCGAGACCACCTTCGTGAACCCGGACCGCCGCCGCGACTGGCGGCAGAAGCTGCGCAAGAACACCCGGGTGATCTTCGTGGAGACGCCGACCAACCCGGTGATGCGCGTCCTCGACCTCGACTGGCTGAGCATCCTCACCAAGGCCGAGGGGATCGCGCTGCTGGTGGACTCGACGTTCGCCTCGCCCATCAACTTCCGGCCCCTGGAGCACGGCGCCGACGTCGTCATCCACTCCGTCACCAAGTACCTCAACGGGCATTCGGACGTCATCGCCGGCGCGGTGGCCGGCACGTCGATCTTCGTGGAGGAGGTGCGGAGCCGCATGAAGGTCTGGGGCCAGGCCCTCGACCCGCACTGCGCCTGGCTGATCGAGCGGGGGATGAAGACCCTGGCGGTGCGCATGGCCCGGCATAACGAGACGGGCCTCACGGTGGCGACCTGGCTCGAGGACCAGCCCAAGGTGCGCACCGTGCGCTACCCGGGGCTCGCCTCCCACCCGGACCACGAGCTGGCCGCGAAGACGCTGGACGGGACCAGCGGCATGGTCGGCGTGGAGCTGGCCGGCGGCCCGCGCGCCGCCGAGCGGTTCCTCAAGGCGCTCCGGATGATCGCCCATGCGCCGAGCCTGGGGGGCGTGGAGTCCCTGGTGTCGGAGCCCCGCTTCACCTCGCACGCCATGATGACCGCCGACCAGCGCGCCGCGGCCGGTATCCCCGACGGGTTCCTCCGGTTCTCCCTCGGCCTCGAAGACGCCGAGGACATCATCGCCGACTTGGCCCGGGGACTCGCGGCAGCCTAGATTCACCCCCGTGATCAAGTTCACCAACGTCACGAAAGACTACCCCAAGACCGGCGCCGCCCTGAAGGACGTCACCTTCCATGTCGCCAAGGGCGAGTTCGCGTTCTTGACCGGCCACAGCGGCGCCGGGAAATCCACCGCGCTCAAGATGATGTACCTGGCGGACCGGCCGACGACGGGCGAGGTGCGCGTCTCCGGCTTCGCCACCGCCCGGATGAGCCAGCGGGAGATCCCGCGCCTGCGGCGCCGCCTCGGCATCGTCTTCCAGGACTTCCAGCTCCTCGCCGACCGCACCGCGGAAGAGAACGTGGCCTTCGCCCTCGAGGTGACGGGCGCCCGCCGCGCCACCATCGGCCCGCGGGTGATGCGGGTGCTGACCCAGGTCGGGCTGGCGAGCAAGGCGGGCCAGTACCCGCGCGAGCTCTCGGGCGGTGAGCAGCAGCGGGTGGCCATCGCCCGCGCCCTGGTGAACGACCCGCTGGTCCTCCTCGCCGACGAGCCCACCGGGAACCTCGACGAGCGCGCCACCCGCGGCATCGTGCAGCTCCTCAAGGACATCAACGCCAGCGGGACGGCGGTGGTGATGGCGACCCACGACCTCGACATCGTGCGGAGCATGACGGCGCACCTGATCGAGCTCCAGCAGGGCGCGGTGGCGTACGACTCCGCCGACGAGGCCGCGCAGCCCGAGGCGGCCGCGCCGTGAGCCTCATCCTGCGCGAGACCGCCCTCGCCTTCAAGCGGGCGCCCGTCCTCTCGGCGCTGTCGGTCACGACGATCGCGTTCTCGCTCTTCGTGTTCGGCCTCTTCGGCCTGGTGGCGGTCAACATCCGCCGCACCATCGGCGACGTGGCGGAGCGGGTCGAGGTGGTGGCCTATCTCAAGCGAGGCACCGCGATCGAGACGGTGACGATGGCCTCCCAGGACATCGAGGCGTTCCCCGAGGTCTCGCGGGTGGTGTACGTGACCGAGGAGGACGCGCTCGCCCGCGCGCGCCGCGACCTCACCGAGTTCAAGGACATCTTCCAGGACCTCGAGTCCAACCCGCTCCCCGGCTCGCTGGACGTGAGGCTCAAGCCCGCGTTCCGCGACGCGGTGCACGCGGCCGCGGTCGCGGAGCGGCTCCGCGCCTACGCCTTCATCGACGACGTGCGCTACGGGCAGGACTGGGTGGAGAAGCTGGACCGGCTGCGGAACATCGCGGGGGCCGTGGGCGCGGTCGTGGGCGCCGCCTTCGCGATGGTGGCCATCATCATCATCGGCACCACGATCCGCATGGCGGTGCTCCAGCGCAGCCGCGAGATCGCCATCATGCGGCTGGTCGGCGCCACCGACGGGTTCATCCGCCGGCCCTTCCTGCTCGAAGGGCTCCTCAAGGGGCTGCTCGGCGGCCTGGGCGCGCTCGGCCTCTGCTACGCGGCGTACGCGATGATCGACGCCTACCTCATCCGGGCCTCGTTCTTCACCTCGACCCAGGCGATCGTCGGGGTGGCCGCCGGCGGGCTCCTCGGACTTCTCGGCAGCACCGCGAGCGTGGGCCGGCACCTCAGGAATGTCTAGCGGGCCAGGGTGCGCGCGCGCGCACCGGCACAACGTCCCAGGGCTCGCGGGCTCCGTGATCGCGGGGCTCCTCGCGGCCATGCTGCTGTGCACCTCGGCATCGGCGCCCGCCCCTCTCCTCGCGCAGCAACCGCCCCAGGACACCACGCTCCAGCGGAGCCAGGCGCGCCTCCTCGAGATCCGGCGCGAGCGCGAGCGGCTCCAGCAGGAGATGGAGCGGCTGCGCGGCCGGGTGCACTCGCTCTCCAGCGAGCTCACCAACATCGAGCAGCAGGTGCAGACCACCGGCCGCATCGTGAGCGAGCTGGACCTCCAGGTCACGGCGATGGGCTCGCAGATCGAGCGGACCACCGCGGACCTCATCGTGGCGGAGGACGCGCTGGTCGAGAAGCGCGCCATCCTCGAGCACCGGCTCTCCGAGATCAGCAAGCGCGGGTCGCTCTACGCCGCGCGGGTGCTGCTGGGCGCCGAGTCGTTCGGGGACCTCATCTCCCGCTACAAGTACCTCTACCTCATCAGCCGGCAGGACCGGCAGCTGGTGTCGGACGTGAAGGCGCTGCGGGACCGCGTGTCCGAGCAGCGGGACGGGCTCCTCAACCTCCGCAACAGTCTCGCCAACCGGCGCGACGAGCGGGCCGAGGAGAACGTGCGGTTCCGCGAGCTGGAGCAGCAGCGGCAGCAGAGCCTGGTGAACTCCCAGCGCGACCAGCAGCGGATGGAACAGCGGCTCGCGCAACTGGTGCGCGACGAGGCCCGCCTGAACGACCTCATCGTAGCCTTCGAGCGGCGCCGTCTCGAGGCCGCGCGCTCCGCCTCCGCCGCCGGCGCGGCCGCGCGCGCCGGGACCATCCGCACCACCGACCTCGGCCAGCTCGATTGGCCGGTGAACGGCGACATCATCTATCGCTTCGGCCGGCAGCAACTCCCCAACAACACCACCATCCGGTGGAACGGCATCGGCATCGCGGTGGCGTCGGGCACGCCCGTGAAGGCCATCGCCGCGGGCACCGTCCGGGTGGCGCAGCCCCTCGGCACCTACGGCCTGTCGGTCGTCATCGACCACGGCGGCGGGTACTACAGCGTCTACGGGTTCCTGGCGGATGTCACGGTGCGCCAGGGCCAGGCGGTGCAGCGCGGGCAGGTGCTCGGGACCTCGGGCGGGGCCAACTCGGACCAGGGGCCCCACGTCCACTTCGAGATCCGCGGCCAGGGGGGCGAGGCGCTCGACCCGATCGCGTGGCTCCGCCGCCGCCAATGACGTCGGGCCGGGACCAGCGCGTCATCAAGCGCTGCGGGCCTGCACCGCCCCCGCTGCGGCGAGGATTGGCGCGGCGCCACCCGCGACTGGTAGCGCACTCCCTGTAACGCAGCCCAAGGTTGCGCTCCCGCGCTCCCGCCATTTTCTTCTTGTACCATGCCCGACGAAACGCTGCTGACGCTCCGCCAGCTGGCCGCCCAGCTTGCCCTGCCGGAATCCACGATCCGCTACTACCGGGACGCCTTCCTCGACCACATCCCGTCGGTCGGCACGGGGCGCCGCCGTCGCTACCCGTCGCAGGCCGTTGCGGTCTTGCGCTCGATCGCGAGGAGCTACGCCTCCGGTCAGTCCCGCGGCGACATCGCCCGCGCCCTCGAGCAGCACGCGCCGCGTCCCGCGACGGTCGCCACGGCGGCGCAGCACAGCGCACCCACCCGGGCCATGGACGAGGTCTCGAATCTCGACCTCCTGGGCGCCATCCTGGACGGCGAGCGCGAGCAGCGCGACGCCCTCTGGCAGATGGCCAAGGAGATCGTGCGCCTGACCGGCGTGCTGGAGGGCCAGGACAAGGTGCTGGGCGAGATCGCCGACCGCGCCGGCGTGGTGGTCTCGGGCCGGCCCGCGGTCGCCGCGCCTGCAGCGAGGCCGGCGCTCTCGGCGCCGAATCCGATGGCGGAAGCCGCGCCGGCGCCCGCCGCGGTCCCGCTGCCGCCACCAGCTCCTCCCGCACCGCACCCCCAGGCGAGCGCGTTCCAACCTCCGCCGCCGATGCCTCCGCCGCCGCCCCCGGTCGTCTCGACGGAGCCGGTGCGGATCTGGCCGGAGCCGTCGCCTGTCGCCGAGCCGCCGATGCCGGCGCCGCCCGCGTTCATCGGCGGCAACCCGTTCTCCGGCGGTCCGCTGCCGGAACTGGAGCCGGAGCCTCCCGCCTCACCGTTCCGGTCGAGCGTCCCGGCAGCGCCGATGGTCGAGGGCGGCGAGATGGAGCGCTTGAGGCAGGAGCTGGAATCGGAGCGAGCCCTGGTCGAGCGGCTGCGCGAGGCCAAGCTGCAGCTCGAGCACCGCACCGCCGATGCCGAGTCCGCGCTCGAGAACAACCGCGGCCGCCGCTCGTCCGTCATCAAGCGGCTCCTCACCGGCGAGAAGGGCGATGACCGGTAACCTGCCGTCGGGGCGGATCCCCACGGTCGGGATGCGCGAGATCGTGGCGGCGCTGCACCGCCGGCGCGCCCGCCGTCGCGAGACGGTGACGGAGATGCGGCACGCCCTCGAGCAGCTCTCCAGTGGCGTGGAGCGGCATCTCGCGCGGATGGCGCAGCTCAAGGAAGCGGTCGAAGCGCAGGGCGGCGACCTGTCATCGCTCCAGTACTACGACAACGTCATGGCGAGATTGCGCGGCGAGCTGCGCTCGGCGGAACGGGCGCTGGCGGAAGTGTTCCGCGCCGCGGCGGACGGGCTTCCGGCGGGGACCTAGGGCTTCGCCGCGAGCGCGATGGCGATGCGGTCGTCGGCGGTGGTCTTGGCGCGCAGCAGCGCGCTGTTGGCCAGGGTGAAGAGGTCCTCCGTGCGGAGCACCTCGGGATGCGGGAAGGACACGATGCCGGCGGAGAAGTTGGGCCGCCCGTCGGGCGGAACGGTGAAGGTGTGCTTGCCCACGATCCCGCGCAGTCGCTGGACGAAGTTGCGGGCGCCGCGCGCGTCGGTCTCCGGCAGCACCAGGGCGAACTCGTCGCCGCCGTACCGCGCCACGAAGTCCGGCGAGCGCAGCTCGCGCTGGAGCAGATGACCGACCTCCACCAGGATCGTGTCGCCGATGGCGTTCCCCAGCCTGGCGTTGATCTCGCGGAACCGGTCCAGGTCGAGCAGGACGACACAGAAACGCAGCCGGTAGCGCCGCGCCCGCTCGAACTCGTCCTTGATCCGCCGGTCGAGCGCGTCGAGACTGGCGCACCCGGTCATCGAGTCGAGCGCCCCGGCGCCGCTCTGCCGGCGGAAGATGGCGGCGCGACGGTCCTCGTTCTCCAGCACCTTGGCGGCCGCCTGCGCGATGGTATCGGCCAGCGCCACGTCCCGTGCCGTGAGTTCCGCATCCCCCTCCTTGGTCCGGAGGAAGAAGACGCCGGCGGGCGCGCCCTGGACGAACACGGGCAGCGCCACCGCCGACCGGATGTCCACGTCGATGGATTGCGTCGCCCAGCTCTCGCGGATGGTCGCGAAGAGCGGGTGTTCCTTGATGTTCTCGATGACCACCGGCCGCTCGGTCCGCAGCGCTTCCCGGAGCTCGGGGTACTTGTCGAGCTCGACGGTGATGTCCCGGGCCGCGGCGTTCTCGTACACCGCCACGACGCGGCCGTGACGCTCCCCCGGTTGCGTGAGCACGAACGAGCAGTGCGACAGGTTGAGGGCCTGCCCCACCCGCCGCACCAGTGTCTGGAAGATCTCCTCGGCCCGGAGCGAGGCCGAGACCTCCTGGAAGATGTCGAAGAGCAGCTCCCGCTGGCGCAGCGAGGCCCGGAGCTCGCGCAGATCCTGCTGGAGCTGGACCAGCCGGGAGAGACGGGCCTGGAACTCGCTCACCCGGACCGGCACGGCCAGCGCGTCGTCCGCGCCCGCCAGGAGGAGGTCCGCGAGCACCTCGGGGTCCGCGTCGCCGCTGACGGCGATGAGCGGCACGTCCACGTCGTGGATCGCGCTCTTGCAGGCCCGCACCCGCGCCGCCGCCGACTCGGCCGGACCCTTCACGCAGAGCAGGACCGCGTCGCCCTGCTTCGCCGTCACGGCCTCCGCGATGTCGGCGTCCGCCGGCAGCTCGCCCACGCCGAAGCCGGCGTGCGTGAGCGACGCGAGGAGGCCGGCGGGTCGCGCCGACGGTTCACCCGCCACCAGCAGTTGCAATCGGAGGAGCTCGGTCAATCCTGCCTCACGCCCGGTCCCGCACGGCGCGAACGTAGTCGCGCCGCGCGCGCGCCGCAAGCAACGCCCACGGGCCGGAGGGCGCGCGATGGACGCTGACCGCACGCGGACCGCCCGCCGGCGCATGGTGTCGCGACAGCTCGCCGCGCGCGGCATCGCCGACGGGCGCGTCCTGGCGGCGATGGCCACGGTGCCGCGGCACCTCTTCGTGCCTCCGGGCTTCGAGCGCGCGGCCTACGACGACGCGCCCCTGCCCGTCGGGGAGGCGCAGACGATCTCGCAGCCGTACATCGTCGCCCTGATGACCGCGTCGCTGCGGCCGCGGCGGACCCACCGCATCCTCGAGATCGGCACCGGCTCCGGATACCAGACCGCGATCCTCGCCCATCTCGCCGCGCGGGTCTTCACCATCGAGCGGATCCCGGCGCTGGCCGACGGCGCCCGCGCCCGCCTCACGGCCCTGGGCTACGGCAACGTCGTCTACCGGGTCGGTGACGGCACCCTCGGGTGGCCCGAGGAGGCGCCGTTCGACGGGATCGTGATCACCGCGGCGGCGCCGCTCCTTCCCGCCCCGCTCCTCGACCAGCTCGCCCCGGGCGCCCGCATCGTGGTGCCGGTGGGCGACCGCGCGCTCCAGGAGCTGCTGGTGGGGGTGAACGGCCCGGCCGGACTCGAGACCAGCCGCGCGGGGGCCTGCCGGTTCGTGCCCCTGATCGGCGCGCACGCCTTCGACCGGTAGTGGCCGACCTCCCGAAGGAAGGCCTCCTCGGTGCGCACGTCTCGAGCGAGGGTGGCGTCGCCCGCGCCCCCGCGCGCGGCGGCGCCATCGGCGCCACGGCGATCCAGCTCTTCACCAAGACGCCTAACCAATGGCGCGAGCGCGAGGTGGCGCCCGAGGCCGCCCGGGAGTTCGGGGACGCCATGGCCCGCCACGGGATCAGGGTCGCGGTCAGCCACGACTCGTACCTCATCAACCTCGCCTCTCCCAAAGGCGCGCTCCGCGCCCGCTCGCAGGCCGCCTTCACCGCCGAGCTCTTTCGGGCCGAGCGGCTGGGGCTCGCGTACGTCGTCTCGCATCCCGGCAACTACCTCGACGACCGTGCCCGCGGCCTGGCGCGCAACGCGCTGGCCTACGCCGAGTGCCTTGCGGCCGCACCGGGCCGGGTGAAGGTGGCGATCGAGGTCACCGCCGGATCGGGGACGGCCCTCGGCGCGCACTTCGAGGAGCTGGGGGAGCTGGTGGACCGGATGCCCGCCCGGGCGCGGAAGCGCGTCGCCTTCTGCGCCGACACCTGTCACCTCTTCGCCGCCGGCTACGACCTGGCCGGTGACTTCGACGGCGTCTGGCGTGCCTTCGACCGGGTGCTGGGATTCGAGCGGCTGGCGGTCATGCACCTCAACGACTCGCGCGGCGGCCTGGGCAGCCGGCTCGACCGGCATCAGCTGATCGGCGACGGCGAGCTGGGGAAGGAGCCGTTCAGGAGGATCATGACCGATCCGAGGTTCCGGGGCGCGATCAAGCTGATCGAGACCCCCAAGGGGGAGGACGGCGTCACGAACGACCGGAAGATGCTGCGCCGTCTCAGGGCGTATGCGCGCGGCGGCGCGGGGTCGGCGGGGCTTGGGACGGCCGTTCCCACCTCTCGGGAACCGGAACTTTGAGACCCACCGGGTGATATGCTATCCTTCGACATGCAGCGGACTTCGGGCCGGCTCAACTGGATACGCCGTTTGGCGTGCGTCTTCGCCGTGGGGCAAGGCCTGCTCTACGCCGCGCTGCCGTTCGCCGAGGCGCGGATGGAGCACCCGCCCGCCACGGCCGGCTACGAGTCCCGCCACAGTCACGACTGCGTCGCTCTCCATCAGCCCGACAAGTGCGTCTTCTGCCAGCTCGCCACGATGCGGGCCCGCCGCACCGACGCCGTGCTCGTCCGAGCGGAAGGCCGCACGGTCCTGGTGGGTGCGCCCAACCGCGGGACCGCCGAGCCGGAGCGCTTCGTCCATCGGTCGACCCTCTCCCGAGCCCCTCCCTCCTCCCTCGCCTGAGCTCGCGGCGGCGCACGGTGCGCCGCCCTACTCCAGCTACGAGGGACCGTGAAGATCCATCCGATACGACGGCGAGCGGTCACGCTCGTCACGATGATACTGCTCTGGGGCGGCGCGCTCGCCGCGCAGACCCCGGCCGACTCGGTGGCGCGCCGCCAGCAACGCACGCTCGACTCGCTGGCCGCGGCCCTCCGGGCCCTCCAGGCCCGGCTCGACAGCCTGGCCCGCGCGCGGGCGGACACGGCGCCGACCGACGACCTGGCCGCGCTGCGCGCCGCGGCCGCCGCCGCCGCGCCCGATTCGGGGACGGCCAGCGCACCACGCCAGGCCCGCTTGGGCCAGAACGCACTCAACCCCGAGATCAGTGTCACCGCCATTGTGCACGCGGGCGTAGACCGACCGGGGCCGCAGGCTGAGCCCTTCAGCGCGCGTGAGTTCGAGTTCTCGTTCCAGTCCGCGCTCGATCCATACTCGTACACCAAGATCTTCCTCTCGGTCACGGACGAGGGGGCGGAGGTCGAGGAAGGCTATGCCTTCTGGTCCGGACTTCCCGGCCACACCCGGCTCGACGTCGGCCGGCTGCGCCAGCCGCTCGGCGAGCTGAACCGGTGGCACCGGCATGCGCTGCCGGAGGGCGAGTTGCCGCTCGTGCATCAGCGCTACCTCGGCGGCACGGAAGGATTGAAAGGCACCGGCGTCTCACTCTACGCGCCGCTGCCCATCTCCGGCCGGGCGGGAACCTACGAGTGGTACGGCCAGGTCACGCAGGGCACGAACGATTCCCTGTTCCTGGGCGGCAACCGGCCGAGCTTTCTGTCCGCGCTGTCGGGGTTCTGGCAGTTCACGCGTTCCACCTTCGCGCAGGTAAGCGTGTCCGGGGCCTACGGGACCAATCCCGACTCCAGCCTCAAGACGACGATCGGCGCGCTCGCGGTCCGCTTCACGTGGCGCCCGCCGGCCGAGGGCACGCGTCGTGAGTTCACGACGCGGGGGGAGCTGTTCGCGCTCCACCGCCGGTTCGCCGGCACCGGACCGGCCCGCCTTGGCGGGTACCTCGCCGCCTACTGGCGGCTCGACCGCCGCTGGATCGTCGGGGTGCGCGGCGACTACGTTCAGTCCCCGGATCCCGTCGTCGCGGCACACGAGTGGGAGCTCCACTCGACGCTCACGTTCTGGCAGAGCGAATTCGTCTACCTTCGCGCCGAATTCACCCACCACCGCGATGTCGCCGGCTTCAACTCCGAACGCCTTGCTCTCCACGCCGTCTGGGCCATGGGGCCCCACAAACACGAGCTCTTCTAAATGACTACCATGCTGCTCTCCGCGCTCACCGTCGCCGCCGCCCTGACGACGCCACCCAACCCCGTCCGGGTCGTGACCTCACTCACGACCTACGCCGCCATCACCCGCGAGATCACGGGTGACCGCGCCACCGTCACCTCCATCGCCGAGGGGGATGAGGATCCGCATTTCGTGCAGCCGCGTCCCAGCTTCGTGCCGGCGCTGCGCGACGCGGACCTCTTCGTCAGCACCGGGATGGACCTCGAGCTGTGGGTCCCGGCCTTGCTCGACCGTGCCGGGAACGCGAACGTCCGCGAAGGCGGCCGGGGCTACGTCGCCGCGTACCAGGGCATCCACATCCTCGAGATACCCACTTCTTTGAGCCGCGCGCAGGGCGACATTCACGTGGACGGCAACCCGCACATCTGGTCCGACCCGATCAGCGCGATCATCATCGCGCGCAACATCCTGGCGGGTCTCCAGCGGGTCTCGCCCGAGAACAGCGCCTTCTTCGCCGGGCGCGAGCAGGACTTCGAGCTGCGCATCCTACGCGCCACCTTCGGCGAGGAGCTGGTGCGGATCGTCACGCCGGCCGCGCTCTTCGGCCTCGCCAACAGCGACCGCCTGTTGCCGTTCCTCCAGAGCACCAACTACCAGGGCCATCCGCTGATCAGCCGCCTGGGTGGGTGGATGCAGCAGGCCCAGGCGTTCCGCGGGCGTGAGATGGTCTGCTACCACAAGGAATGGAGCTACTTCTCCAACCGGTACGGCGTGCAGTGCGTCGAGTACATCGAGGCGAAGCCCGGCATCCCGCCGACGCCGCGGCACGTCCAGGATGTGATCGCGCTGATGCGCGACCGGCACATTCCGGTCCTCTTCGCCGCGAACTACTTCGACCGGAGCCAGATCCAGCAGGTGGCCGAGCGGACCGGGGCGACGGCGGTCGTCGTGCCGGCCATGACGAATGGCGCGCCCGGGATCACCACGTACTTCGACCTCATGAACACCTGGATCACCCAGCTGGCGCAGGGGTTCGCCGGCACGGCCGCGACGGGGGCGAGGTGAGCGCCTTCCTCGAGATCATGCTCGCGCCCTTCGTGGCGTGCATGATCCTGGTCGCGGTCCATTCGTACCTGGGGCTCCACGTCATCTCGCGCGAGGTGATCTTCGTGGACCTCTCCCTGGCGCAGATGGCGGCGCTCGGCACGACCATCGCCCTGTTCCTCGGCGTGGCGCGCACCTCGCCGTGGGCGCAGGCGTTCGCGCTCGCCGCCACGGTGCTCGGCGCGGCGGTCTTCGCCGCCACCCGCACCAAGAACCACGGCCGCGTGCCGCAGGAGGCCATCATCGGCATCGTGTACGTGGTCGCCTCCGCCGCCGCGATCCTGGTAGCCAACCAGACCCCGAGCGGCGGCGAGGCCATCAAGGAGATCCTCGAGGGCACCGTCCTCTGGGTCACCTGGGCCACGATCCTCAAGCTGCTGATCGCGTATGTCGTGCTGGGGACGTATTTCTTCATCATGCGCCGGCGATTCGAGACCATCTCCTTCGAGCCCGTGGTGGCCGAGTCGAAGGGCTGGCACATGCGGTGGTGGGACTTCTGGTTCTACCTCGGCTTCGGCATCGTGATCACCTTCTCGGTGCCGATCGCCGGCGTGCCGCTGGTGTTCAGCTTCCTGGTCGTGCCGGCCGTCACGGCGTTCCTCTTCACCAGGAAACCGCTCCTGCTCACCCTGATCGCCTGGGTGACCGGCGCGGTGGCGTCCGCCACCGGCCTCGCGGTCTCCTACTGGAGCGACTGGCCCACCGGGCCGACCATCGTCTGCACCTTCGGCCTGGTGCTGCTGATCGCCGCGATGGGGAGGCGGCTCTTCAGTGGACCGGCGGAAGCCCCGGAGGCTCCGGCCGCGTGAGCTGGCCGTCGCCTTCGCGTCGCGCGGGGATCCTCGCGCGGCTCTCGCTCGCGGCGGGCGCCGCCGGCCTCGCGGCCGCGATCGCCTGCCACGACACCACCGGCACCAGCGCCTGCTTCGAGCCTAACGCCTCAGGGTACCAGTTCAGCCTCGCCGCCGACACCGGCTTCGTGTTCCGCTGGCCCGGCAGCTACATGCCGGTGCGCGTGTATGCCGAGGACGTGGGCGAGCTCCAGGCCAACACCGCGGCGGCCATGCAGCTCTGGGTGAACGCCTTCCGGTGCAGCGAGCTTTCGATGGTGACCGTGACCGACTCCACCAAGGCCGACATCATCGTGCGGAACCCGGCGTTCCTGCCCCCTGTCGCCGGCGCCGTGGTCGTCGCGGCCGACTCGGTGGGCGCGTGCCGGGGCGTCACCACCGACAGCACCTTCACCGGTCTCTCCACGCTGGCGGAGCCGGTCCGCGTGTTCGTCGCCCCGGTCTCCGTCGACTCCGCCGCCGTCGCGGCCTGCTACCATTTCGTGACGGCGCACGAGCTGGGGCACGCGCTGGGCCTGCTCTCCCACAGCCCCGACACCCTGGACATCATGTATACCCAGCCCCGGCGCCGGGTCCTCTCCGAGGCCGACAAGTTCACCATCCAGGTCCTCTACCACGCCGCGCCGACCATCGGACCGCCGCCCCGGCAATGACCCGCGCCCGCGCGATCACCGAGGCGGAGGTCCGCCGCGCCGCGGGCGCCTCACGCACGCTGGCGGTGGCGAAGGGCACGGTGGTGACGCCGGCTGCGAGAGATCTGGCGAAGCAGCTGGGGGTGGCGCTCGTAAGTCAGAGTGACGTGAGCCGGGAGCCGGGAGCCGGACCGTCGGCGCCCGACGCGGGTCCGGCTCCCGCCTCCCGGCTCCCCGTCATCGCCCTCGGCGCCGACCACGGCGGCTTCCCGATGAAGGAGCACCTCAAGACCGTCCTCACCGAGCTGGGATACAATGTCCTAGACGTGGGCACGAACGGCACCGCGGCGGTCGACTATCCCGACTTCGCCGTTCGGGTCGCGCGCGCGGTGGCGGAGGCGCGGGCGTGGCGGGGGATCATGGTGGACGGCGCCGGGATTGGCAGCTCGATGGCCGCGAACAAGGTCGCCGGTATCCGCGCGGCGCTCTGCTACGACCTCACCACCGCGCAGAACGCGCGCGAGCACAACGACGCCAACGTGTTGACGTTAGGTGGCACGCTGCTCGGCCCCCGGCTCGCCGCCGAGATCGTGCGCGCCTTCCTCGCCACTCCGTTCGGCGGGGGGCGGCACCAGCGCCGCGTCGACAAGATCAACGCCCTGGACCGCTGATGCGCCTGCGCCGCCTCGCCCTTCGCCTCAAGGCGCTGCTCCTCCTCGCGACGTTCGTGGGCAGCGGCCTTCCGACGGCGCTCGACGTGGCGCTGCACCACCTGCGCCCCGGGCTGGCGGCACCGCTACCGCACCTCGACCCGCCGGGCGGCTGCCACAGCCACGCCGAGCACTGCCTGCTGCGCGGGCACGACTCCGCCCTGCGCTTCGCGGTCACGAAGGTCCCGCTCCGCCTCGCTGCCCAGCGCGCCGAGCGCCTCGGCCTCCTGCCGGGAGACGATCCGCGCCCCCGGCTCCTTCCCTTCCTCCATCACTCGCGAGCCCCTCCGCAGCCGTTGGTCTGACCGTTCCCTGACATCAGACAACGAGACCGCGCCCCGCCGCCGTTGCGGCGCGGTGCGACCACCTACGGAGATGCCATGTCACCGCTCTTCATCGCGGCGGCGCTTGCCATGTCGGCAGGCCTGCCCACGACCACCTCCCCCGTCGATCCCCCGCCCACGCGCGCCGTCTCCGGGCGCGTCACCGATCCTTCCGGCGCGCCCCTCGCGGACGTCCGCGTCAGCGTTCTCGAGGCCCGCCGCTCGACCTCCACCGACGACTCCGGGCGCTACCGCGTCGCCGAGCTGTCGCGTGGCACCTTCACGGTGTCGTTCCGCTCCATCGGCCACCGACCCGAGACGCGGCGGGTCACGCTCACCACCGCGAATGTCACCCTCGACGTCGTGATGCAGGTAACGCTGGTCGAGCTGGACGCCTTGCAGGTCACCGCCACGCCCACCGCCACCGACGCGCTCGCCTCACCGCAACCCGTGGCGGCGCGCGGCGGCGAGGAGCTGGCCGCCAGCCAGGCCCCGACCCTCGGTGAGACCATCCAGGGCATGCCGGGCGTGCGCAACTCGAGCACCGGCGTCGGTATCGGCAAGCCGGTGATCCGCGGGCTCACCTCCAACCGCGTCCTCATCCTCGACAACGGCCAGCGCCTCGAGACCCAGCAATGGGGCGACGAGCACGCCCCTAATCTCGAGACCGTGGACGCAGACCACATCGAAGTGCTGCGCGGACCGGCCAGCGTGCTCTACGGCTCCGATGCCCTGGGCGGCGTGGTCAACGTGGTGCGCCCCGAGCTGCCGGACGCCATCGGGCGGCCGGCGTTCGTGCACCTGACGGCGGCCGGCGGCTACGGCACCAACAACCGGGAGCCCGACGGCTCCCTGACCGTCAGCGGCGCGAGCGGCCACGTC
The DNA here is from genome assembly GCA_041484135.1 of Gemmatimonadota bacterium. Classification (GTDB taxonomy): domain Bacteria; phylum Gemmatimonadota; class Gemmatimonadetes; order Gemmatimonadales; family JACORV01; genus JACORV01. The sequence goes on from JBGPHD010000003.1 coordinate 45,378, forward strand.
GGCTTCCGCGGCGGGCTCACCGGCCGCACCAGCGAGAACGTCCGGACGCCGTCGTACACGCTTTGGAACAGCGGCAATCGCGCCACGGGCGGCAACGGGGCGCTCGGCATCCGCGGCGCATGGGGCTCGGCGTCGGCCACATACTCGCGCCGTGTCGAGCACATCCAGCTCACCGACCTGGACAGCACGGCGACACCCAACCAGCGCATCGGCACCGACGTCGGCCGGGTTGAACTCGCCCTCCCCCTCGGCCCCTCCCGGCTGGAGGTCACCGGCGGATGGGAACGCAGCCGCCGACGCGAGTTCGAGGAGGACACGTCCACCGCGGTCGTGCTGGGCCTCCTTCAGACGACGTATACCACCGATGTGCACTTCCACCACGCACCGCTCGGCCGGGTGAACGGGACTCTCGGCTTCTCAGGCGTGCGGACGACCTTCGACAAGTCCGGCGAGGAAACATTGATCCCGAACTCCCGGACAACCAGCGCCGGGGTGTACGCCTTCGAGCAAACGGAAACGGGACGCTGGGGACTCTCGGCGGGACTGCGGTACGACTATCGCCGGCTGGATGTGGACGACGACACCGTCATCGCCGTGACAGCGCAGCAACGCACCTATAGCTCGGCAACGGGCAACGTCGGCCTGCTCTACCGCGTCTCCGAGCCTGTCGCGCTGGTGCTGAACGTGGGCCGCGGCTTCCGGGCGCCTTCCACCTTCGACCTGTTCTCCAACGGCGTGCACGAGGGTACATCGGCCTTCGAGCGTGGCGACCCGACGCTCCGCAACGAGACCTCGCTCAACACCGACATCGCGCTGCGCGTGCGCACCGCCGACATGCTGCTGGTGGTCGGGGCGTTCCTCAACGCGATCCAGAACTACATCTACACCGTCCCGACCGGCACCAGCGACTCGGCGTCCGGCTTCGAGATCTTCGACGTGACGCAGGGGGACGCCCGCCTGACCGGAGGCGAGCTCTCCGTGGAGTACCACCCGGCACGCGCCATTCACGTCAGCGCGAGCGCGGACTACGTGCGGGGCCAGAACACCACCACGGGCAGTCCGGTCCCCAAGATGCCGCCGCTGCGGGCAACGTACGGGATCCGCTACGAGCCTCGCGGGCGCGGCGCCATCCGCAGTCCCTTCCTTCAGGTGAGCGGCGAAACGAACGCCCGTCAGACGCGCCTCGATCCCGCAGAGGCCCAGTTCTACGCCGCCGCGTTCGGCGGCGTCGGCTATCAGTCCGCGGCGTATAGCCTCTTCAATGCAGGCGGCGGCTTCGACGTGGCGGGCGGCGGGCGAACGCTCCACTTCTCGGTGGCGCTGCATAACGTCTTCAACACCTCCTATGCGGAGTATCTCAGCCGCATCAAGACCAACGCGCGTAACCCCGGCATGGGGCGCACCCTAAACGGGAGGGTTTCAATCGACTTCTGAAGCGAAGGCGGTGGCGGGCGGCGCCGATTCGCCGCTCGCCGCCGCCGCCGGGCGGGACAACATGTCCTGAGCACGCGAATACCGGGCGCGTTCCTCGCCCATCGGCTCGCGCCTGGCCGCCCGTTCGTCGGCACACGGATTGCACCGGATGAGGTTGACCCGGAGGAATCGATGGCCGTACGCCGACAGGAAGCACTCGACTATCATGCCGGGCATCGGCCCGGCAAGATCCAGATCGCGATCACCAAGCCCTGCAAGACCCAGCGCGATCTCTCCCTCGCCTACACGCCTGGCGTCGCCGAGCCGTGTCTCGACATCCAGAAGACCCCCGACGACGCGTTCAAGTACACCGCCCGCGGCAACCTCGTCGCGGTAGTGTCCAACGGGACCGCCGTGCTGGGGCTCGGGGACATCGGGCCGCTCGCCGGCAAGCCGGTGATGGAGGGCAAGGGCGTCCTCTTCAAGACCTTCGCCGACGTGGACGTCTTCGACCTCGAGATCAACGCACCCACGGCGGGCGAGTGCATCGCCTTCTGCGAGATGCTCGAGCCCACGGTGGGCGGCATCAACCTCGAGGACATCAAGGCCCCCGAGTGCTTCGAGGTCGAGGAGACCCTGAAGGCGCGCCTCGCCATCCCGGTCTTCCACGACGACCAGCACGGCACCGCGATCATCTCGGGCGCCGCGCTCCTCAACGCCGCGGAGGTCACCGGCCGCAAACTCGCCGACCTCAAGGTCGTCTTCAGCGGCGCCGGCGCCTCGGCCATCGCCACGGCGAACCACTACGTGCGGCTCGGCGTCACGCTCGAGCACATCAC
>JBGPHD010000004.1:0-46093 GCA_041484135.1 Gemmatimonadota bacterium
CGAGCACTATCGGGGCGCAGCCCGGCGAGCCCCGGGCCATCCGAGCGCAAGGCTGCCGCCCGAGCCCAAGGCCGCCGCCGCGCTCCGGCTCTTGGGCACGCCCGTGCCCATCCGCGTCAGGCTCGGCCGCTCCGGCGTCGAGGCGTTCGAGCATCAGGACCGCTGGCACGACGTCACCGACTGGTGCGGGCCCGAGCGGCTCGCCCCGCGCTGGTGGGACGGCGCGGCCGCCGGCCCGGCCCGCGACTACTACACGGCCCGCACTGCCGGCGGCGCGCTCTGGCTGCTGTTCCGCTCGCTCAAGGCGCGGAAGTGGTTCGTCGAGGGCTGGTGGGATTGACGTGGCCGCCGAGTATGTCGAGCTGCATTGCCACTCGGGGTTCTCCCTCCTCGACGGCGCGTCCAATCCCGAGACCCTCATCGCGCGCGCCGCGGCCCTCGCCATGCCGGCCATCGCGCTCACCGACCACGACGACCTGGGTGGCGCGGTGCGCTGGGCCGAAGCGGGCAAGGAACACGGCGTCGCGGCGATCATCGGCTTGGAACTGACGATCGGCGGGAGCCGCTGCGACAGCGCACCCGCCTCCCACCTCACTCTGCTCGCGATGTCGGAAGAGGGCTACCGCAACCTCTCCCGCCTCGTCACGCTCGCCCGCGCCGGCGACCGCGGCGCGCCCGCCGCCTCGTGGGACGACGTCGCCCGGCACGCCGGCGGGCTCTTCTGCCTCACCGGCTGCCCTTTCGGCGAGGTGCCGCGACGCCTCGCCCGGGACGACGCCGCCGGCGCCCGCGCCTCCCTCGGCCGCCTAACGGAGATGTTCGACGGCAACGTCGCCGTCGAATGCTGGGACCACGCCCTCGCCGACGAGCGCGCGGTGGTGCCCCGGCTCATCGCGCTCGCCGGCGCGCTCGACCTCCCCTGGGTGGTGACCAACGACGTCCACTACGCCACCCCGCCGGGCCGCCTCGTCCATGACGTGCTGACGTGCCTGCGCCACCAGACCACGCTCGATCTGGCCGGCACGCTGCTCCGGCCTAACGGCGACTGGTACCTCAAGCGGCCGGAGAAGGTCGCGCACCACTGGCGCCACTACCCCGAGGCGCTGGCCGCCACCCGCGCCATCGCCGAGCGCTGCGCCTTCCGGATGGGCCAACTCACCCCCGCGCTGCCGGCCTTCCCGCTGCCGCCCGGCGTCACCGCCGACGCGTACCTCGCCTCGCTCGTCGCCGCCGGCGCGCGCGCGCGCTACGGCGACCGCCTCACCGCGCGCCACCGGCAGCAGCTCCGGCACGAGCTGGACGTCATCGAGCGACTCGGCCTCGCGGGCTACTTCCTCATCGTCTGGGACATCGTGCGGGAGGCCAACCGTCTCGGCGTGCTGGGCCAGGGGCGCGGCTCCGCCGCCAACTCCGCCGTCTGCTACTGCCTCGGCATCACCGCCGTGGACCCCATCGGGATGGAGCTGCTCTTCGAGCGCTTCCTCTCCGAGGACCGGCGCGAGGCGCCCGACATCGACATCGACTTCGCGCACCGGGACCGCGAGCAGGTCCTCCAGTACGTGTACCGCCGCTACGGCCGGGACCACGCCGCGATGGTCTGCGAGGCGATCACCTACCGCGGCCGCGCCGCGGTGCGCGACGCCGCCCGCGTCCTCGGCTTCTCCCCGCAGCAGGCCGAGAAGCTCGCCGACGAGGCCGACCGCGACGGCGCGAGACAGACCGGCGAGCGCCTCACGGCGGGGGGCGGCGCCGCCGCCGCCGACCTCGACCCCGCCGACCACCGGGTCCGCATGCTCGCCGAGGTGGTGCGCGGGCTGCACCAGCTCCCCCGCCACCGCTCCATCCACGTGGGCGGCTTCGTCCTCTCGCGCGAGCCGCTCGCCGATGTCGTGCCCATCGAGCCCGCCGCCATGCCCGAGCGCACCGTGATCCAGTGGGACAAGGACGACCTCGACCCCGTGCGGCTCATCAAGATCGACCTCCTCGGCCTCGGGATGCTGACGCTGATCCAGGACGCCATCGCGCTCATCCGCACCACCCGCGGCGTCGCGATCGACCTCGCGCGGCTCCCCATGGACGACCCCGCCGTCTACGACATGATCTGCAAGGCGGACACGGTGGGCCTCTTCCAGATCGAATCGCGGGCGCAGATGAACACCCTGCCCCGCCTCGCGCCGCGGAAGTTCTACGACCTGGTGGTCGAGGTGGCCCTGATCCGGCCCGGCCCCATCCAGGGGGAGATGGTGCACCCCTACCTCCGCCGCCGCGCCGGCGAGGAGCCGGTCGTCTATCCGCACCCCTCGCTGGAGCCGATCCTCGAGCGCACGTTAGGCGTCCCGCTCTTCCAGGAGCAGGGGATGCAGGTGGCGATCGCCGCCGCGGGCTTCACCCCTGGTGAGGCCGACGAGCTGCGCCGCGCCATGGGCCACAAGCGGTCGCACGAACGCATGGCGAAGATCTGCGCCAAGCTGATCGAGGGCATGGCGAAGAACGGCATCGAGCCCGACGTCGCGCGGCGGATCTTCAACCAGATCGCCGCCTTCGCCGACTACGGCTTCCCGGAGAGCCACGCCGCGAGCTTCGCGCTCCTGGTCTACGCCTCCGCGCACCTCAAGCACTACTACCCGGTCGCGTTCACCTGCGCCCTGCTCAACGCCCAGCCGATGGGCTTCTACGCGCCCGGCACCATCGTCGAGGACGCGAAACGGCACGGCGTGGAAGTGCGGGGCGCCGACGTGATGCGGAGCGGGTGGGACTGTACGGTGGAGGATGACGCGGAGAGCGGCGGCGCTCTCCGTATCGGCCTCCGCTACGTCCACGGTCTCGGCGAGAAGGCGAAGGAGAAGCTCGAGCCGCTGCTGAACGGCCGGCGGCCCGACTCGCTCGAGGGCTGGGTGCGCGCCGGCGGTCTCAACGTCGCCCAGCTGCGCGCCCTCGCCGAGGCGGGCGCCTTCGACGCGCTGTGGCCCAACCGCCGCTCCGCGCTCTGGGAGCTGCTCAAGCACGCGCGCGGCGCCGCCGGCCCGCTCGCGCCGCCGCCCCGCGACCCGCGCCCCGCTCCGGTGCCGCCCCTCACGCCTCTCCAGCTCACCGAGGCCGACTACCGGGTGACTGGCCTCTCGCCCGCCGGCCACCCGATGCGCCACCTGCGCGCCGCGATGCAGGCGCAGGGCGTCACCACCGCCGCCGGTCTCGCGCGGCGCCGCGACGGCGATCGGGTGACCGTGGCCGGTCTGGTGATCTGCCGGCAGCGCCCCGGCACCGCCAAGGGCTTCTGCTTCGTCACGCTCGAGGACGAGACCGGCCTCGCCAACGTGGTCATCACGCCCAAACTCTTCGAGGCCAACAAGCGGCTCGTCATCCGCTCGCCGCTGCTCCTCGTCCGCGGCGTGCTCCAGGAAGAGCAGGGGGTCCTCAACGTCCGAGGGAAAACGTTCGCGGCGCCGGACCCTTCGGCCGGCGCCGCGTTCGTGACGTCACACGACTTCCACTGATGGAGCCAAAAGCCGGACCTCGGTTGGCGCACCGCAAGGTACCACTCCCTCCTCCTCGCCTAACTGCTCAACACCCCCGCCACCTCGATGCCGCGGGTCGCGAAGATGCGCTCGATCACCTCGCCCACCCGGTTGTTCGGCGTGGACGCGCCGGCGGTGACGCCCACCACCCGCGCTTCCTCCGGCAGCCAGCCCGTCACCTCCAACGCCTCGTGCGCGCCCACCGGCTTGTGCCGGATGCTCCGCCGCTCCGGCACCAGGCCCGCCGAGTCCTCGACGTGGAACGTCGGCACCCGCTCAGCGCAGAGCGCCGCGAGGTGGTTCGTGTTGCTGGAGTTGTACCCGCCGATCACGACCGCCACGTCCACCCCGCCCTCCAGCATCCGCAGCACCGCGTCCTGCCGATCCTGCGTCGCCGAGCAGATGGTGTCGAAGCTCCGGAACCGGGCCTGGGCCTCCGACTCGCCGTAGCGCGCCACTATCGCGCGGCGCACCTCGGCGGCGATGGCGAGGGACTCGCTCGACAGCATCGTCGTCTGGTTCGCGACCCCGATCCGCACGAGGTCGCGGTCCGGCGCGAAGTCCGGCAAGGTCGCCTGACGGAACCGCTCGCGCAGCGCGTCGCCCCCCTCGCCGTTCTCGATGAACCCGCAGACCAGGCGCGCCTCCGCCATGTCGCGGACCACCAGGTACCGGCCCCCCGGGTACTTGGTCACCTGCGACGCCGTCGCCTTGGTCTCCTCGTGCACGTACTTGCCGTGGATCAGCGACGTGAAGCCGTCGCGCGCGTAGCTCTCCACCCGCTTCCACACGTTCAGCACCGACCCGCACGTCGTGTCCACCAGCACCGCGCCCAAGCCGCGCAGCCGGTCGAAGTCACCCTTGGTCACGCCGAAGGCCGGCAGGATCACGACGTCCTCCGCCGTGACCGCGGAGAAGTCGAACTCGCCGGCGGCCGAGCGCTGGATGATCACGATCCCCATGTCGGCGATCTTGGCGTTGACATGCGGGTTGTGGATGATCTCGCCCACCAGGAAGATCCGGCGGCCGGGGAACTTGGTCCGCGTCTCGTAGGCGTACTCCACCGCGCGGTCCACGCCGTAGCAGAAGCCGAACTCGCGGGCGAGCTGCACCGTGAGGCCGCCCTGGGTGATGGCGTAGCCCCGCGCCTTGACCTCGTCCACCAGCGCGCTGTGGTAGTCCTCGGTCAGCGCGCCCTGGATCTCGTCCTTGAGGCCGAAGCCGCGGCGAAAGTACGTGTTGTCCATTGGAGGCGGGAATCTAGTGGATTCGCGGTTTCCCGGCATCCCGGGCAGGCGCCCCACGCTCCCGCACCGACTTCTCGTGACAGGCCGACCGACGATTACCGGCCGGCGCGCCGGGTGGCCAGCCCACGGCGCACCGCCTCAAGAACGGCTGCCACGCCGACGTCTGCCACCTGCTCCGACACCGCCAGCCCGTGACCGGCGCCGAGGGAACGCCAGTGCTCCGCCTGGAGCGTGGTGCCGATCGCCACCGTCGGCACGCCCACGGCGTCGGCGAGGTGGTGCGTGCCGGTGAACCCCGAGACGAAGAGGTCGAGCCGCGTGAGCAACCCCGCCGCGAAGGCCAGGCTGCCCACCGGCGCCACCTCCGCCGCCGGCACCTCGGCGCGGATCCGCCGCGCCTCCTCCAGCTCCGCGCCCACGCCGAACAGCACGACCCGCACGCCCTCGGCGGCCAGCCCCGCGACCAGCTCGTGCAGCCGGTCCACCGGCCACGCCTTGGCCGCGTGGCGGCGATCGCCCCGGCTCGGCATCTGCACGCCGACGCGCGCGCCGCCCGCCGTGCCCAGGAGCCGGTCCATCGCCTCTGTCGCCCGGCGCCGCTCGGCATCCGGGATGACGAACACCGGCCGCTCCGCGCCCGGCGCCCCGAGCAGCTCGGCCGCGCGGCTGCATCGCCGGAGGTGGTGCGGGTCGTCGATGCCGAAGATGAAGTTGAACGCCGAGGCCGTCTTGGTCGCGTGCGTGGTGACGCGCACCGGCGCGCCGCTCGCCGCCGCCACGAACACGCCCGACATCGCTTCGGCACGCAGGCTAACGGCGAGGTCGAAACGCTGACCGAGGGCCCAGCGCGTCATCGCGGCCCAGCTCACCGGATGACGGTCGAACACGGGACCCGCCTCGACGAACGGCAGCCCTTCCAGCACCGCGCAGTTCTTCGGCCCCGGCACCACGACGAGCCGAGCGTTAGGCCAGCGATGATGCAGCCCGACGAGGAGCGGAGTCGAGACCAGCAGGTCGCCGATGCGGTCAGTGCGCACCGCCACGATCGCCCTGGGCTCGAGCGCCCGCAGCTCCTCGAGCGACCGCGGGCGCACATCGCGCCCGCGCACCGCCGCCCAGGCGATCGCGCTCTGCGCCGGCTCCTTCAGGCCTCGCCTGATCTGCTTCGCCAGACTCGTCACCGGAGTGCCTTCGTGCGCGCATCGTGCTCGGAGGTCAGGCACGACCTGCCCGCGATCGTCACCCGGGCCGCCCGCCCTGCCCCGCCAGCCGGGCGTATCGCAACCACTTCCCGTATGCGGACACGGTCGCGTAGACCATCCCGCGCGCGCCGTCGAGGAACGCGAGCCGCACCACGATCCGGAGGAACAACTCGACCGGGATGCGCAGCCAGTCCCACCACCTGTAGACCCGCCCCCGCGCCGCCAACTCGTCGGCCTGGAGGGCCGAGTAGCGCTGGACCTTGGCCAGGTGCTCGTCGAGTGTAGCGCAGGTGTGGTGTTCCAGCCTTCCGGTCAGGCTCTCCGTCGCGCCCGCGACTTCGACGCGCTCGTGGACCTGCGCCGAGGTGAAGTGGCCGCGCCCCCGCCGGAAAAGACGCAGCACCCAATCGTGACCGAGCCCTCCGAACCGCATCCTCTGGCCGAGGTAGTACACGTCGCGGCGCATCCAGTAGCCGTCGGGCCCTTCCTCGGCGAGGACGGCCCGCCGGATCTCTTCCCGAAGCTCCACCGTTAGGCGCTCATCGGCGTCGATGGAGAGCACCCAGTCACCGGTGGCGAGTTCGAGCGCCCGCCGCTTGGCCGGTCCGAAGCCCGCGAAGGCCGCCTGCTCCACCCGCGCGCCCGCGGCCCGCGCCAGCGCGACCGTGCCGTCGGTGGACATCGTGTCGAGGATGACGATCTCGTCGGCGAGGCCGGCGAGACTCGCCAGGCAGACGCCCAGGCGCCGTTCCTCATTGCGGGTGATCAGGACCGCGCTGAGCCGCGGGGTCACGCGTCAGGTCCGAGCGAGGCCAGCCAGCGGGCGGGATCCGCTTCGCCGTGCGGTACCAGCTTCCGCTTTACCTCGAACAGGAACCGGTTGAGGCCGCCCTCGGCGCGGCCCGGCGCCACGTGCGGGATCAGGCGGCCTAGCTTCCTCAAGAGGCGCTGCTTGTCGGCCCGGTACGGCGCCGCCCGCGCCGGCTCGCCCTGGAACTGCGACCAGGCGATCGAGCCGCAGACACCACACGCGCCGTAGCGGTCGGAGGCCAGCAGGCTCTCGCACACCACGCGGACCGGTCCGTCGAACCGGTGCAGCGTGTCGTGGAAGGCGACGATGGCGCCCGGAGCGAGGAACGGCGCGAAGGTCTCGAGGTCCCGCTTCGCGCCCGCGTAGGTGTGGTCTCCGTCGATCCAGAGCAGGCGGAGGGGCCGGCTCCATGTCCGGCCCAGATCCTCCGAGCGCATCTGGTGGAACTCGACGGCCGCGTCGACCCCATGCGCGCGCAGGTTGGCGCGCAATGTGGAAGGCAGCGTGCTCGCGTCGCTCATCCCCGGGTCGGTGGACGAAGGCAGCGTCAGCGGGTCCACCGCGACGATGCCCGCGCCCCCGGCGAGTGCCACCGACTTCGCCAGGATGACGGCCGACTTCCCCTTGAAGCTGCCGATCTCTAGCACTTCGCCCCGCGCCGTCGGCACGGCCGCCAGGAGACTGAGGAACCGGACCTCCCGCGCCGTGAGGTGCCCTTCGAGCCCGCGCGCGAGCGCCACCATCGCTTCGGCGTGTTCCCGGAATCCAGACGGTATCGACCGCTCAGCGGACACGGCGTCCCACCGCGATGGTGATCCGCCCCATCAGGTTGGCGCGATGCAGCATCCAGCGCAGGTGGCGCAGGTGCAGCGGCCGCGCCGCCGCGTGCTTGCGCCGGAGCAGCTTGGCGCGCAACGCCAGGACGAGGAACGGATAGAGCAGCAGCATCGGCAGCCGGGCGCTCTTCCGGATGCGGTTGGTGTGGAGCCCCACCATCTCGCCGCCGAACCGCTCGAGCAGGAACAGGATCTCCGGCACGCTGATCGGGTTGATGTGCTGCATGTAGTAGTCGTCGCGCAGCGGGTCGAGCGGGAGCGGCGCGCAGTCGGTGTAGCCGTAGAGGAAGAAGTGCCAGCGTGACGGGATGCTGAGCACGTTGGGCGTGGTGAGGATGATGGTGCCGCCCACCTTGGTCACCCGCAGCAGCTCCTGCATGAACCGGGTGTGGTTCTCCAGGTGCTCCAACACTTCGATCGAGACCACGCAGTCGAACGAGGCGTCCGGCACCGGGATCGAGGCGTTGAGGTCCGCCTGGTGGAACGGGATCCCCGGGAGCTTGAAGAGCTGTGGCTGGTAATCGCACGCCTCGACGTGATAGCCACGCTCGGCCGCCAGCCGCGTGAAGTACCCTTCGCCCGCGCCGACGTCCAGGATCCGCGCCCCCCGCTCCGCCGGCAGAAGTGTGAGCACCTTGGGGTAGATGTCCGGCTGGAACGTTATGCCCCTCGGGGCGGATGCGCCGTCAGGCGTCATCGGCGCTCCACAAGGTCACGCTGCACCGCCCGGCAGGTGAGCAGCCACGCGTGCCCGAAGAGCAGGTCGCGCGAGAGGAGTGCGCGCGCCGAGCCGCTGTGGGCCGCGCGACGCAGGGCGACGCGGGTAGCGAGCGCGATCGGCGCCGCCAGCCAGGCCCACGGCACGCTGCTCCTCACCGTGCGGCTCGCCGCCGTTCCTTCGATCGCGAAGCCGCTCCGCTCGAGGAAGTAGGCCAGCATCGGCGGGGTCAGCAGCATGATGTGCTCCATGCCGGTGGGCGGATGGGTCGTGTCGAAAGGCCGCGGCGCCGAGCTCCAGAAGCCGGTGAGGAACATCCGGACCCGCGACGCCAGGTGCAGCACGTTCGGCGTGGTGAGGACGAGCCGCCCTCCCGGGCGCAGCACCCGCCGGAGCTCCCGCAGCGCATCCACCGGGCGCTCGAGGTGCTCGATCCCCTCGACGCACGCCGCGTAGTCGAAGCTCGCGTCCTTGAACGGCAGCGGCCGGCTGAGGTCCAGGCACGCGCGCCGCGCGCCCTGCTCCCGGCCCCTCCGCAAGGCCAGGTCCGCCGCCACCACCGAATATCCCAGCGCGGCGAGCTCGTGCGCGAGCGCTCCCTCGCCGGCCGGGCAGTCGAGCACCCGCCCGCGCGGCCAGGCGCCGAACCAGGCCAGCACCCGCTCGTGCGTCCGCGGCGACGCGCCAAGCGGGATCCCCGACCGCGAGACCCGGGCCTCTCCCATCAGCCGGCCCGGCCGCCCAGCACGCGCCGGTACACCGCCAATGTCCCCTCGGCCGTGTGGTCGGCGGAGAAGCGACGCACCGCCACCCGGGCCGCCGCGCCCATCGCCGCGCGCCGCGCGCCGTCCCGGCAGAGGTCCGCGATCGCCGCGCCCAACGCCGCCGCGTCACCCGGTGGCACCAGGCGCCCCGTCGTCCCGTCCTCCACCACGTCCGGGATGCCGCCCGCCGCCGTCGCGGCCACGGGCTTCCCGCACAGCATCGCGTCCAGCAGCACCGTTCCCAGACCCTCCTCGCGCGAGCTCAGCACGAAGACGTCGCACGCCGCGATCAGCGCATCGGCGTCGGACCGCTGGCCCGCCAGATGGAGCACGCCCTCGAGATGCAGCGACTCGCGCTCCGCCCGCACCTCGGCCGCCAGCGGCCCGTCGCCGACCAGCAGCGCCTGCAGCTCGGCCCCCGCCCCGGCCGCCGCGGCTATGGCGCGCACGAACGTCACCGGCGCCTTGTGCGGCACCAGGGCCGCCACCATCACCGCCAGCGGCACGCCCGCGCGGACGCCCAGCGAATCCAGAACGGCACGCGGGGCGGGCGTGATGATGCGCGTGAGGTCGACGCCCGAGCGCACCACGGTGATACGATCCGGCGCGATGCCGCTCGCGACCAACACGTCGCGCACCGCGCTCGAGATCGCGATCAGGCCCTCCACCCGGCCGTACTTCCAGCGCGTGCCCGCGCCGCCGCCCAGGGCGAAGTCCACCCGCCGCGTGGCGACCAGCGCCGTGCGGCCCCGCAGCGTCGCCAGCGCGCCGAGACCCACCGCGTGCGCCGTGTGCGCGTGCAGGATGTCCGCGCCGACGCTCCGGAGCCGGGCACCCAGTTGCCATGCGGCCAGTGGATCGACCTCGAAGCGCGGCGACGTCGCCCAGGTCTCGATCCCCTCCGCCGCCGCCGCCGCGTACAGCGGCGCGTCCGGCCGTGCGGCCACGATCGAACGGTGACCAAGCGCCCGCAGCGCCCGCGCGAGCCAGAACGCCTGCCGCTCGCCGCCACGCCAGCCGCGCTCGGTGTCGAGATGGACGACGCAGAGGGGCGCCCCGCCTGACGCGCCCGGCCGCTCGGCACCAGGGGAGTCAGGAATGGAGGAACGTGCTCCAGATCCAGTCGACCGCACCGTGCGTCACGGCGGCGGCCGACACCTTGCGGGTGCGCTGGTACACCCAACCGTAGGCGAGGCCCGCGAGCGTCGCCAGGAGCGCGTACCGCCAGTTCGGAAAGGGCCGCTTCACGATGTGCGCGAGACCGAACACCACCGATGCGACCGCGAGCCCGATGCGCGGCGACCAGAGGCGGGAGAACCCCTCCTGCATCAGGCCGCGGAAGAGCAGCTCCTCGGGGAGGCCGACGAAGAGGATCAGGCCGGCGAGGCGCGCCGCCGCGGGGACGAGCCCGATCCACCGCGTCTCGAACCGCAGGAAGCCGATGCCGAGGCCGATGGGGAGCGCCACGGCCAGGATCGCCGCCACCCCGGCCAGCGCCAGGCCCAGCTCGCGCGCCCGGAGTCCCAGGCCGATGTCCAGGCTCTTGAGGGGCCGCACCACGAGGAAGAGGAAGAGCCCCAGGTCGATCGCCGCGAAGTACGCGAGCCCGATGTGCGCGCCGCCCAAGACCCGGATGCGCAGCGCCCGGTCGAAGAGCCCGGCCAGCACCCACACGCCTAACGTGCTCAGGAAGATCCGGCCCACCGGCGGTTCCCGGTCCGGCGTGCCGCGCATGCCCAGGACGGCGATGAGGATGCACGACGGCCACAGCAGCAGATTCGTCCACGGGCCCGAGCCACCCGCGATGGCTACGAGGACACCGTAGGCCGCGAGCCCCGCCGCGGACCACAGCCAGAGCCCCGGCGTCGCCGTCACCGCGGCGCGCAGCCGTTCCACGACGCTCGGCACCAGCAGCGCCATGTACGGCACCGCCGCCAGCCACACGAACCCCACCCACGGCCATCGCAGGGTGCCTTCCGCGCCGAAGGCCAGCATCACGCCGAGCGTGACCACCCCGACCAGGAGCCCCGCCGCGACGTCGCGGCTCGGTCGCGCGCCGGCCGCGCTCACTGGGGCGGAGGTCCGCCGGCGCAGCCCTCTGTCACGGGCACGGCGCGGAATCCGCCGGTCACGCGAACCGGCCCGCCGGAGGCGGCCGCGACGATCAGGTCGAACCGGCCGGTCGGCGCGGCATCCGCTTCCAGCCAGAGCTTGCCGCTCGCGCCGATCAGCGCGGGCCCGGCGCTGTCTCCCATCGATCGCAGCGCCGCCGTCGCCGAGCGTTCGGACTCCAAGCCCGGGCGGACCAGCAGGACCTTCGCGGCACCCGGCGGCCAGCCGACGCGCAGCGCGAGACCGCCGGCCCACTCCCGGTCCACCGCCACGATCACGAGGGTGCTGTCCGCGGCGCACCAGCTGGCGCGCGCCGGCGCATCCACCAGCCGCGCCGCGTGCGCGCCTTCCCGCTGCATCACCAGGCGGCCGGGGCGTGTCGCATCCCCGGTGAGGCCGCCTGAGTCGCCACCGCAGCCGAAGAAGGCCGCCCCGCAGAGCAGCAGGACGGGCGGCAGGAACGTGCGTGTCGACATGGAGAAGGAACCTACGAACGGGCGGTGCGATTGCCTAGCGCCGTGCTCCGAAGATGAGGTCGAAGCGCCAGGCCGCGCCGGCCACGAGCGGCCGCGCACCCTGGAACCGCATCGTGCCGCGCAGCGCGGAGATGCCGAGCCCCACCGACGCCGACGGGTCTCCGGCGAACCGAAGGCCCCGTGGGGCGGCCTGGCCCACATCCACGAAGACGACCGGCGAGAAGAAACGGCGGCGAAGCGCGATATCCGCCCCCACCGACCATACCGAGGCACCCTGCAGCGCTCCGGCGTCGTACCCCCGCAACGTGCGCGCTCCACCGAGGCGGAAGAGCCGCTGCGGCATGCTGTCGCCGATCCCGGCGCCCGCCACACCGTAGAGGACCAGGTCCAGTCGAAGAGGGAGCAGCGTCCGCCGGGTCGTCGCGAGCCACGCGCGGCCGGCCGCGCGGTCGCCCGCGGTCGCCTCGAGGCCGATCCGCCACGGCTGGGTCGGGCCGCCGCCCGTCGCGGTCGCGGTCGCCGTCACGTACGTCCCGGCCGATACCGGCTGGTTGGGTTGGAAAAGACCGTCGCCGCCGAGGAAGTCGTTGATCCCGGAACGCGCCAGCCGCTTCGGCGCCGACTCGCGGCCCGCCTGGAGCGTGAACGCCAGGTCCGCGCGGCGGGCCCATGGCCGCTGGTAGGTGATCTCCCCGCCCTCGACGAAGACGTAGGCCCCGTCGTCGTGCGTGAGCCAGGCCGACGAGAACGAGTTCCCCGAGGTGAGGCCGGGGGCGAGCGGATCGGCGTCGCGCATCTCGCGGAATGCCCCCACCTCGGTGCGCGTGCCCGGTGCGTCACGCCGCAGGCCCAGCCAGCCCTGCAGCCGGCGATCGGTGAAGGCGTAGCGGGCCCGCGTGTTGAGGGTGAGGAAGGGCGGGCCCAGACGCCACGCGTACCCTGCCCCCAGCGACATTCCCTCGGCGCGATTGTAGCGCGTGATGTCCGCCAGCCGGTCCACCGCGAAGGTGAGCCGTGGGCGGCCCGTGAACGCTACCGGGAGCCGCTCCAGGGTTCCCATCAGCTCGCGGCCGGTCTCCTCGAGCCGTTCGACGTCGCCGGCCTCGAGCCCGAGCTGCATCGAGTCGCTCCAACTGTAAGAACGCAGCGCGGAATCCGTCGGCACCACCACCTCGTAGCGCCCGCCCGACCAGCGGCCACCCGTCGCGTAGCCTCGCGCACGCCGCGCCCGCAGCGAGTCGAGCTCCTCACTGGTCATCCGGCGGCGCTCGCGGCGATCCCGCGTGGTTCCGCTGTCCAGCGACGCGCGTCGCTCCACGCTCCCCGTGTCGGGCAGCGCGACGGTGAACGCGATGGGTGCGCCGTGGTTCACCCGGACGTTCCGGAACGAGGTGATGAAGTGGATCGGGACGACGAGGCTCGAGATCCACGGGAGTTCCGCGCTCAGCGTCAGCGACTGCCGGAACGGGAGCCAGTACCGGTTCTCGAACAGCCCGTACTCGAGATCGGCCGTGACGTGCAGCACGCGCATCGCCATCCGGTTGGAGCGCTCGGCGCGCGTGCTGTCGCGGTGCGTCGTGCCTTCCGGATCGGCCCAGAGCCGTTGCCCCACGAACGCGAAGGTGAGCCGGACCGTCTCGGCGGTCTCGGCATCCAGCCAGATCTCCCCCGCGATCAGGGCCTCATCGGCGCGGGTGGGTGTCACCCGCACGCCGATCGCCCGCACGGTACGTCCCGGGAGCGCCAGCTCGAGCGAGTCCTCGATAGCGTAGGTGTAGTAGGCGTCGGCGCCACCGGCGAGCGGATGCACCGCCGCCCGGTTGGGGAAGTCCTGGCCCAGGAGCCGGATGCTGTCGCCGAGGAACCGCGGGATGAACCACGGCCGCGTCCAGGAGGCGTCGATCTGCGCCCCGGCGAACGCCGTGCGGGTGCGCTGGCCGACGGCCACGACGCGGACGTCGTTAGGCGCCTGCCAGGAGAGCTCGGATTCCTGCTCGATGGCGGCGAGCGGGATCAGGCGGGCGAAGGAGCCGCGGCCGGCGTTGGCGTCGATCCGCGTCCGGATGGTGGCCTGGTAGTTCTGGACCGCCGCGTCGAGCTGGCGGTGACGCTCCCGCGCCCGCCCGATCAGTGCGGCGGTCGCGGAATCACGGTACGGCGCAGCCTGGACCTGCCACGCGAGTACGATCGCGAGGCCGAGCGTCATTCCGTGTGGAGGGGGACCAGGCGATCAGGGCGGGAGAGGCCATACTGCTTGAGGCGGCGCCACAGCGTGGTGCGGCTGATGCCGAGCTTGCGCGCCGCGACCGCGAGCTGCCATCCCGCCTCGGCGAGCGCCTGCTCGATGTCCTGCCGCTCCCGCTCGGCCAGCGTCTGCGCCGGCCGGGCGCGCGGGATCACCACGACGGCGGTGCCTCCCAGCTGCTGTTCACGCGCCACCGCTGCCAGCGGATGCCGCAGCACGTCGGCGCGGCTCGACGGCACGCCTCTGCCGAAGAGCTCGCGGGCACCGCGGTTCGCGTGCACCACCGCCCCCGCGCGGTCGCATACCAGTACCGCGTCACTCACTGCGTCGAGGGCACTCGCCAATACGTCGCTGTTCACCGATGCCGTGATCATGGGGTCTCGCCTGGGTCCGGGCTGCCTTCACTACGCATGTAGGACCCCGGCGGTTTCGCTCTGCACCACCCCTAGACCCCCTCCGAAGGGGGCCGGAAGGCGGCCCCGAGCTGGCGGCCGGCCACCTGCTCACCCCACGTCGCCAGGGCCAGCCCGGAGAAGATGAGGGCCGCCGCCACCCCGGCCCGGGCGGTCACCCGCTCTCCCAGCAGGATCGGGGCGGCGACGGCGGTGATGAGGGGCTGGAGATACACGTACATGGCGACCAGGCTCGACGCCGTCCGGCCCAGGGCCCAGATGGACAGGAAGTACGCCAGGAACGAGGGGAAGATCACGATGTAGATGAGCCCGACGAGCGCCCGGAGCGGCAGCGCCGCGAGGTCCACCGGCCGCAGGGCGATGATCCCCATCGGCAGGACCATGATCGCGCCGAACAGGAAGACGTGCGTGACCACCGTCAGCGGATGATAGCGCTGGAGGAGGCCCTTCGAGAGCACGAGATAACCCGCATAGAGACTGGTGTTCACGACGATCAGCGAGTCGCCGACGACACTCGTTGGATCGAAGCTCATGCGGGCCGGATTGATGAGGTACACCGCGCCCACCCCCGCCAGCGCGATCCCCCCAAGCTTGGCGAGCGACGCCCGTTCTCGCCCCAGCACCAGCGCGATGGCCAGCGTGAAGGCCGGCATCGCCGTGATCAGGATGTTGGTGTCGATCGCGGTGGTCCGCTTCACCCCCTCGAGAAAGAAGAGCTGGTTCAAGACCACGCCGATGAGGGCGAGACCCGCCATCCCCCAGAGGTCTTTCCGGTCCGTCACCCGTTCGGCGCCTCTCAGGCGATGCACCAAGCCGAACGCGACCGCCGAACCGCTCACCCGGAAGAAGACAATCCCGGCGGGACCCAGACTCGGCAGCACGAACTTGGCGGCGATCGGCAGCGAGGAGAAGAGAAGCTGGATCGCGACGAGCGCGACGTGCACGGACCAGTTCACCGGAGCTGCCTTGACAGGATGCCATGACTGACTGAATAATCAGTCAGCATGAAAGTCGCTGCAGCAAGCAAAGATAGGATCGTCGACGCGGCGGCGGACGTCATCGCGCTCCATGGGATAGCGTCGCTGACCATTGCCCGCATCGCCGATCGGTGCGGCGTCTCGAGTGCGTTGGTCCACTACCACTTCTCCACCAAGGACAAGCTCCTTCGCGCGGCGGCCGGGAGGCTCGCAACGGCGCGGACCGAGGTCCGCCAGGCGTCGGTGCGCGCGCCGGGCATCGCGGCCCTCGACGGGCTGTGGCAGCAGATCGAGGAATCGGTCGCGAAGCGCACCGAGCAGGCCTGGCACGATGTCCTGCTCCTCGCGCGGGAGGACCGGGCGGTCGCGGTGGAAGTCGAACGGACCCGCGACGCGGAGTGGCGGGCCCTCGCGCGCCGCCTGCCGGGCCTCTTCACCGAGCTCGGCTCGACGCCACCCGCGTCGGAAGAGGAGATCGCGCTCGCCATCCTCGTGTTCGCCGACGGGATCGCGCTCGGCATGGCTGCCGGGGCGCCCCGTGACGCGCTCAAGTCCGCTTATGGTGCTTTTTGGCTCGCACTGATTGCCGCGGGCCAATCCGGCGCCCGGCGTTGAGCAGCGTGCGCATCTCCGCCAGCGACGCCGCGCGCACGGCCGTGTGCTTGCCCCGGTTGACGCTGAACGCCAGCGGACGGTCCAGCGGCGGCAGATCCTCCTGCCTCAGGCGGCGTGCCAGTCCCTCCTTGAGCCGCACCCGCGCGATGCCGCGCTCCTCCTCGATCTCGTAGGCGAGCGGACACCGCTCTCCGTCGATCTCGATCCACGACGGCAGCGCCTCCAGCGCGCGCCGCTGCTCCGCCGGCACGAACGACTCCAGCGTGAGCGCCAGGTCCGCCTGCTCAAAGTCCGCGTACCGTTCGATGCCGCGGAGGCGGGTCCCGAGGGCCTCGCGCACCGCCGCGCCCGACGCGCCGGTGAGCGTCCCGCCCGACCGGCGGTACAGCTCGCCTAACCGTTCGAGGGCGTGCCGGATCGACTTGCCGTCCTTGTGGCGCGCCGCGCCCGTCATCACGGCCTCCACCAGCGCCGCCCGCGCCGCGCCGGCCAGCTCCGGCGGGATCCGGTCGAGGACCTCCACCTCCTTGTCCAGCTCGAACCCGTGGAAGCGCAGCCGCCGCAGCGCGGCGAGCGGCGTGTGCCGGTGCCGCCCGTCGTAGATCACCTCCGCGGCCTCCGGCCGCGCGTAATGACGGATGAGGTCGTACGGCAGCTGCGTGCCTTCCACCGCCGCGCGCGCGTTCCCCTGGCGGTCGGCGAAGTAGCGGATCGCGCCGGCGACGCCGCCCCACGCGCCGCACACCGACGTGCGCGAGACGCGGACCGGCTCCCCCGCCGCCGTCAGCTCGTCGATGACGAGGTCGAGCGGCATCACCCGCGCGACCAGGTCCTGGAAGCGCCGCAGCATCGGGTCCCCGGCGTGCTCGAGCCGCTCCGGCAGCCGCACCTCGAGCGCCCGGTAGACCGACGCGAAGCCCAGCGCGGCATCTTCGATCGCCTTGACCAGCACGCCGCGCTCCTCGGCCCACGCCCCGAGGCCTTCCCCGAACACGTGCCGTGACAGGCCGTAGACCTCGCCGATCGCGCCGTGCTTGTTCACCGCCTCCACGTAGATGTTGTACGCGGTGAGGTGGTCCGAGCCCGGCACGATCAGCCCGCGCAGCATGCGCTCCTCGCGCGTCATCCGGTGCAGGGAGTCGACCGCCGCGATCACGGCGATCGCCGGGGTGAGGTCCGGGTCCGCATGCAGCAGCAGCTCCGCCCACGGCCGGTCCACCGGGAGCGCTTCGACCTCCGCGCCGTACGCCGTGAGCGCGCCCTGTTCCACGATCCCGCGCCCCTCCAGCATCGCCACCGCCGCCGCGTACGCCCGGCGGTCGAGCGCCACCGGAAGGTCGAGGTCCCGCGCGTCCACGCCCAAGGCGGCGCAGGTGAGCGCCACCCGCTCGGCGTCCCCCGCCAGCTGGAACTCCGGCGGCTGCGGCTTCAGCGCGGCGAAGTCGATGTCGCGCTCGCTCAAGATCGTGACCTCGCCGCCCTCGACCCGGCCGTGCACCCGGCCCGCCATCTGGAGGATCTCGTTGGCGCCTAACGGCATGCGGGTGAGCACGTTCTTCCCGCGCGTGATCACCGTCTGGTAGCGGGCGTCGAGCATGACCACCGTGTCGAGCCCACGGATGTTGAGCGCCGACTGGCCGGCCGCGGTCATCGCGAGCAGGTAGGGCTTGGGCGCGCTCCCGTCCAGGAACGGCCGGATCACGCGGATCGGCTCGCCGCCGTGATAGAAGGCCGTGGTGAGCGCCGGCCACCGGGCACCGATCTCGCGGGCCAGGTTCTCGACCTCGGCGCGGGTCGGCACGAACACCGCCACGCCGCGGCGCTCCTTCATCACCCACCGCAGGAACTTCGGGTCGAGGAACTCGCCCGCCTCCCGCGCGACCACCCGTACCCGGGCCGCGCGGGCCGGATCGAAGGCGCTGCTCTCGATGACGCGGCGCGACTCGAGGTACCGCGCGTAGAAGGACGGGTCCACCGTGGCCGAGAGCCAGATGAACCGGCACCGCGCCCGCTTGCCGAGCGCCAGGCAGAGCTCGAGCTCCGCCGAGGTCTGGTGGATCTCGTCCACCACCAGCGTGTCGGCCCCGGTGATCAGCCCCGCCTGGAACCAGCGCCGCGCGATCCCGGTCGTGACGATCACCACGTTCCAGGTCGGTGTCTCCGGTGTCGCCTCGCGCTCCCGGTTCACCACGCCGACCTTGAGCGGCGCGCGCATGATCGCCTCGGCCATCGACCGGACGGCGAGCGTCTTGCCGGTCCCGGTGCCCGCCACGATCCCGAAGCCGTCGCCATCCGCCGCGAGCGCGCGCACCTCGTCGCCGTGCTCGGTCTCGAGCACCGTCTCGAGGCGCAGACCCATCGCGAGCTCGATCGTCTCGCAGGCGGCGCGGGTGGGCGCGATCACCACCACGCGGCCCGTCGCGGGACGGGCCGCATGGAACGCCTGGCGATCGGGTGGGAGGTAGTGGTCCCGGGCGGGGTGCACGCGAGCGGTCAGTCGCCCAGACAGATGCCGATCTCGCGCGCCGTGAGGATCGTGTCGGCGTCGAGCGGCACCAGCTTGGGTTTCGCGAGCGCGTCCTTGAGCGGGATCGAGCTGACGGTGGGCGGCGTGAGGGCGACCATCACGCCGAAGCTCCGGCGCTCCGCGCACCGGATCGCCGCCGCGCCGAACCGCAGCGCCAAGAGCCGGTCGAAGGTCGTGGGCCGGCCGCCCCGCTGCAGGTGGCCGAGGGTGAGGGCGCGCGCTTCCTTGCCGGTCCGTTCCTCCACCGCCTTCGCCACCAGGGCGGCGACGCCGCCGAGCCGTTCCATCCCGCCGCCGATCGCGGCCGCGGCCTGCACCGTGTGCCCGCCACCTACCGGCGTCGCGCCCTCCGCGACCACCACCACGCTGAACTTCCGGCCCCGCGCGTCCCGCTCGCGGATCTTGCGGCACACGCTCTCGATGTCGAACGGGATCTCGGGGATGAGGATGACGTCGGCGCTGCCCGACACACCCGAGTTGAGCGCGATCCACCCGGCATAACGCCCCATCACTTCCACCACCATCACCCGGTCGTGGCTCTCGGCCGTCGAGTGCACCTTGTCGAGCGCGTCGGTCGCGGTCGAGACGGCGGTGTCGAACCCGAAGGTCATCACCGTGCCGCTGACGTCGTTGTCGATCGTCTTCGGCACGCCGATCACCGGCAGACCCTTCTCGAACAGCTTCTGCGCGATGCGCAGGCTCCCGTCCCCGCCGATCGTGACCAGCGCGTCGAACCCGTGGGCCGCGAAGGCCGCGAGCACGTCGTCGGAGCGGTCCACCTCTTCGACGGAGCCGTCGGGCTGTGGCGTCGGCCACTTGAAGGGATCGCCGCGATTGGTGGTGCCGAGGATCGTCCCGCCCACGTGCGTGATGCCGCGGACCTCGTTCGCCCCGAGCGAGACGACGCGATCGCCGCCCAGCAGCCCGCCGAACCCGCGCTGGATGCCGTACACCGACCAGCCGCGCCCCAGGGCCGCCAGCACCGCGCCCCGGATCACCGCGTTCAATCCCGGCGCATCCCCGCCGCCGGTCGAGAGCGCGATCCTCATGCGGACCTCAACGTGTTGCGGCCATCAGCTTGCGCACCTCACCCGGCTCGGCATGCCGTCCCAGCGCCTTCTTGGAGAAGACGAGTGTCCCGTCCACGGTCACCTCGAAGACCCCGCCCGATGACGGCGCGAGCTCGATCTCCACCCCGGCATGCGCCTTCCGGATCTCCGCCGCCAGACCGGCGGCGCGCGATTCGTAGTTTCAGACGACGCAGTACTCGATGCGCACCTGCACGGGACCTCCCACCCGGTGGAAGGCCCTCACTGTACCATGGCCACCCCTCGCGCGACAGCCCGCAGCTTGACGCGCGCGGGCGCTTTCCTTAACCTGGCTCCCCCACGGCCTGCTGCGAAGGTCGACGACCCTCAGAGACCGACGGACCCGAGTATTGGTCTGACTGACTAATCAGTCAGATTGCTGTATGACGTTGCTAAAAAGGGAGTTGAATGACCGCAATAGAGCACGAAGCAGGCCTCCGTCGTGACTCGATCGTCCAGATCGCCGTCATCGCCGGCGCCGTACTCGCGGTCGTCGCTGCCGTGTGGACCTCCAGCCTCCCCTCGCCTCTACCATGGGTCGAGCTGGCGTTGACCGTCGCGGCGGCCGCCGCGACCCGTGAGTTCGGACTCCCGCTGCCCGGGAAAGGGTTCGCGTCGTTCGTGCTCGCCGTGGTCCTGTTCGCGATCCTCCGGCACGGCTGGGCGTGGGGCACGATGGTCGCCCTCCTCGGCATGCCCGCGGGGGACCTCGTGTTCCGCGGCCTGCCCCCCAAGGCCGCCATCATCAACGTGGGGCACCTCACCTTCGGCAGCGCGCTCGTCGGGGTGGGGTACACGCTCCTCGGCGGCGCCACCGGACCGGCGGCCCTGCTCGCGCCCAACGGCCTGGCGCTCCTCGCGCTCCTCGTCGCCCTGCCCGTCGTCGTGAACTCGACCTTCTACCTGGAACTGACGTTCTCCCAGGCGCTGGCGTGGGTGGACGCGCGCCTGACGCTCCGCTGGGAGGCGGTCGTGTTCGCCCTGAGCGCCGCGCTGGCGCTCGCCTGGTTCGCCGTGTCGGGGATGGCCGCACCGGTGAGCTTCAAGGTCGCCGCGCTGCTCGCGCTCCTGGGCCTGACGGCGCTCGTCCTGTGGGCGACGCGGATGGGGGTGCGCGCGGACGAGCTCCGGCTGGTGCAACGGCTCGCCGGCGCCATCGCCGCCGATATCGATCTCGACCGTAACTTCGTCACCATCCAGGATCTCACGCGCCGGCTCATGCCCTGGGACCACATGGGGTTCGCGCGGTACCAGGCCGGCAGTCACGAGATGGAGTTGATCGCCGACACCGAGACGGCCCGTCCACAGGGCAGCCGGTGGCCGGCGGATCGCGGCCTGACGGGCGAGGCGGTGCGGCGCCGCTCCCCGGTCGTGACCGGAGGACGGCGCGGCGGCACCGTCCAGGCGGACCACTCCGGCTCCGAGATCCTCATCCCGCTGTACCAGGGCGCCAACCTGGTGGGCGTCTGGAGCATCCGGCACGACGCGCCGGAGACGTACCGGGACGTGGACGGCCTGCTCCTGGCCTCCCTGGCGCCTAACCTGGCGCTCGCGCTCAGCCTCCACGCGCTGGTGACGCCGCTCCTGGAATCCTCGGAACAGACCGCGACCTATGTCGGACAGCTCACCGCCACGAGCCAGCAGATCCACGCCAGCTCCGAGGAGGTGACGGCGGCCGCGCAGCGCGCCGAGGCCGGTGCGGCGGCGGCGGCCGATCTGGTCCAGAGCGCCGAAGCCGAGATGACGCGGCTGCGCTCCAGCGCGCATGACGCCGCCGCGGCCGGGGATGAGACCCATCGCGCGGCCCAGGATATGGAGCGCGCCGCCCAGGCGATCCGCGCCGCGACGGCCAAGACGGCGGCGAGCCTGGAGCGCATCGGGGAGACCGCGGAGCAGGGTGCGGCGGAGGTCGGCCGGCTCCGGGAGGCCGCGGAGCAGGTGGGCCGGTTCGCCGAGACCATCGGCGCGGTGGCGAGCCAGACGAACATGCTGGCGCTGAACGCCACGATCGAGGCGGCGCGGGCGGGAGCCCAGGGCGCCGGCTTCGCGGTGGTGGCCGACGAGGTGCGCCAGCTGGCGGAGGAGAGCGCCCGTGAGGCGGCCCATGCCGCGCGCACCACCGCCGAGACCCGCCGCCTCCTCGACCGCGCCGCCCAGCTCCTCGAGCGGATGCGGAAGGAGCTGGGCGAGACCGCGGCGGCCGCGCAGCTGTGGATCGCGGACCTGGAGTCCATCGTCCAGGCGAGCGAAACGGCCGCCCATCTGTCGGAGCGCATGGTGGAGTTCCCGCGCCGGAACACCGCCCAGGCCGACGAGATGCAGCGGATGCTGAAGGAGCTCGGCGCGGCCGCCCAGTCCTCGGCTTCCGAGGCCAAAGTGGTGGCCGCCTCGGCGGCCGAGCAGCTGGGTGCCATCGAGAACCTCTCCCAGAGCGCCATCCAGCTCTCGCGGAGCGCCGAGCAACTGGCCGGGGCCGCCCGTCTCGTGAAGGCGTGACCAGCCAAAGACCTCAACCGCTGTCGGGGTTGCGGTTTAGGACGGGACAAGTAGAATTGTTGGGGCTTGCCTTTCGGATCGGTCGGGGCTGGCTAACGCAAGTGGTTGCGCAGTATTCAAGTGGCGGTCATACTCATGAGGCTCGGCGGACGCACCGCCGTGCACTCACGTGCCTGATATGCATCCGAGCAGTTGCAGCACGAGTTGTGCACGAGACAGACTAACTTCTCCGGGGAGAATCATCATGCGTAATCGATTCCTGTTGGCCGCTGGAGCGCTGGCGGCGTTCGTGCCGACGCTGGCGATGGCCCAGCAGCGGCCGGCGCAGCCTCCAGCGCGACCGGCGACACCGCCGCCGCAGCGACCGGCGACTCCGCCGCAGCGGCCGGCCGCACAGCCGGCGCAGCGTCCCGCGGCCCGGCCGGCCGGGATGGCTCATCGTGAGGGTGGCATCGAGTTCAGCCTCGGCGTCGGCGCCATCACGGTAGACAAAGCCCTGTCCGGTGAGATCCTGGTGCCCAGAGGCATCCAGACTGCCACCAGCCAGTTCATGCCTGCCGGCTTCGTCCGCCTCGGTTACAACTTCAGCCCGCACTTTGGCCTCAGCCTCGGCTCGGGCTTCGGCAGCGGCAAGGGGGCGTCGGCGATCTCGCCGTTCGCCGCGCTGACGCTCACCGGGAACCTCAACGCCAAGATGAGCCCGTTCGTCACGGTGGGCGGCGGCCTCACCCGGTTCTCCGGGAATGGCGACCGCGTGACCGCGACGTACGGCGCGCATGCCGGACTCGGCATCCGCGCGATGCTCAGCGACAACCTCGCCTTCCGTCTCGAAGGCCGGATGCAGTACGAGAACTACGATGACCTGGTCGCCGGCACCAAGCTCGGGTCGGCGTACACCGGCGCCATCACCGCGGGCATCTCGCTCTTCAACGGCGGTGGCCCGCCGCGCGACACCGACGGCGACGGCGTTCCGGACAAGCGCGATCGCTGCGCCAGCACCCAGCATGGTGCGACCGTGGACGTCCGCGGCTGCCCGTCGGACACCGACCATGACGGCGTCCTCAACGGTCTCGACCGCTGCCCGAACACCCCGGCCAACACCCCGGTGGACGGCAACGGCTGCACCCGCGACACCGACAGCGACGGCATCGCCGACAACCTGGATCGTTGCCCCAACACCCCGTCGGGTGTCCGGGTGGACGCCAACGGCTGCCCGCTCGACACCGACCGCGACGGCGTGACGGACAACAACGACCGCTGCGCGAACACGCCCGCCGGCACGCCCGTTGATGCCAACGGCTGCCCGCGCGACACCGACGGCGACGGCGTGCTCGACAACGCCGACCGCTGCCCGAACACCCCCGCCGGCACGCCCGTTGATGCCAACGGCTGCCCGCGTGACACCGACGGCGACGGCGTGACGGACAACAACGACCGCTGCGCGAACACCGCCGCCGGTACCCAAGTCGATGCCACCGGCTGCCCGGTCCAGCGTGACGCCGACGGCGATGGCGTGATCGACGCCAATGACCGTTGCGCCAACACGCCGGCCCGTCGCCCGGTGGATGAGAATGGTTGCCCCTACGTCGAGCTTCCGGCCGTCGGCGCCTCGTTGGTGCTGCGGAACATCAATTTCGTCACCGGTCGCGCGAACCTGACGCCTTCTTCTCAGGCGCCGCTGCGGGACCTCGCCCTCTCCATCCGGGCGATCCTGCGCACGTCGCCGAACGCCCGGTTCGAGGTGGGCGGTTACACTGACAGCCGCGGTGCACCAGCGGCCAACAGGGCGCTGTCGCAGCGTCGTGCGGAAACGGTCAAGGCCGCGATGACCACGGCCGGCGTGCCCGCGAGCGCGCTGGACGCGGTCGGCTACGGTCCGGACAGCCCGAAGGCCCCGAACACCACGGCGGCCGGTCGGGCACAGAACCGCCGCGTGGAGATCAAGCGGCTGAGCTAGCGCACAGCAACGCAGACCATCAACTTCGAGCCCCGTCCCGGACCATCGGGATGGGGCTCGATGTTTCTCCACCAGCCAGGCACACAGACCATGCGCGTTCCCGCGATCGCCCTCCTGCTGCTCCTCCCTGCCGCGCCCCTCGCCGGCCAACGGCCCGTCCCCACACCCGCCTCCGTCCTCGGCTTCGTGCCGGGCACCGAGCGCCGCCTCGCCGGCTGGGACTCGATCGTGCGCTACTTCCGCGCCCTCGACGCCGCCAGCGGCCGCGTGTCGCTCCGCGAGCTGGGCCGGACCACCAGCGGCGCACCGTTCGTCGCGGCGTTCATCTCGAGCCCCGCCAACCTCGCGCGGCTCCGCGCGCTCGGCGATCTGCAGCGCCGCCTCGCCGACCCGCGCCTCGTCCGCGACTTCGCCGAGGCCACCCGGCTGATGGCCCAGGACGTCGCGTTCGTGCTGATCACCTCCAGCATCCACTCCACCGAGGTCGGCGGCTTCTTCAGCCCGCTCGAGATCGCCTATCGGCTGGCGTCGGGGACCACGCCTGACGTACGACGCATCCTGGACAACACGGTCGTCATGCTGGTGCCGTCCATGAACCCCGACGGCGTGAACATCGTCTCGCGCTGGTACGCCCAGACCCTGGGGAGCGCCGCGGAGGGCAGCAGCCCGCCGGAGCTCTACCACCACTACACGGGTCACGACAACAACCGCGACTGGTACGCCTTCTCCCAGGTCGAGACGCGCCTCGTCGTCGACAGCCTGTACGGCGTGTGGCACCCGCAGGTCACGATGGACATCCATCAGATGGGGAGCAACGGGCCGCGCATCTTCGTCCCGCCCTACATGGATCCCGTCGAACCGAACATCGACCCGCTCATCGTGCAGGGCGTGAACGCGCTCGGGGTCGAGATCGCGCGGCGCCTCACCGCCGACGGCTTCACCGGCGTCTCGCTGAACTCCACCTACGACATGTGGACCCCGGCCCGCGCCTTCCAGCACTACCATGGCGCGGTGCGCATCCTCACCGAGACGGCAAGCGCCAGCCTCGCCACGCCGGTCACGGTGCCGTTCGACAGCCTGCGGCCCGGCTTGGGCGTTGACCCCAGGACCTCGACCTGGGCCTTCGTCGCTCCGTGGCGCGGCGGCCGCTGGACCTTGGCCGACATCGTGCGCTACCAGACCGCGGCCGCGATGGCGATGCTCGACCAGGTGGCGCGCTACCGTGACGAATGGCTCCGGGGCTTCTACGGCGTGGGCCGCCGGGCCGTCGCCGGATGGCCCGAGTGGCCGTACGCGTTCGTCATCCCCACCGCGAACCAGGACCAGACCGCCCTCGCGACGCTGCTCGAGATCCTCCGGCACGGCCAGGTCGAGGTCCGGTCCGCGCTGGCGCCGTTCACGATCGGGCGGGACCGCTACTCGCCGGGCACCTACGTCGTCGTCATGCGCCAGCCTTACGCCTCGTTCGCCAAGACCCTCCTCGAGCGCCAGAACTACCCCGACCTGCGCGAGTACCCGGGCGGGCCGCCGCAACGCCCCTACGACGTCACCGCGCACACCCTGCCGCTGCTGCTCGGCCTGCGCGTGGTGACGGTGCCGGAGAGTCTGACCGTCGCGCTCTCGGCGCCCGTGACGGCGCCGCCGCCGGTGTTCCGGGCTGCGGGCCTCTCCTCCGCGGGCGCCCGTCTCGCGCCCGGCGCGCCGCGGATCGGGCTCTACCGCTCCTTCGCCGGCGCCATCGACGAGGGTTGGACGCGATGGATCTTCGACACCTGGGGCATCCCTTACGAGAGCCTCGTGGACTCGACCGTGCGGGCCGGCGCGCTCGGCGCGCGGCTCGACGCCAT
Organism: Gemmatimonadota bacterium; assembly: GCA_041484135.1. Classification (GTDB taxonomy): domain Bacteria; phylum Gemmatimonadota; class Gemmatimonadetes; order Gemmatimonadales; family JACORV01; genus JACORV01. Next base: position 25,847 of record JBGPHD010000004.1, read on the forward strand.
CATCCTGCCCGACCAGGCGCCGCGCGCCATCATGGACGGGCTCTCCGCGCGCCGGTACCCGGCGCGCTTCGCCGGCGGGCTCGGCACCCTCGGCGTTCAGGCGCTGCGGGATTTCGTCGACGGCGGCGGGACCCTGATCGCGCTCAACGACGCCTGCGGCTTCGCCATCGCCGCGCTCGAGCTGCCGGTCGTGGACGCGCTCGACGGCCTCTCGAACCGCGACTTCTACGCGCCGGGCAGCATCCTCCGCCTCCGGCTCGACACCGACCACCCGCTCGCCGACGGCCTTCCCGCCGACAACATCGCCTGGTTCGAGTCGGGGCCCGCGTTCGACGTGCGCGACCCCAGCCGCGTGCGCGTGATCGGCCGCTACCCGGCGCTGCCGGCGGACGTGCTGCTCTCCGGCTGGATCCTCGGCGCGGACCGGATCGCGGGGAAAGCGGGGTTGGTGGAGGTGCGGCGGGGACGCGGGCGGGTGATCCTGTTCGGCTTCCGGCCGCAGTACCGCGGCCAGAGCCAGGCGTCATTCCCCCTGCTGTTCAATGCCCTGCGGACCTCGGTGCCCGAGGCGCGCTAGAGGGAGCCTAACGCGCGCCGGACCTCGTCGAGCCCCGACGGCTCGAGCCGGTAGCGCACGCTCGGCGGGGCCTCGGCCGCGCTGACGAGCCCGGCGGCCCCGAGCACCCTGAGGTGCTGGGAGACGGTGGACTGGGCGAGGGGCAGCTGGGCCACGATCTCGCCGCAGGTCGCGCCGCCCCGCCGCGTCTTGAGGAACCGCACGATCGCCACGCGCGCGGGATGGCCGAGCGCCTTGCAGAGACGCGCCAGCCGATGACCGGGTTCGCCGGAGAGCGGTGTCATATCGTGATATTACGATGAAGAGGCGCGGCGGGCCAGCGGCGGCTAGGCGGGGACGCCTTCCCGCTGCGGCTCCCAGGCGGTGATGACGCCCGCCAGCGCGGACGCCGCCACCGTGTAGGGCGACGCGAGGTAGAGCTGGCCCGGCCCCGAGCGGCCGGGGAAGTTGCGGTTGATGGCGGAGATGGTCACATCGGTCCGGGACCGCGAGACGCCGGGGCCGGCGTTGATGCAGGCCCCGCACGAGGGCTCGATGAAGGTCGCGCCGACCTCGCGGAAGACGCGGTCGTACCCCTGCTCCTGGCAGTAGCGGAAGACATCCTGCGACCCGCACTGGATGTAGACCTGGATCCCCTCGGCCACCTTGCGTCCCTGTTCCACCGCGTCCTTGAAGACCCGCGCGTACATGTCCATGTCCTCCCGCTTGCCCGCGGTGCACGAGCCGGCGTAGGCGATGTCGATCCGGACCGGCGCGCCTAACTCCTCGATGGTGAGCCCGTTGCCGGGATCCCCCGGCAGCGCGATCATCGGCTTCAGCGCCGAGGCGTCGATATCGATCTCCATCACGTACTCGGCCCCCGGATCCGAGCGCAGGCCCGCGCAGAGCCGCTCCGCCTCGCCGCGGGACATCCCGCGCGCCTGCACCAGGTAGTCCACCGTCTTGCCGTCCGGCGCGATGATGCCGGTGAAGGCGCCGACCTCCGCGGCCATATTGGTCATCGTGGCGCGCTCGTCCACCGAGAGCGCCTCGACCGCGTCGCCCGCGTACTCGACGATCTGCCCGATCGCGTCCCCGTTCTTCACGTACGGGTGCCGCAGGATCTGGAGCATGAAGTCCTTGGCCGTCACGTTTTCCGGCTTCCGCCCGTGGACCGTGACGCGGAACGCCTTCGGCACCTGGACCCGCACGTCCTTCGTGATCCAGCTGTTGAAGACCGCGGTGGTGCCGACGCCGAACGCCACGCAGCCCACCGCCCCGGCGTGCGGGGTGTGCGAATCGCTGCCGATGATGATCTGGCCGGGGAGCGCGTGCGCCTCGAGGATCTTCGAGTGGCAGATGGCCTCGGAGCCGGTCGCGGCGAGCGCGCCGGTGAGGTTGAGCCGCTTCTCCAGCTCGCCGTAGAGCTTCACGCCCTTCGCCGCGGCGAACTCGCGCTGCTTCTTCTCGAGCTGGGCCGCGACCTCGAGCAGGCCCATGTCGACGTGCTCCTGCCGCATCACCTGCGCGAGGAACGTCAGGTGATCGCGGAAGAAGAAGATCGACGACGGGTCCTTCAGCGGCTCGTCCTTCCCGACGAATTGCTCGAAGAAGATCGCCGACATGGGAGTCACGTACTCGTGGCTGAACCGGATGTCGGTCTCGACGAAGCCCTCGTCGCCCGGCCTCACCGCGGGAACGCCGATCTTCCCGGCCGCCGCGTCCACCACCCAGTGCCGCGCGAAGATCTTCTCGCCGATCGTCATCGGCCGCGGCGCCGTGGCCAGCGCCGGCACGGTGACCTTCCCCTGGAGCCGGGCCACGTTGTAGTTGAAGAGCCCGCCGTACTCGATGATGCCCCGCGTGATCGCCCCCTCGCCCTCCGTGAAGACCGAGAGCGGGATCGGCTCGCCGGTCTTGAGGCGCTCCAGCAGGGAGAAATCGGTGCTCGTCAGGACCCCGAGGTTCTGGCAGTTCTCGTTGTAGATCCGCTCGATGCTCTCGCCGATCACGAGCTGGATCCCCGCGCACATCTCGGCGTAGGGGGACTGCTCGCGTGAGCTGCCCTTGCCGCGCCGCTTCCCCGCCACCGAGGCGACGAAGCCGCCCTGCTTCACGCTGCCGCGCGTGATCGGGAACTGGTCCCCCGCCTTGAGGCCCAGATAGGGGAACTCGCCCAGGGTCTCGTCGAAGTAGTAGCAGATGTAGGCCGGCGTGATCTCGTCGGTGGAGATGTTGTCGCGCAGCTTGAGGGCGCCCCCGGGTGTCCAGGTGAGGTCCTCGCCGCCCAGCTGGCGGGTGACGAGGTCCGCGTCGTCGCACAGGAAGAGGACCCGGCCCGACAGGCGGACCTGGTCCGGGCGCCGGGCGACGGGCCGCTGGAGGAGCGAGGTGGGCATGGGAAGAAGATGCCCGGGGCCGCGCGGACGAGCAAGGATTGCCACGCCTCCCTGAAGCGGGTAAGCTGCCGCACCGATGACCCGTCCCACCGTGTTGGCCGCCATCCTCGGCGCGGGCCTGATCGCCGCCGCCGCCCCGGCCGCGGCCCAGCAGGCGCCCCGCGTGGCGCTGCTCGACACCGCCGTGCTGCGGGCGACGCGCCTCAACGAGAGCTCCGGCGTGGCACCGAGCCGGCGGCGCCCGGGCGTCTACTGGACCCTCAACGACTCCGGGGACGGCCCGATCCTCTACGCCACGGACTCGACGGGGCGCGACCTCGGCTGGGTCACGGTCGCCGGAGCGCGGAACATCGACTGGGAAGACCTCGCCATCGGGCCCTGCGTGCGCACCGGCGCACCGTGCCTCTACGCGGCCGACACGGGCGACAACAGCCGCTCGCGTCATTCGATCGTGGTGTATCGCATCCCCGAGCCGGAGCCGCCGGCGGGACCGGCGGACACCACCCGGACCGTCGCCCTCCAGGACTCGTTCGTCCTGCGCTATCCCGATCACCCGCACGACGCGGAGGCGCTGGCCGTCGCCGCCTCGGGGATGATGTACCTCGTCACCAAGGACCGGTCGGGCTCGTCCTCGCTCTTCGTCGCGCTCGCCGGCGACTCCGGCAATGCGCAGACGCTCCGGTTCCTGGGCCCGCTCGCGCTCACCGTGGACCTCGTCCGGGGGCGCCTCGTGACGGGCGCCGCGCTGTCTCCGGACGGCAACGTGCTCGCGGTCCGCACCTACGTCAGCCTGCACTTCTTCCGCAGGGACGGCGACGGCTTCGGCGTGCCGCTCCTGCCACCCGACGGCGTGCCTATCCCGGTGGTAGAGGCGCAGGGAGAAGCGGTGACGTTCGATCGCGCGGACCGGCTGGTGCTCACCTCGGAGCGCGGCGACACCGGGCGCGCCCTGCTGACCCGGCTGCGCGTGATCGGCCTCGGGCCCTGAGACCATGGGACCCCGGCGACTCGGCCGGCTGATGGTCGCGGCGGGCGCCGCCGGCATCGCCGGCCTCGCGACCTCGGCCCCGTCCACCGGCGGCGCCGGGGTGCGCCATCGCTCGATGGCGGTGCGCGCCGGCGACCTCACGCTGCGCGTTGTGCGGGCAGGCCGCGGTCCCACCGTGCTGCTGCTCCACGGGTATGGTGAGTCGCTCCTTTCCTGGCAGCCCGTCTTCGACCGGCTCGACGCGGAGGCCGACGTGGTGGCGCTCGACCTCCCGGGCTTCGGGCTCTCCTCCAAGCCGGCGGGCGGCTACGCCACCGACTCCCTGGCGGCGACGGTCCTCAGGGCCATGGATGCGATGGGCATCGGCAGGGCGGTGCTCGTCGGGCACTCGTTAGGCGGCGCCGTCGCCGCGGCGGCGACCCTGGCCGCCCCCTCGCGCGTCCGCGGACTGGTGCTGGTCGATCCCGCCGTCGTCGATGCGCCGTGGCTCAGGGGCGCGGCGGCGGCGAGCGAGACGACGCGTCGCACCGTCCGCCGCGGCGTCGCCGAGTACGAGGTCCTGCGCATCCACTTCGAGGGCGTTCACGACTCGGCCTGGCTCGCCGAGTCCGACAGCGACATGGCCTACCTCCCCTCCGGCGATCCGGCCTACCGCGTGGCCCTGCAAGCGGTACTGCGGGAGTTCGACTTCGCCTACCTCACGCCCGACCGCGCCGCCCGCCTGCGCCTCCCCATCCTGCTCCTCTGGGGCGCCTACGACCCGACGGTGTCGCTCGAGCAGGGACGGGCGCTGGCGCGCGCGCTGCCCACGTCGGAGCTCCAGGTCATCGGCCGGAGCTGGCACCGGCCCCACATCGAGCGGCCCCTCGAGGTCGCGGAACGGATTTCCCGGTTCCTCCGCCGCCTTCCCGAGTGAGAAAACGCCGCTTCGGCCACTAGCACCGGACCGTCCAACTCGGTAAGTTTGCGCGCGTTTCATCCCCGTAGCGTATCGAGGAGGCGGTTTCCTGACTCTTCCCCTTCCCACCGCCCACCAGGTCCCTGTTTCCTGGCTGCTCGCCCACGCCTCGCCGTCCATCCGCTACCGCACGGCGACCGAGATCTTCCCCGGAGCCCTCGACGCCACCCAGCTGGAGGCGCTCCGCGCCGAGATCGCCCAGTCCGCGGCCGTGCGCCAGGCCACCAAGAAGCAGAAGGACGACGGCGTCTGGGGCGGCAACCTGCTCGGCATCACGCCGAACAAGGCGGCCGGCATCAAGGACGTGGGCACGATCCACCAGTACCGACGCCTCGTCGAGCTGGGGGTGGGCCCGGACAGCCGCGCCATCCGCCTCGGGAATCGCCTGCTCTACCGGCTCCTTTCGCGCGACGAGGACCCGGCGCTCCTCTTCGAGTTCAAGAAGTTCGGCTTCGCCGAGCCGGGGGCGGAACCGTGGATCCGCGAGATCATCCGCGAGACGGCCGCGACCGCGCTGGCGCAGGGCGGCCAGGGCGAGGACCCGCGGGTCCGGGGCGCGGCGCACCGCATCGCCAACGCCATGTCCCTGTTCCTGCGCAGCGAGCTCGCCACCGATCCCTTCGTGAAGAGCGGGCGCGCCTGGATCCTGCATCCCGCCGCCCATCCGCCGACCATCTTCTCCGTCGCGCTCCTGGCGTATCTGCCGGCGGTACAGCGCGAGCGCGCCGGTCTGGTCGAGCGGATCGGCACCTACCTGGCGCTGCCGGCGACGAAGAAGACGTTCACCGTCATGTGCGGGAAGAAGGCCCTCAAGCCGACCTTCCTGCTCCTTGGCGACCCGTTGCACGCCGCCGCGTCAGGCCAAGCCGACGACCTCCCGTTCGCCCTGTACTGGCTCGAACTCCTTGCCAGACTGGGGATCCTCCATCACTCGCCCGCCGCTCCGAAGGTCTGGGGCCGGCTCACCCGGGAGTGCGACCACGAGGGCGTGTGGCGGCCCAAGAACCTCCGCACCCTGCCCAAGCGCGTCTCCCCGTGGTCGTATCACGGCTTCCCGCTCGAGTCCGACCTCAAGAAGGCCGAGTCGCGGCTGGCTGATGTCACTTTCCGCATGGCGCTCATCGCCCGCATCGCGGGCTGGGACGTGCGGCCGGCCTAGTTTCGCCGTTGACTTTCTGAGTAGTAGCTGTAACTACTACTACCGTGCTCCTCGAGCGGTTCGGCTTCACTTTGACCGAAGCCAAGGTCTATTCCGCACTCCTAAGATCCGGTCCCTCAACCGGTTACGGCGTAGCACACAAAGCCGGCTTGGCTCGGGCCAATGCCTATCAGGCCCTGGAGGGTCTCGTGCGCCGCGGCGGCGCGCGTAAGACCGCCACCAAGCCTCCGCGGTTCATCGCCATCCCTCCCGAGTCGCTGGTGGGCGAGCTGGAGCGCCGGGTTCGGCGCGACCTCGGCGCGCTTCAGGACGAGCTGTCGAAGGCTACGGTCACTGGTGCGTCGACCATGGACTCGGAGCCCCTCCACGACGCCGCGACCCTGCTCGCCCGCGCCGAGCGATGCGTCACCGGATCGAGCCAGGAGCTGCTTGCCGTTCTCGGGCCGTGGGTCTCCGGCCTCTTCCCGGTGCTCGACCGGCTGCGCGGCCAGAAGAAGACGGTGCGACTCCTCGCCCTCGGTGAGCCGGCGCCGGGCGGCGCGATCGTCCGCGCGGTTCCGGACGGCGAGCTGCTCGCCTATTGGGGCGGCAGGCCGGTGCTGATGGTGTCCGACAGGACCAGTGCGGTGTGCGGGACCATTCATGAGGACGGCTCAGCGACGGGGCTCGCGACCAGCTCCCCTGGTGTGGTGCCGTTCCTGCGTCACCTGCTGCGACGCGAACTCGCCTCGGCGTCGGCCGGCGCATAACTTGATCCTGCCGGCTACCACGGACCTCGCATGACCTCTCCCGAAGATGCACTCGCCAACGCGCTCAAGGCCCTGCGCGTCGAGTATCTGAACGAAACGCCCAGGCATGTGGCGGCGCTCCGCGCGCCGCTGGAGCGACTCGAGGGTGGCGACGCCGGCGCGCTCGACGAGCTGCGCCGCGAATTCCACAAGCTCGCCGGATCCGGCGGGTCGTACGGGTTCCCGGAGATCTCAGCCAGGAGCCGCGCCGGTGAGCACGAGGCGCAGCGGCTCCTCGCCACGGGCGCTCCGCTCTCCGCGACGGACCTGGCAACGCTTCGCGCGATGGTCGGCTCGGTCACCGAGGCCTTCGCCGCGGCCGGCGGGAGCGCCGCCCGCTAGCCGGACGCGATGGATCAGCCCGGTGTCGAGGCGAGCCCCGGCCGTGAGCGCGCCCTGGCCTCGCTCCGACAGTCGCTTGCGTCCTCCTCCTGCCGCCCGCACATTCGCACGCCTCGTGCGTCCGCCCCTTCCCGGAGCCGTCCCATGCGTCCGATCGTAGCGCTCCTGTGCACGCTCGTCGCGCCCCTCGCGGTCACGCCGCTGATCGCGCAGCAGCCGCTGGATACCGCCTACACGCGGCAGATCCGCGCCCTGACATCGGAGCCGCGCTTCAACACCGAGCTGACCGATCACCTGCCCGATGATCCACGGGTGCCCTCGCCGCTCGACGTGCTCGGCTACGTGCCCGGGACCATCGGCCGGCTCGCCTACGTGGCGGAGCTGAACCGGTACTTCCGCGCGCTCGCCGCGGCATCGCCGAGGGTGCGGATCTTCGACGCCGGCCTGTCGGACGAGCGGCGGGAGATGATCACCGTCGCCATCGCCGATTCGGCCACCATCGCGAACCTCGAACACTACCGTGACATCACCCGGCGGCTGGCCGACCCGCGGAGCCTGAGCGAGACGGATGCGCGCGGCCTCATCGCCGAGGGGAAGCCGCTCTATCATCTCACGGGCTCGATCCACTCCCCGGAGACGGGCTCGCCCGAGATGCTGATGGAGCTGGCGTACCGTCTCGCGGTGGAAGACACGCCGATGATCCGGGGCATCCGCGAGCGGGTGATCACGCTCATCACGCCGGTGCAGGAAGTGGACGGCCGCGACCGAATGGTGGACGTGTACAACTACGGACGGCACCACAACGGCGTAAGGCCGCCGCTGGTGTATTGGGGACGGTACACCGCGCACGACAACAACCGCGACGGCATGGTGCTCTCGCAGGTGCTGACCCGCAACATGCTGGCGCAGTTCTTCTTCTGGCATCCCACGGTGCTGCACGACCTCCACGAATCCGTCCCGTTCCTCTACACCTCGACGGGGACGGGTCCCTACAACCGCGCCATCGACCCGATCCAGATCGGCGAGTGGAACGCGCTTGCCTTCCACGAGATCACGGAGCTCACCAAGCGCGGCCTGCCCGGCGTCTGGACGCACGACTTCTACGACGGCTGGGCGCCGAACTACATGATGTTCATCGCGCAGATGCGGAACTCGGTGGGCCGCTTCTACGAGACCTTCACCTCCTACGGCGCGGAGTGCGACACCGCGCGCATCCAGCCGGGACAGCGCTCGGTCGAGTGGTTCCGCCCCAACCCGCCGCTCGACGGCGTGCGCTGGTGCATCCGCAACAACATCAACTACCAGCAGTCCGGGGTGCTGATCGCGCTGGACTACGTGGCCGACAACGCGCCGACGTTCCTCGAGAACTTCTGGATCAAGTCCCGCAACGCCGTGAACCGCGGCCGCACTTCGTCGCCTAACCTGTGGCACATCCCGGCGGCGCAGCCCCGGCGACTCGAGGCGGCGGAGCTGGTGAACCTGCTACGCCTGGAGGGGATCGAGGTGCAGCGCGCCGGGAGCGCCTTCGCCGCCGGGAATGTCAGCGTCGCGGAAGGCGACTACCTGATCCGCATGGACCAGCCGTACGGCCCGCTGGCGGGGAACCTGCTCGGCATCCAGACCTATCGCACCACCGATCCACAGCCGTACGACGATACCGGCTGGACCTTCGGGCCGCTCCGCAACGTGGCGGTCCATGCCATCGCCGACACCGCCGCACTGTCGCAACCGATGACCCTCATCGCCGAGGACGTGTCCCTGCGCGGCTCCGTCACCAGCGAAGGCGCCCGCTCGGCGGCGGTGCTGGTGCCGGCCACCACCGAGAGCAACCTCATCGTGTTCCGCTACCGTCTCCGCACCACGCGGATGTACGCGGCGGAGGACTCCTTCACGGTGGGCTCGCGCACCTATCCGGCGGGCACCGTCATCGTGCCGGTGAACGACGCCAACGCCGAGCGCACCGTGCGCGACGCCCTGGAGTCCACCGGCCTGACCGCGTTCGGAGCGGCGATGCCCTCGGTCGCGCGGCACGAGCTGGACCTGCCGCGGATCGGGCTGGTGCACTCGTGGCAGAACACCCAGAACGAGGGTTGGGTGCGCTACGCGTTCGACCACTTCGCGATCCCCTACACCTATCTCTCCACGCAACAGCTGCGCGACAGCGCGCGCCTCGCCGCGCTCGACGTGCTGGTGCTGCCGTACGTGAGCGACAACGCACGCGGGATCGTGAACGGGCAGCCGATGGCGGGTCCGCCCATCCCGTGGCGGCGCACCGCGGAGACGCCGAACCTCGGCGGGTACGACGAGACCGACGACGTCAGGCCCGGCATCGGGCTCGCGGGGATGGCGCGACTCGACGCCTGGATCCGGCGCGGCGGCCTCCTCATCACGGAGGGCGGCACCGCGTCGGTGCCGGTGGACTACGGTCTCGCCCCCGGCGTGGACATCAGCGACGCGCGGAGTCTGCGCGTGCGCGGCAGCATCATCCGCACCGCGGTGCGCGACCGCCGCAGCCCGATCGTGTACGGCTACCCGGACACGCTCGCCGTCTATTTCAACCAGTCGCCGCTCTTGCAGGTGGACACCGCAGCCGAGCGCGGCACGGAGCAGCAGCGCGACTCGACCGCTCTCGCCGACCAGCGGCGCATGCGCCCGCGGGTCGTGCTGCGCTTCCACCCGCGGCAGGATTCGCTCCTCGTCTCGGGTCTGCTCGACGCCGGCGCCGAGCTGGCCGGAAGGCCGGCCGTCGTGGACGTGCAGGTGGGCGCCGGCCACGTGGTCCTCTTCGCGATCCGGCCGTTCTGGCGTTGGGAGACCCAAGGCTCCTTCGCGCTGGCCTTCAACACGCTTCTCAACTGGAACGACCTCGGCACGGGCTGGCCGCCGCCCGCCACCCGGCGCCGTTGACGGCTGCAGCACCAGGCCCTAGGTTATCAACCATATGGTTGAATACTGGACCGAGCGGGCCACACGATCTCGAAGGGCGGACATCCTGCGGGCGGCGGAGCGCGAGTTCGCCGCCGCAGGGTACGGCGGCGCCCGCATCGAACGGATCGCCGACGCCGCGGGCGTGAACAAGCAGCTCCTCTTCCACTACTTCCAGTCCAAGGAAGGCCTCTTCGCCGCCGCCGTCTCCGCGATGCTCAACCGCCTCGAGACCGACAGCCGGCGCCCCGACTCCCCGAATGGCGCGTTGAAGTCCGCCGTCGCGGACCTTCTGGCGGGTCTCCGCGCCGCTCCGGGGATCGTCAGCATCGTGGCCGGAGCGCGCAGCGACGCGGAATTCCCGCCGGCGGCGGCGACGGTGGTGCACGCCTGGCGCGAGCGGCTGGTGAGCAGGCTTCGGGACGCCGTCGCCGAAGGCCAGCGGCGCGGCTACTTCCGCGACGACGTGGATCCTCGCGCCGTGGGGGCCCTGGCGTCCGCAGCCGCGTTCGGGCTCGTGGCCCTCGAGCTCGAGGGGCCCGCGTCCACCGCCAGCAACGGCGACGGGACCGAGCAGATGCTGACCCAGCTCCTGGCGGACCACTGTGCGTGGCGATAGCCGAGCCATGATCGCCCTATCAACCATATGGTTGATAGTGGGAACGTCCGCGGCCTACCCGCAGTCACGGGACACCGGGGTGACCATCATCCGGCCCCCGCTCGCCACGGTGGTGTTGGACCGCCGGGGGGGGCTGCTCGCGGAGATCGGGCCCGAGGCGCGCAGCTGGGTGCGCCTCATCGACCTGCCCTCGTACGTGGGACAGGCGTTCGTCGCCACCGAGGACCGCCGCTTCTATCAGCACGATGGGGTGGACGTCCTCGGTGTGGTGGGCGCCATCCGCGACAACCTTCTGCACGGCTTCGGCTCGCGCGGGGCGAGCACGATCACGCAGCAGTTGATCGGCGCGATGGGCCTGGTGGACCGCCGGGACATCCACCTGGGGCGCAAGCTGCGCGAGCAGGAGCTGGCGCGGGCACTGGAGCGGCGCCACACCAAGGCCGAGATCCTCGAGGGCTATCTCAACTACATCAACTTCGGGCACGGGTGGTACGGCATCGAGGCCGCGGCGCGGCACTACTTCGGCAAGAGCGCGACGGACCTGACGCTCGGCGAGACGGCGGTGCTCGCGGCGCTCCCCAAGTCGCCGGGCGGCTACGATCCGCGCGCGCATCTGGACCGGACGCTGGAGCGGCGAAACCTCGTGCTCCAGCTGATGCTCGGTCAGCGCTACATCACCGAGGCGCAGCGGCAGTCGGCCATGCGCGAGGCGGTGCGCGTCGCCCCGGACAACGGGTTCAGCGTGCGCGCGCCCTACGTGGTGGAGTGGGTCCGCCGGTGGCTGGTGGACCGCTACGGGCTCACGATGGTGAATACCGGCGGCCTGGTCGCCATGACCACCGTGGATCCGGCGCTCCAGACGGCGGCCAACCGGGCGCTCGCCCTGGGCCTGGCGCGGGTGGAGAGTCTCCCCGGATATCGGTGGCCGCGTTATGGGACGCCGCAGGCCCGGCCGGCGGCAGGAGCGGCGCGGACACCCTACCTCCAGGGGCTGCTGGTGGCGCTGGAGCCCCAGTCCGGCGACGTGCTGGCGCTGGTCGGCGGACGTGACTTTCAGGACTCGGAGTTCGATCGCGCGGTCCAAGGCAGCCGCCAGGCGGGGTCGGCGTTCAAGCCGTTCGTCTATTCGGCCGCCTTCGCACAGGGGATCCTGCCCACCGTCATCCTGCAGGACGAGCCGCTGTCGTTGCCGAGGGGGGACGGCACCCGGTGGACGCCGGAGAACAGCGACGGCGTCTGGCGCGGGCCGGTCACCGCGCGCACCGCGCTCACACTCTCCATCAACATCCCGGCGATCCGGCTCGCGCTCAGCATCGGCCTCGACTCGGTGATCGCGAACGCGCGCCGCATGGGCATCACCACCGACATCCCGCCGTACGCTCCCACGGCGATCGGCGCGGCGGACGTGCGGCCGCTCGAGCTCATCGGGGCCTACGGCACCTTCGCGACCCTCGGGTCGTACACACCGCCGCGGATCGTGACGCTGGTCCAGGACGCGGGCGGCATCCCGATCTACGAGGCGCCCGCACCGGCGCCTGCGCCCGCGCTCGATCCCCGGGTCGCGTATCAGACGGTGAACATCCTGCAGGACGTGGTGGAACGCGGCACGGGCACCGCCGCGCGGCGCGCGGGGTTGCCACCCGGGCTCCCGGTGGCCGGCAAGACGGGGACGACCAACGACAACGCGGACGTCTGGTTCGTGGGGTTCACGCCGAACCTGGTGGCGGGGGTCTGGCTCGGCTTCGACCGGCCGCAGACCATCGCGCGGGGCGCGGCGGGTGGCACGCTCGCGGCACCCATCTGGAGCCTGTTCGCGCACGACGCGTACCGGCACCTGCCGATCCCCGCGGCGTGGCAGGTCCCGGCCGGGCTGGTGCCGGTGCGGGTGCACCGGCGCGACGGCACGCTGGCGCCTGACGATTCGAGCGAGACGAGTTACACGGAGTACTTCCTGGCGGGAACGGAACCGAGCGCGCGCGGCCTGGCAGAGCGGCTGCTGTCGCGCGTCCGCTGGTGAGTGCCGCCGGGCGCGGGACCGGGGTCCCGCGCCCGTTCCGACGATCCTGCTAGCGGGCCTTCCCGGTCGCGCCGAGCAGGTCGTTCACGACCTTCGCCTCACGGCTCTGCAGCGCCGTCTGCAGCACGCCATCGAGATCCACCACCGGATGGAAGGTCAGCGTCTTCCGGATCTCCTCCGGCAGGTCGTCGAGCTCCGGCTCGTTCTCCTTGGGCAGGATGATCTCGGTGATGCCCGCGCGCGCCGCGCCGAGCACCTTCTCCTTCACGCCACCGATCGGCAGCACGCGGCCGCTCAAGGTGATCTCGCCGGTCATCGCCACGTCGTGGCGCGCGGCGCGGCCGGTGAGGGCGCTGATCAGGGCGGTGGCCATCGTCACGCCCGCGGAGGGCCCGTCTTTGGGGATGGCGCCGGCGGGCACGTGGATGTGCACGTCGCGGTCCTTGCTGGCCTCAGGGGGGATGCCGAGTGCGGCCGAGTGGGTCATCGCGTAGGTGAGCGCGGCCCGCGCCGACTCCTTCATCACGTCGCCGAGGTGGCCGGTGAGGACCAGCTCTCCCTTGCCCGGCATGAGCGAGGCTTCGACGAACATGATGTCGCCGCCCATGGGCGTGTAGTACATGCCCGTGGCGACCCCGACCACGTCGGTGAGGGCGGCCCGCTCGGGGTGCACCTTCGGCCGGCCCAGCGAGTCGCGCACGTCGCCCTCGGCGATCGTCGCCTTGGTCTCCGGGCCCGCGGCGATCCGTCGCGCCACTTTGCGCGCCAGCCGCCCCAGCTCGCGCTCCAGCTGCCGCACGCCCGCTTCGCGCGTGTAGCCGCTGACCACGGTCCGCACCGCCGAGTCCTCGATGTTCAGGGTCGCCTGGTCCAGTCCGTTCTCCCGGAGCTGGCGGGGGATCAGGTACTGCCGCGCGATCGCCAGTTTCTCGTGCTCGGTGTAGCCGTCGAACTCCACCGACTCCATGCGGTCGAGCAGCGGCCCCGGGATGTTCTGCACGAAGTTCGCCGTCGCGATGAAGAGCACCTCGCTGAGGTCGAACGGCACGCCGAGGTAGTGGTCCGTGAACGAGTCGTTCTGCGCCGGGTCGAGCACCTCGAGGAGCGCGGAGGCCGGGTCGCCCTGGAAGGAGACGCCCAGCTTGTCCACCTCGTCGAGCAGGAAGACCGGGTTCTTGGTCCCCGCCTGCTTCATGCCCTGGAGGATGCGGCCCGGCAGGGCGCCGACGTAGGTGCGGCGGTGGCCGCGGATGTCGGCCTCGTCGCGCGCGCCACCTAACGAGATCCGCACGTACTTGCGGCCCATGGCCCGCGCGATGGACTTCGCGATGGACGTCTTGCCCGTCCCCGGCGGGCCGAGAAAGAGCAGGATGGGGCCCTTGGCGGGGAGGCGGTCGTCCTCCTGGCCCAGGATCTCGCGCTCGGCGGTGTCCGCGTTCTTCACCGCTTCCTGATGCGCCGCCTCACGCAGCTGGCGGACGGCCAGGAACTCGAGCACGCGCTCCTTCACGTCCTTGAGGCCGTAGTGGTCCTCCTCCAGCACCTTCTCCGCACGCGCCAGGTCGATCGAATCGTCCGAACGGACGCTCCACGGCAGCTCCGCGATCAACTCGAGATAGGTCCGGATGACCTGGGCCTCCATGGACTCCTTGGAGGTCCGCTCCAGCCGCGCCAGCTCGCGCTCCACTTCCTTGCGCGCCGCCTCGGGCAGCTCGAGCTTCTCGAGCTTCTCCTTGAGCTCGTCGTTCTCGCGCTCGTCGTCCGAGTCGCCAAGCTCGCGCTTGATGGCCTTGAGCTGCTCGCGGAGGTAGATCTCCTTCTGCCGCTCGCCGATCTCCTCCTGCACCTGCGTCTTGATCTCCTCCTGCGCGTCGGTGACCGCGATCTGGCGCTGGACGTGCACCAGCAGCCGGCGGAGCCGGTCTTCGACGGCCAGCGTCTCCAGCAGCGCCTGACGCTCGGGGGTCTTGATCTCGAGGTAGCCCGCCACGAGGTCGGCGAAGCGGCCCGGATCGGTGACCGAGTCCAGGACCTGCTGCACGACCTCATCCGGCAGGCCGCTCTTCTGGCCCAGCTCCGCGGCGCGCTCGCGTGCCTCCTTGTAGAGCGCCTGGAAGAGCGAGTTCTGGGGATCGGCCGGCTGGATGTCCTCCGCCTGGTGCAGCACGGCCTCGAGGTAGCCGTCCCGCTCCTGGACGTGGAGCACCGCGGCGCGGAACTCGCCGTGGAGGATGAGCTGGACCCCGCCCAGGCCGCGCTGCATCTGGCCGATGCTGGCCACGGTCCCCATGGCATGGAGATTCAGCGGCGAAACCTGTTCGGTGTTCTCGCGTTGGGCTACGGCGAAGATCAGTCGCTTTTCGTCCTTGAGCGCGCGCTCGATGGCGCGCAATGTCCCGCGCCGGCCCGCGCTTACCGGCGTCGTGACCTCCGGGAAGAGGACCATCTCGCGCAGCGGAAGGACGGGCAGTGTCAGGCGTTCGCTCATTCAGGACTCACGGCCTAAGGTTATCGGCGATATCAACCCAATACCCGTTAAGCAGCGAATGTGCCACCGGGAATCAGGGGAACCCGTGCCATTGTGGCAGGCGCCGGTTGCCCATCTCTTGCACTGGCGGTAAGCTATGGCCCAAATGCCAGTCCTGAAGCGATGACACCCGGGGGCGATCGCGGGCTCGAGACGCGCCTGGCCGAAGCCTTGGGCTCCGCCTACACGATAGAAGGCGAGATCGGGCGCGGCGGCATGGGCGTCGTCTACAAGGCGCGCGACGAGCGGCTCAAGCGGTCCGTGGCGATCAAGGTGCTGCCGCCCGAGCTGGCCTACCGCGCCGACATCCGCGCGCGGTTCATGCGCGAGGCGGAGACGGCGGCGCGGCTCTCCCACCCGAACATCGTTCCGATCCACGCCGTCGGCGACGCCAACGACCTGGTCTACTTCGTCATGGGCCTGGTGGACGGCGAGTCGCTAGGGGTGCGCCTCAAGCGGCGGAGCCGTTTGTCCGTGGACGAGGCGCGGCGCATCATGCGCGAGACGGCCGACGCGCTCGCCGCCGCCCATCAACAGGGCGTCATCCATCGCGACGTCAAGCCCGACAACATCCTGCTCGAAGGTACGCGCGGCCGCGTGATGGTGACCGACTTCGGGATCGCGAAGGCGCTCTCGGGCGGAGGCGCCACGCTCACCGAGGCCGGCGTCGCGATCGGGACGCCCGCGTTCATGAGCCCGGAGCAGGCCGCGGGCGAGCGCGAGATCGACGGCCGTTCCGACCTCTACTCGCTGGGCGTGGTCGCCTACCAGATGCTGAGCGGGGAGCTGCCGTTCCAGGCGCCGACGGTGCCGGGTCTGCTCATGAAGCAGATCACCGAGCAGCCGGCCGGGGTGGACCGGAAGCGGCCGGAGACGCCGAAGGAATTCTCGCAGACCGTGATGCGGTGTCTCGAGAAGGACCCGGAGGACCGCTGGCCGACGGCCGACGCGCTCCGGCGCGCGCTCGAGACCAACACCTACACCGCGCCGCCCCCGCGGCCCGGCGTCCGGAAGCGTCCGCTGCCGATGCCGCCGCAGCTGGACAGCCTCGGCGGTGCGCAGGACCGCGGCCGCCGCGCCATCGAGCGGGCGGAGGAGCGTGGCGCGCGTCCCCGCGGCCGCTCCGAGCGCCGCAGCGACCGGCTGTCGGCCCGCCAGGAGCGGAAGCTCACGCAGAAGGAGCAGGAAGAGGAGGAGCTGAAGCGCATCGCCGCGGTCAGCGGCGAGCCGCTGATGGTGACGCGCTTCCGGAGCAAGGCGGCCACCTTCGCTTCGGTCAACGGGATGCTCATCCTCATGAACGTGATGTTCTCGGGGCTGCACCCGCCGTGGTCGCTGGTCGTGGCCACCTTCTGGGGATTCGGGCTGGCCAAGGACTACGCGAAGCTCTGGACCTCGGGCTATTCGTGGCGCGACGTCATCCATCGCCCGCCCGCCCCCGACGCTATCGAGGCCAAGACGGGCCGCGCGGCCGCGCTGGGGCCGGTGACCGCGGACGAGTTCGGCCGGCACGCGGCCGGCATCGAGCAGGCGCGCAGCGACAAGGCGGCGGTGGTGGCGATGCTCGAGCGCCTGCCCAAGTCGGAACGCAAGCTCCTGCCCGAGATCGCGCCGACGGTGGACCAGCTGCTCGAGCGCGCGACCGACCTCGCCCGGACGTTGAACGCGCTGGAGCGCGATCTCGACGTCGGCTCGCTCGAGAAGCTCGAGGCCCGGATCGCCGCGCTCCAGCAGGAGCCGCCCACGTCCGACAAGGAGCGCCGGCTCTCCCTGCTCACCCAGCAGCGGGAAAAGGTGGCGCACCTGGCCTCGCGCCACGAGGTGCTCGCCTCGAAACTGGAGTCGTGTCTCCTGCAGATGCAGAACGTGCGGTTCGACCTGCTGCGGCTGCGCTCGGCGGGTGTGGCGGAGGCGTTAGGTGATCTCACGGCCGCGACCCAGCAGGCCCGGGCCCTCTCGCGCGACGTGGACAACGCGATCGTGGCGGCCGGTGAAGTGCGGCGGCTCACGGGTCCCGCGACGGACCTCCCCCGCGACTAGCAGGACGCGCCGCGCTCAGCGGCGCGCGCAGGCCCTCAGCAACGACAACGCCTCCGCGTCGGTCCACCCGAACCGGGACAACTGCTCCGCCAGCTCGGCGGCCCGGCGGCAATGCTCCCCGCCCCACCGCGCATAGACCCGCGCCCCTCCGTGGTACGGCAGGTCCCACGAGGGCCGCGACAGGATCGCCGCCTCGACGACCGGGGCCGCGATCTCGGGCGGCGCCTCGTTCACCAGCCGGGCCATCACGCTGCTCAGCGCGCCGGGGAACGGGGTCGCGATGGTGGGCCGCAGGCCGCGGAAGGCACGCACCGCTTCCTCGGCCGCGCGCGCCCACTCGCCCTGGCCGACGGCCGTCTCCGCCAGCACGCTCATGGCGTACACCGTGTCCCCGCCCGCGGCGCGCGAGCGCTCGAGCAGCGCGCGCGAGCCCGCGAGGTCGCGGTCAGCCGCGAGCGCGATGCCCGCCGGGAGCAGCAGCCGGGGATCCGACGGCCGCGCGCGGATGGCCGGCTGGAGATACGTCAGGGCCTCCCGGAACTGGTTGCGGTGGAACAGCACGAGTCCCACCTCGCCGCGGCGTTCGGCGTCGTCAGGCGTGAGGTCGAGGGCCACCCGGGCGTAGAGCAGCGCGAACCGGTTCTCGGGTGGCAGGGCCCGTCCGTAGGCGGCCTGCCACTCACCCCTCGCCAGCCGCCATCCGCCCACGTCCGGCACCGTGTCCCCCGATGCCGCCTTGATCGCGAGCAGGGAGTCGAAGATGGCCGCGACGGAGGTCAGCGCGACCAGGCCGCGCGCCGCCACGAACTCCAGGGCCGGCTGGTCGTCGTCGTGGCGGAAGCGCGCGGTGCCCGCCAGCATCGCCGTCCCGCGCTCGCCGAACAGATAGCGGCCGAGGAGCTGGGAGGGCCGGTCGACCTCCAGCCAGTCGTGGAAGCTCCGCGCGAGGGGGGTGCCCGGGGTCATGAGGCCACGGATCCGCGCCTCGGACCAGCGGATGGGCCGCCGCGACGCGAGCAGGATGAGGTCGCTCGGGTTGGAATACCACAGCTCGACGTGGGGGAAGACCGCGCGGAGGTTGGCGACCACGACGCTGATGACGCCCTGCGGCACCCGGTACGTCTGCACCCATTGCGAGAAGACGCCGTCGTCGGCGAGGTGCGCGTCCACCACCCGGAAGAAATCGCGGGTGAAGAGCGCGGCGACCCCCGCGATCCAGGGGTTGGTCGGCTCGGCGACGATGATGTCGTAGGGCTCGCGCGTGAGCTGGAGCGCGCTGCGGGCGTCGTCCTCGATCACGTGGACGCGGGGGTCGTGCAGCACGTCGCCGTTGATCATCGCGAAGTGCGGGGCCGCGCGCAGCACCGCCCGCTCGATCTCCACCAGGTCGATGCGCTCGATGCCGGGGACGTCCGCGACGGTGCGCGCCGAGGCGCCGCTGCCGAAGCCGATGACGAAGGCGCGCTTCGGGGCGGGATGCGCGGCAGCCGGCATCAGCCCGACCATCACCTGGGTGTTCATGTCGGCGACCGTGGAGGCGTCCGACTTGCCGTTGCTCTTGAGCCAGGTGGCGCCGCCGTTGCGCCAGACCGAGATCACCGCGTTCCATCCCTCGTCGAACGAGAGCTGCTCGGCGCCCAGGCCGCGGAGGAAGTTGCCCAGCTCGCGGCGGTTCATCGACTCCTTCCCGTAGATCGCCGGCCCGCGGTCGAGGAGCCGGCTCGACCAGGCCGGCGTGGCGAGAGCGATCACCAGCGCCAGCGCGCCGATCACGACGGGCACGCGCTCGATGGGCACCGGGATGCCGCCCGCTCCGCGGACCCGGTAGAGCCACCACGCCATCACCGCCGCCGCCGCCACGTTCACCAGCACGCCGATCTCCAGCGTTCGCTCCACCCCGACGAGGTGGACGAGCACGAAGCCGGTGACGACCGCGCCCGCGATGCTGCCTAACGTGTTGGCGAGGTACGCCCGGCCCGACTCCCGACCCGTCGACCCGCCCCGGTCGGCCGCCAGCTCCGCCAGGATCGGGAAGGAGAGGCCCATCCCGAAAGCGGGCGGCACCACCACCGCCGCGATCGCGAGGCCGTGGAGCATCAGCAGCTCGGTTGGGGAGAGGAACGGCACCTGGAGCGTGCCGATGATGTACACCGGCAGGGCGCGGAAGAAGGGGAAGAGCAGTGACGCGAGCAGGGCGACGCCGGCCTGGATGAGCGCCGACCGGATCAGCAGATCCCGCGGCGGCCGCCCGCGCCCGATGGCCACCAGGCTCCCCAGGCCGATGCCGAGGAGGAAGCACGCGAGGATGGTGGTGAACGCGTACGTGGAGCTCCCCACCACCAGCACCAGCACGCGGGTCCAGGCGATCTCGTAGAGCAGCGACGCGAAGGCGGTGACGGCGATGAGGCGCATCGCGAGCCGCCGGGTCGCCACATCCCATTCCGGTCCGGTGGGGGCGGGCGGCACCGCCAGGTGCTCCGCGGTACCGGCATCGTCGTCCTCGTCCGCCGGCGCGACGGCGCCCGCGCCCGCACCGCCGCCGCGCGCGAGCGCAAGCGCCGCCGCGCCGAGGATGAGGTTCACCACCCCCGTGCCAAGGAGCGAGGTGCGGAGCCCCACGTACTCGACGAGGAAGTAGCCCGCCAGCATGCATCCCGCGACGCCGCCCACGGTGTTGAGCCCGTAGAAGAGCGCCAGCTCGCGCCTCAAGTGCTCGGTGCGCGCGCCGGCGAAGGCGCGCGTCAGGATGGGCAGCGTGCCGCCCATCAGGAACGTCGGCACCAGGAGCACGGCGAACGCGAAGACGAACTTGATCGCCGTCGCGGTCCAGAGCCCCGGGGACACCGCCCGCGCGAACCCGAGGTAGGCGGCGCCCACACCCCGGAAGATCAGCGGCGAGAGGATCCCGAAGACGCCGATCATCAGCTCG
>JBGPHD010000005.1:0-45536 GCA_041484135.1 Gemmatimonadota bacterium
CACCGACCATCCACACCCCACACCCTACACCCCACACCCGATAGAGGATTGGTATGGCACAGATCGTCCAGCTCGCCGCCGAACCCCGCACCCCCAAGCGCAAGGCGGGCGCGAAGGCGGTCCGCAAGGCCGGACGCATCCCGGCGGTCATCTACGGGCACGGCCGCGAGCCGGCGCCCCTCTCCGTGGGCGCCTTCGAGTTCGGCCGGCTGCTCGAGAAGATCACGCCGGCGAGCACCATCGTCGAGCTGACGGTGGGCGACGCCACGGTGAAGACGCTGATCCGCGAGGTGCAGCGGCATCCGCTGAAACCGGGCATCGTCCACGTGGACTTCTACGAGATCCACGCCGACGAGACCATCCGCCTCGAGGTCCCGGTGCACCTCACCGGCATCCCCGACGGGGTCCGCAACCAGGGCGGCACGCTGGACCAGGTGCTGCGCACCGTGGAGATCGAGGTGCTCCCCGCCGACATCCCCGAGCGGGTCGAGCTGGACACCACCGCGCTGGTGATCGGCAAGTCGCTGCACGTGTCGGACCTCGCGATCCCCAAGGCGAAGATGATCACCGACGGTACGCTGACGGTGTGCACCGTCGTGCCGCCGCGGGTCGAAGAGGTCGCGCCGGTGGCCGCGGTGGTCGAGGGTGTGGTCGCCGAAGGTGTGGAGCCCGCCGCCGCGGGGGCGGAGGTCGCCGAGCCGGAACTCATCCGCAAGCGCAAGGCGGAAGAGGAAGAGGCCGAGGAGTAGGCGGCCGCGGCCCTCAAGCTCATCGTCGGCCTCGGCAACCCGGGCGCCGAGTACGCGGACACCCGGCACAACGCCGGGTTCTGGCTCGCCGACGCGCTGGCGCGGCGCTGGAAGCTGCCGCGCTTCAAGCGCGCCGGCCGGTCCCTCGGCACCGGCGGCGCCACGCCGCACGGCAAGGTCCATCTGCTCAAGCCCCAGACCATGATGAACGACTCGGGGCGCGCGCTCTCGGGGCTGCGCGTCCCGGAGCCGGGCGCTCCCCTCGAGCATCTGCTCATCCTGGTGGATGATTTCGCCCTCCCGGTCGGCGGCTTCCGGATCCGCGCCCAGGGGAGCGCCGGCGGGCACAACGGCCTCAAGAGCGTCGAGCAGCAGGTGGGGACCCGGCTCTACGCCCGGCTGCGGATCGGCGTCGGGCCGCTGCCGACCGGCATGGAGGGCTGGCGCGACTTCGTGCTCGAAGTGCCCCCGAGGGAGGAGCGCGCGGCGATCGACGAGTTGCTCCCCTTGATGTGCGAGGCCGTGGAGTGCTGGATGGAAGAGGGCGCCGAGGCCGCGATGCGGTTCAACCGCAAGCCCGCGAGCGAACAGGACGAGGCCTGAGCACCTAACGTGCGTGGTCATGCATCGTCGCGTGCTGACGCAATCCCGTCGGAACGATTCGGAAAACCGCCTCCCTCCTCCTTGCGCGACCACGACGCCCCGTCGATTGTGCGATGGGAGATGCGCGCCGTGCTGCTGATCTACGCCACGTTGTTCCTCACGGTGATCGTCCAGGAGGAAGCGGCGCCGCTCGCCGGCGCCCTGGCCGCGCACCACGGGCACGGCGCGTTGTGGCTGGCGGCGCTTAGCTGCGCCGCCGGGAGCTGGGCCGGAGACCTGGTGCTCTACTTCGCGGGCCTGCGGAGCACACGCTTCCTGCGACGACCGGGCTTCGCGCGGGTGCTTCGGGTGGTGCAGGAGCATCCGCGTGCGGCACCGCTCGCCGTCCGGTTCGCGTACGGCATGCGCCTGTCGCTTCCTATCGCGTGCGGCGTGGCGCGCGTGCCGCCCTTGACCTTCGCGCTCTGGTCGGCGATCTCCGCCCTGTCGTGGGCGGCCCTCTTCAGCGTCCTCGGCTGGGGCGCCGGCGAGTTCGCGATCCGCTGGTTCCGCGAGGCCGAACACTACGAGCTGCCGTTCGCGGCGGTCGCGGTCGCCGCCGGTCTCGCCCTCTTCCTCGTGAACCGGCTGCGCGCGGCGCGCCTCGAGCCGGGGCCCGACCCCACGACCGGCGATGCTTGACCTCCCGGCCGGCGCCCCGCCGCCGCCGGCGCTCCTCGAGTTCCTGGCGCGCCACGGCGCCAACACCGACTCCTTTCAGGCGAGTGCGCGTCACCACCGCCGCCTCTTCTCCGACGATGCCGGGCTGGTCGCGTTCGCGCGGGTGGGGCGCTTCACCGTCGTGGCCGGTGATCCCATCGCCCCTCCCGGCCGCTTGACGGAGCTGATCGCCGCGGTCCGGAACGCGTACCGGGGTCCCGTCGTGCTGGTGAGCGCCAGCGCTCCGGTCCGCGACGAGTTGGCCGCCGCCGGGTGGGGATGGCTCAAGGTCGGCGAGGAGCCCTTCTGGGAGCCGTCGCGATGGACCCTCGACGGCAAGGCGGTGGGCCGAGTGCGGCATGGCGTGAAGGGAGCCGAGAACAAGGGGATCCGCGTCGTCCAGGCCCCGACCAACGGCGAGTCGTGGACGCAGGACCTGGCGGACATGACCGCGGTGGCCGAGGCGTGGCGGC
The DNA here is from genome assembly GCA_041484135.1 of Gemmatimonadota bacterium. Classification (GTDB taxonomy): domain Bacteria; phylum Gemmatimonadota; class Gemmatimonadetes; order Gemmatimonadales; family JACORV01; genus JACORV01. The sequence continues at coordinate 2,525 of JBGPHD010000005.1, forward strand.
GTTCGCATCCGATCCGCCAGCTCGGGTTCCTGCTGACGCTCGCGCCCTTCGAGCGACCGGCGGCATCGCGGTACTTCATCGCGCGGGACCCCGACGGCCATGCCGTCGCGTTCCTGTCCGCCGTGCCCATCTACGCCCGCCGGGGATGGTACTTCCAGGACTTCGTGCGCCACCCGGACGCCCCGAACGGCGTGATCGAGCTGCTCTTCCATCAGGCCATGCTGTCCTTGCGTGACGAGGGAGCGCACCTGGTCACACTCGGAGCCGCGCCGCTGGCCGGCCTCGACAAGGAGCCTCCCGACATCGGATGGCTCAGCCGCACGCTGCGGTTCGCGTACGAGCACCTCGACGGCTTCTACCACTTCCAGTCGCTCGGCGAGTACAAGCAGAAGTTCGCGCCGCACTGGTGGGAGTCGAAGTACCTGGTCTTCACGCCCCGTCGGCTCCGCGCCCGGCTCCTCTTCGCGGTGCTCAAGGCCTACGACGAGCGCGGTGCGACCAGCCTCGTGCTCTCGCGGCTCGGCCGCGCGCTCAAGGAAGAGCTCGCCATCGACCCGGAGACCGGACGGCCCAAGGTCGTGGACCAGGCCCTCGCCCTGCCGGGTCTGCTCCTCTCGCAGGACCTCGTCGTGGCCGCTGTCCTCGCCCTCGGGATCGGGAGCGCCATCGGCATCGTGGGCGATCACCTCCACCGGCAGTTCGACGATGTGTACGTCGCCCTGGCGGCGAGCCTGCCCGCGGCCCTGCTCACCGTCGCCATCCTGCGGGCCAAGGACCGCTATGAGGCCCGCACATGAACAACCGCTGGATCTACGGGGTCGAGCTGGTGGTGTTCGGGCTCATCGCCCTGCGCGGAGGCTGGGTGGCGTGGCGCAGCCAGGCGTGGTGGGCGCGCACGCTGGGCGCGCTGGCGCTCCTGTCGGCAGGGATGTCGACCGTGCTGCTGGTCCTCTTCGTGCTGAACCAGGAGATCCCGCCGCTCTATCATGCGTCGCCCCTCGTCGGCACGCTGCTCGTCATCGTGCATCAGGCCGCTCGCGTCATGCAGACGGCGCCCGGATGGGGCAGCGGCCTTCTCGTGGGGATCTACGGCGCGATGGCGTTCGTCCTGCCACGCCGCGTGCCGCGGCGCCGCCCGGACGAGGAGCGCGATGAGAATGACATCGGCACCGACGAGGACGAGGCGTCATGAACCGTCGACGCGCATCAATGGTGGTCGCCGCCCTGGCGGCCATGACCGCAGGAGCGGGACGGGCGACAGCCCAGCGCACCACGGACCCGTTGGCCCCCTTCGCGGCACGGGAGTTCCCTGCCCGTGGCGCCGTCGTGGGTGGCGTGGTCTTCCTCTCCGGGGACGGCGGTTGGCACTCCTTCGACCAGGCCAACGCCGACTCGCTGGGCGCGATGGGGTTCCTCGTGGTCGGCGTGGACGATCTCAGGCTCTTTTATCACGAGATGTCGGGGGACTCGCTGGCGCTCGTCACGCGGGCCCTGCTCGCGCATCTGCGGGCGCGGTTGCCGGATGGCGCGCCGGTGTACCTCGCGGGGTACAGTTTCGGGGCGGAGCTCGCCGCGGACGCCCTGGCACGCGGCGTGGTGGCCGACGGCCTCTACCTGCTCGGGCCGGGCCAGCGCGGCATCCGCAAGATCACGCTGGGCGGGTACCTCTTCCGCGAGCCACGGGGCTCGACCTCCTTCGACGTCGCGGAACGGCTCAACGCCCGGCCGTGCGTGCCCATCGCGTTCGTGACCGGCGAGCAGGACACGGCGGGCGAAGGCGCGCGCGTCTTCCCGAATGTGAGGCAGCCGGCCGCGCAGTTCATCGTGCCGGAGGCCGGACACCACTATCACGGCGGCGACATCCGCTACACGCGCGTGGCGCGGGAGGCTCTCGCGTGGCTGGCGGCACACCGCTGCGCGACGTGACCGACGCCGGCGACGGTCCGCGCGTCACTTCCGCTTCACCGTCGCGCCGGCTAGCTTTCGCGCCGCAGTCCATACCACCTGCTCCCGCCCACACCAGTCGGGGGCCGACCAGACCAAAGGGAGGTGTTCGTGACCCGTCGTTACGAAGTTGTCTACCTGTTCGACAGCGCGCTGGAAGAACCCGCCGTCACGGAACGACTCACCAAGTTCCACGTCCTGCTGGGCGCGGGGACCGAGGTGACGCTCAATCACTGGGGCAAGCGCACGCTCGCCTACCCCATCAAGCGCCACACCAACGGCTACTACGTCGTGGCCCAGTTCGAGGTGGACCCGTCGGTCCTGCCCGAGTTCGAGCGCGCCGTCAAGCTCGACGGCGGCGTGGTCCGGTTCCTCGTCGTGTTGATGGAGGAAGCGGCGCCCGTCAAGGCGGCGGTCGAGTCGGCGGTGGGTGCCGAGGAGGATGACGAATGATGAAGTCGTCGCGGAACAAGACGTGCCCCGTGTGTGAAGCGGGGGCCCGGGTGCTCGACTACAAGGACGAACGCACCCTCGGGCGGTTCCTGACCGATCGCGGCAAGATCCTGCCGAGCCGGTTGAGCGGGATGTGCGCGCGGCATCAGCGGCAGCTCTCGACCGCGATCAAGCGGGCGCGGCAGCTCGCGTTGCTGCCGTACATCAAAGGGTACGGCCAGTAGCCTGAACCGCCGCGTCCTCCGCTGGATCGGCGGGGGCCTCAGCTACTTCGCGGTCGCTGTCGTCAGTCCGGTCGCCCTGGTCGCCTTGCCGCTCGCCGCGCTGCTGCTGTTCCACAAGCCCGGGCGCCGCGAGATGATCACCGCCGCCACCCTGATCGCGTTCGTAGCGTGGGGCGCTCTCGCTCCGGCAGATGATTTCGCCCGCTTCGAGCGGGCGTGGGTGGTCCTCCTCGCGGGGGGCCTCGTGGTCGCGCTGGCGTGGCGGCCGCCCGCGAAGGCGGGGCTCGTCACGACGGGCCTCCTGGCGGTCGCGATCGCCGCGGTGGCGGGCGGCGCGCTGATGGCGGCGACGCGGTTCACCTACCGCGAGCTCCAATGGCTGGCGACCCGGCATTTCGGCGAGCAGGTGCGGCTCCTGGTGGGCGCGCTCGCGAACGCCTCGTCGGCCGCGCCGGGGACCCCCGCCGACAGCACGGCGGCCGGGCCCGCGATGGTGGCCGCGTTCGAGCAGTCGGCGGACCTGATGGTGCAGCTGGTGGGCGAAGTGCTGCCGGCCCTCGTCCTGGTGCAGTCACTCGCCGCGGCCGCGGTGGCGTGGGCCTTGTATCAGGCCGTGGCGAAGGAGCCGGACCCCGCGGTGCTGCCGCCGATGCGCGAGTTCCGCTTCAACGATCACCTCATCTGGGGCGTGGTCCTCGCGCTGGTGTCCTTGGTGGTGGTGCCGAGCCTGGTCGGGCTCGGCGTCCTGCCCTCGGGGGTCGAGGCGGTGGCGCGCGTGACGGGCGAGAACCTGGCCGTCTTCTTCGGCAGCCTGTACCTCATGCGCGGGCTCGGCGTCACGGCCGCGGTCGCCGCCGCGGCGGGATTCACCGGGCCGGCGGCGGTGATCTTCGCCGTCGTCGTGACGCTCCTCCTCGCGCCCGTCGTGGTCGCGTTCGGCCTGACGCTGGGCGTGGCGGACACGTGGGTGGATTGGCGGAAGCGGTTGCACAAGGCGGTCGATCAGAAAGGGCGTTGAGGGTTCTTCAACTTTCGGAGGCAGAGACCCATGGACGTCATACTCCGGCAGGACGTCGAGAAGCTCGGCAGCGCCGGCGAGATGGTGACCGTCAAGGACGGCTACGCGCGCAATTACCTCCTGCCCCGCGGCTTCGCCTTCGAGGCGACCGAGGGGAACCGGCGCCGCATCGAGGCGGAACGGGGCCAGCGCGCCAAGAAGGCGGCCGCGGAGGCGGGGTCGGCCCGCGAGCGCGCCGCGTCGCTCGAGAAGATCTCCCTCACCTTCACCATGAAGGCGGGCGAGGGCGACAAGCTCTTCGGTTCGGTGACGTCGGGGGACATCGCCGAGCGGCTCAAGGCCGAGGGATTCCCGCTCGACAAGAAGGCCATCGAGCTCGAGGAGCCCATCAAGGCGCTCGGCGTCTACAAGGTGCCGGTGCGGCTGCACCATGAAGTGAAGCCCGAAGTGCGGGTCTGGGTGGTGAAGGAGTAACGCCCTTTGGGCGTCGCGATCGGATACCTCGACGGCCCGCGCCTCCGGCGCTCGTTCCTCGCGGCCGCCCAGTGGGTGGGCGCCGGACGCGAGGAGCTGAACCGGATCAACGTCTATCCGGTCCCCGACGGCGACACCGGCACCAATTTCTGGCTCACCATGCGGTCGATCGCCGACGCCATGCGGCGTCTGGGCGACGCGCCGCTCCCCGAAGTGTCGCACGCGGCCGCCCAGGCCGCGGTCATGGGCTCGCGCGGCAACTCGGGGATGATGCTGTCCCACTTCCTTCTGGGCTTCGACGACGGAATAGGTGCGCGCTTCCGCCTGCGCGCGCGGGAGCTGGCCGCGGCCATCCGCGGCGGCTTCGAGCGGCTCTACGCCGCGCTCGAGAACCCGGTCGAGGGCACCATCCTCACCGTCTGCCGCGAAGCGGCGGAGGGCGCCGAGCAGGCGGCCGAAGCGGGGCACGACGTGCGCGGCGTCCTGCGCAGCACCCTGAGCCACGCTGAAGACGCGCTCGAGCGCACCCCCGAGCTGCTCGCCGTCCTCAAGGAGGCGGGCGTGGTGGACGCGGGCGGCAAGGGCTTCGTCCGCATGATCGAGGGCGTGGTGCGGCTGATCGACGGGCAGATGGACGAGGACGCCGCCGACGACGCGCAGATCTTCTCCACGCCGGCCCCGGCGGGGCTGGCCGCCGTCGCCGCCGACCAGGACTACCGCTTCTGCACCGAGGTGCTGGTCCGCGGCGCCTCCCTGCCCTCCTCGGCCGAGGCGCGCACCGCGGTGCACGAGCTTGGCGGCTCGGTGCAGGTGGTGCGGACGCCGGACCTCCTGCGCGTCCACGTCCACATGGACGATCCCGCGCCGCTCTTCGCGCTCGCGGAGGGCTGGGGCGAGGTCCTGACGCGCAAGGCCGAGGACATGCGCGAGCAGCACCGGGTGCTCACGGCCACAACGCGGGCGGTGGGCGTGGTCTGCGACACCTCGTGCGACCTCCCCGACGAGGTGCTGGACCGGCACGGCATCGGACTCATCCCACTCCAGGTGATGTTCGGCGACGAGGTGTTCCAGGACCGGATCGGCATCGACAGCACGGAGTTCTACCGCCGCCTGCGGCGCGGCCATCCCCACCCCACGACCAGCCAGCCGACCCCGGCCACCTTCACCGCGGCGTTCGAGCACGCGCGTGCCGGCGCCGACGCGGTGGTGGCGGTGATCGTCTCAGGGGCGCTGTCGGGCACCTTCGGGAACGCCGAGGCGGCGCGCCGCGCCTTCGCCGCGGGAGGCATCCACCTGGTGGACAGCCGGAGCGCGTCGCTCGGCGTGGGGCTCCTGGCGCTCCGGGCGGCCGAGCTCGCCGAGACGGGCTGGAGCGCGGAGGACATCGTCGTGGAGCTGGGGCGGCTGCGCGCCCAGTCGGGGCTCCTCTTCACCGTGGACACGCTCGATAACCTGCTCCGCTCGGGCCGCGTCTCGCGGGCCAAGGCGTGGCTGGGGGGCCTGCTCGACCTCAAGCCCATCCTCGCGATCGACGAACACGGGCTGATCACGCCGGTGGACCGGGTGCGGGGGCGCAGCGGCCTCCTCGCGCGGGTCCTCACCCTGCTCGACCAGGCGCTGCCGCCGCGTCGCGAGCGCCTGCGGATGGGCGTCGTGCACGCCGACGTGCCGGCGGTGGCCGAAGAAGTGCGAGAGGCCCTGGCGCGCCGTTACCAACCCTATGAGATCCTCGTCTCTCCCGTGACGGCGGTGCTCGCCGCGCACGCCGGACCCGGCGCATGGGGCGTCCTCTGGCAGCTGGAGGACGGCGCGGCGGGCACGGGGAACAAATCGCCCGTTCGGGCGCTATGAGCACGCAGCGTTCTTCCCGGCCGGCGCGGCGTACGCGCCAGCGACCGGAGGCCGGCGCCGCGCTCGCCTGGGCGGTCGAAGCGTGCGAGGAGCGGAAGGCCGTGGACGGCCTGGTGCTCGACCTCAGGCACCTCTCCGACGCCGCGGACCACTTCGTGGTAGTATCAGGCACCTCCGACACGCATGTCCGCGCCATCGCGGAGCACGTTATCGAGGCGCTGCGGGACCACGGCGTCCGGGTACATCATGTGGAGGGGCTGACGCAGGGCCGGTGGGTGTTGCTCGATTTCGTGGACTTCGTGGTCCACGTCTTCCACCCCACGCTGCGGTCGTTCTATCAGCTGGAAGGATTGTGGGGCGACGCGCCGCGGCGCGCCGTGTAGGCCGACCAGGAGGGACCATGCGTCGAAGCGTCGTTCTCGCCTTCGCACTGGGCGTCGCCGTCCCGTGCGCCGCGCGCGCGCAGTATTTCGGCCAGAACAAGGTCGAGTACGGCAACTTCCAGTTCCAGATCATCCAGACCGAGCACTTCGAGGTCTACTACTACGGCCGGGAGCGGGCGGCGGCCCTCGACGCGGCGCGCATGGCGGAGCGGGGCTATGCCCGGCTCTCCCGCATCCTCCAGCATGAGTGGCGCGAACGGAAGCCGCTGATCCTCTACGCCTCCCAGTCGGACTTCCAGCAGACCAACACCATCAGCGGTGACCTGGGCGAGGGCACCGGCGGCGTGACGGAGGTCTTCAAGCACCGCATGGTGCTCCCGTTCACGGGCTCCTACGCCGACTTCGAGCACGTGCTCCAGCACGAGATGGTCCACGCCTTCCAGTACGACGTCTTCAGCCGCGGGCGGCCCGGGGCGGGGCTCAACGCGCTCCAGCAGATCAACCCGCCGCTCTGGTTCATGGAGGGGATGGCCGAGTACCTCTCCCTCGGGCCGGTGGATCCGCACACCGCGATGTGGCTCCGCGATGCCGCGGTGGAAGGCCAGCTCCCGACCATCGAACAGCTGACCTACGACTCGCGGATCTTCCCGTACCGCTACGGCCACGCGCTGTGGGCGTACATCGGGCAGAAGTGGGGCGACGAGGTCATCGGCGCCATCCTCCAGGGCGCGATGACCGGCGGGATCGAGCGCGCCTTCCAGCGGGTGCTCGGCGTGAGCCTCGAGCAGCTCTCCGACGAATGGCGCGACGCGGTCCAGACCATGTACCTGCCCCAGGTCGCCCAGCACCAGCGGGCGCGCCGGTTCGCCCGGGCGGTGCTGAACGAACACAACTCGAAGGGGACGCTCCACGTCTCGCCGCAGATCTCGCCCGACGGCCGGTCGATCGCGTACCTCTCCGAGCGCGACTTCTTCTTCGTGGACCTCTACCTGGCCGACGCCGAGACGGGCCACGTGCGCCGCAAGCTGGTGCGCTCGTCCATCGACCCCAACTTCGAGACCCTCCGGTTCATCAACTCCTCCGGCTCCTGGTCCCCGGACGGCACCCAGTTCGCCTTCGCGGCCAAGAGCGGGGGCGAGGACGTGCTGGCGATCCTCGACGTGCAGCACCAGCGGATCCTCGGCGAGTACCGGCTCGGCTTGAACGCCATCACCAACCCCACCTGGTCGCCGGACGGCCAGCACCTCGCCTTCACCGGCTACGACGGCGGCTGGTCCGACCTCTACACGGTGGACGCGGACGGACAGAACCTCCGCCGCCTCACCAGCGACCGGTACGCCGACCTCATGCCCTCGTGGTCGCCGGACGGGCACACCATCGCCTTCACCACCGATCGCGGGCCCGAGACCGACTTCTCGATCATGCGGTTCGGCAACATGCGGCTGGCGCTGTACTACCTGGACGGCGACTCGATCGCGGCGCTCCCGGGCATGGACGCCGGGAAGAACACCAACCCGGTGTGGTCCCCCGACGGCCAGTCGCTCGCGTTCCTCTCGGACCGGACCGGCATCAACAACTTGTTCCTCTACGAGCTGGGCTCGCACGACGTGTACCAGCTCACCCACGCGTACACCGGCATCTCGGGCATCACGGACCTGTCACCCGCCATCTCGTGGGCGCGCCAGGCCGACCGGCTGGTCTTCACGTACTTCGAGAAGGGCGACTACAACGTCTACGCGATCGACAATCCGCGGTTGCTGAAGCGCGAGCCGTATCGCCAGCCGGGGACGGATTGGCTGGCGCTCGCCAATGCCAGCGCCATGCCCCTGCGCAGCGACGTCACGTTCGGCTTGGGCATCCGGCGTCCGGCGGTGACCGACGCGCCCCTGGCACAGCTCCCCGCGCCTGCGCCGCAGATCACGACGCCCCCGTCGGCGCCCCCGGCCGGCACACCGGCGCCGGTGACGCCCGGCGCGCCCGCCGCGCCCGTGCCCGCCGCGCCCGGCGGCTCCATCTACCGCGCCGGCGGCCACCTGCGTCCCTCGGACACGCAGCCGCCCGCCTCGGACAGCACCAACCCGCCGCCCCTCTCGGTGGCCGCGCTGCTCGACAGCGCCACGCTGGCGCTCCCGGATACGTCGGAGTTCAACCTCCACCCGTACCACGTGCGCTTCACGCCCGACTTCGTGAGCCGGCCGACCATCGGCTACCAGCGCGACAACTTCGGCCGCGGGTTCTTCGGCGGCACCGCGATCCAGCTCTCGGACATCCTGGGGAACCAGGTGATGATCTTCTCCGGCGCCGTGAACGGCCGGCTCTCCGAGGCCCAGGTCTTCGCCGCCTACGGTAACCTGTCCCATCGCTGGGGCTGGTTCACCGGCATCTCGCAGGACCCCATCTTCTTCTACGGGTCCTCGGACTTCCTGCCGGCGACGAGCGGCAGCAGCGCCCTGCTGGTGCAGCGGCTCCGGAGGCTGGTGGTCCGCCAGGCGTTCGCCCAGGCGTACTACCCCTTCAACCGGTTCAAGCGGATCGAAGTGGGGGCGCGGCTCGTCAACATCAGCCAGGCGACCCTCAACTACATCACGGCGTACGATGCGACCGGTACCCCCTTCCAGGCGTATGACAGCGTCTCCGCCGAGGGGAGCATCAGCTACATCCAGCCCAGCATCGCTCTGGTGTACGACAACTCGCTGATGGCGTGGACCAGTCCTTTCTTCGGCCACCGCTACCGGTTCGAGGTCGCACCGTCCATCGGCGGGTGGAAGTACACCCAGGTGCTCGCCGACTATCGGCGCTACGACCTGCTGAAGTTCCCGTTCAGCTTCGCCTCGCGCTTCCTGATGCTGGGCCGGTTCGGGCGGGACGGCGACCAGTTCCCGGTCTTCATCGGCTCGCCGGACCTGGTGCGCGGCTACACCTTCGGCTCCTTCCGGACCAGCAACGAGTGCACGGTCCCCACAGGCAACTCCCGCACCGGCTGCCCCGAGGTGGACCGGCTGATCGGCTCGCGCGTCGCGGTGGCCAACGTGGAGTTCCGGTTCCCGCTGATCCGCAACCTCACGCTGGGGTTCCTGCCGGTGGGCTTCCCGCCCATCGAAGGGGCACTCTGGTACGACGCCGGCATCGCCTGGAACGCGGGGTCCGATCTCCGGTGGTCGCAGCCGACCACGGTCAACGATGCGGTGCGCGCTCCGCTCACGTCGTACGGCGCCGGTCTCAGGGTCAACATGCTGGGCTTCGCGGTGCTGCGCCTCGACTACGCCGTGCCACGCCAGCGGCCCATCAAGGGCGGATACTGGATCCTGAGTCTTGGGCCGCCGTTCTAGGAGCGTTCAAGAAGAGAAGGCGTTCAAGGTTCAAGAACAGAAGGCGTTGAAGGGTCGAGGGGCGGGAGCCTCTCGACCCTTCCGCGCTTTGATCTTTGGCGCTTGGCGTGGGTGGCTCCGGAGGCTATTTTCCGCCGTGCAAGGCGATCGCCTTTCCACACCCTTCTTCCTGATCTTCTTACTCGCGGCCTGCGCCGGTTCCCATGGCGGTGCCTCCGCCGGAGGCGGCGCCGCCGACTCCACCGCGGACGCCGAGACGCGGAACGTCCCCGTCATGGCGTTCCGCCTCCCGTCGGCCGGCGGAGCGCTGCGCGTCTACCGGCTCCCCACACTGGAGGAGCTGCCCGGGGGCGGACGCGGCCACGTGTCGCCCTCAGGCTCGGCCGTGGGGATGGACTTCATCGGCCGCCGGCTCCTCTACCACGACAGCGCCGGCGCGACGGTCTCCTTCGATCTCGTCGCCAATCACGAACGGCCGGTCGCACCCGCGGGCGCGATCGCCGCCCTCGCGTCGGACGGCACGCTGCTCGCCGTGGACGTGGCCGGCGGCGTGACTGAGTCGCAGCCGTGGGGGAACCGCCCCTGGAGCGGGCGGCTCGGCCGCGGCGTGAACGGGGTCTTCGCGGCTCCGGGAGCGCGACTCCTCAGCATCCGCCGGGAGGGGGGCGACACGCTGAAGTTCTCCACGCAGGAGGCGGGCGTCTCGATGGCGGCGGCGGTCCCGCACGCCTCCGGCGAGGGCGCGAGCCGCGACGGCGACGCGATCGCCTTCGCCACCGACTCCGGCGTCGTGGTGGTGGAGGACCGCGAGGCGCATCATCCGTGGTTCCTGCGGCTCGGCGGCATGCCGCTCGCCGTCGCGTTCTCGCCGTCGGGGCACCGGCTGTACGTGGCGCTGCGGGACCGGAACGAGCTCGCCGTGGTGGACCGGTTCGCGCGCTCCGAACGCCCCGCGATCAGCCTCCCCGCTCCCGCGGGCGCGCTGCGGATGGACCCGTGGGGACGCGCGCTCCTGGCGCGGCCGGCGCAGGGAGACGAGACCTGGGTCGTCGCGGCGGCGGGGGACCACGTCACGGGCCGGCTCACCACGCCGTGGGCCTCCGACCTGCCGGCGATCTCTGAGGACGGGCTGCTGCTCGCGCGCGAGGGCGACGCGGTGATCGCCCGTGACCTGCGCTCGCTCGATTCCCTCGGGGCCGTCGCCGACGGCGCGGGGGACCTCTGGTTCGTGGGGCGCTGGGCCGTGCCCTCCGCGACGTTGGCGATGCGGCGCGAGGTGCGGGCGACGGACACGACCCGCTCGCGCGCCGCGGCGCCCACCGCGGCGGGGAACTCCGCCCGCGCCGCCGCGCCGCTGAGCCTCTGGGTCCAGGTCTCGAGCACGCAGAACGAGCAGTGGGCGCGCGCCCTCGCGGCGGAGATGACCGCCGGCCAGCATCCCGCCGAGGTCGTGGCGCCCTCGGCCGCCGGCGAGGGGTGGCGCGTGGTCATGGGCCCCTATCGCTCGCGTGACGCGGCGGACTCGGCGGGCCGCTCCCTCGGACGGCCCTACTGGGTCTTCGAGCGCGCCGCGGCGGGAGTGCGGCCATGACGAGCGTGCTCCTCGTCCCCGCCACCTTCGATCGGCACGTTCCCGAACTCATGGTCGGACACAACGTCGTCGCGCTCATCCCGGCCGACGGCTATCCGGCCTGGTCGGCGATGAACGCGTGGCGACTCGCGCGGTGCGCCGCGGCCGCTGGCCGGCGGACCGCCCTGGTGGACTGCGTGGTGGACGAGCCGGTCCTCCACACCGTCGCCGGAGCGCCGAACGATGTGGGGCTCGTGGACGCCTTCGAGTACGGGGCCTCGCTCAGCCGCATCGCGCAGCGGCAGCCGGAGGCGAACCTCTTCTTCATTCCCGCCGGCACCTTCGCGCCCGAACCCGATCCGGTGCTGACCAACCCGCGGTGGCGCCGCCTCTCGGCGGGCTTCCGCCACGAGGAAGCGCTGCTGCTCCTGTTCGTGCCCGACGACCGGCTCGAGGCACTCTCCGCGGAGCTCGACGGGCTGATCGTCCTCGCGCCGCAGGGCATGGACCTCGCCATCGCCAGGGCGCCCGGCGTGGCCCAAGCCATGAGCCGCGGACTCCCGCTCCTCGCCGTGATCGGCGATGCGCCACCGCCCGCGCTCTCCGGCGAGCAGGCGAGGCCGGCGGACCTGCCCCCGGAGGCGCCGCCGACGCCCGCCGCGACCGCCCCGCCGGCGGAGATGGAGAAGGCCGGACCGCGGCCCGCGTTCCGCCGCAGCAGCGCACCGATGGCGATGCTCGTCCCGCCGCCGCGAACGCCGCCGTGGGCGCTCTACACGTTCATCATCGTCGCGCTGATCGGCGCCGGCGCGTGGCTCTATCGCGACTCCTGGATGCGGATGGTCGGGATCGCGCCCGCTCCGCTGCCCGCCGAGCGCTTCGTGCATCACGCGCCCCCGCCGCACCCGGTGGATTCGCTGCCGCTCGCGGTCCAGGTCGCGGCGACGACGACGCTGCCGCTGGCGTTCGACCGCGTGGACTCGCTCGAAGCCCACGGGACCCCGGCCTTCGTCACGCCGATCCGCCTGGGGAACCGGATCTGGTTCCGCGTCCACGCGGGCCCGGTCGCGACCGAGGCGGCCGCCGACTCCCTGCTCCGCGCGCTGCGCGCCGCCGGGCTCGCATCGGCAAGCAGCCTCACGGCAGCCGCGCCGTTGTCGATCGCCCTCGCGGGCGGACTCCTTCGCGACTCCGCGATCGCGCTCCGCGCCCGCCTGCGCGCGCAGGGGATGCCCGTGTTCGTGCTCGGCCAGGCCGATCGCCGTTTCCGGCTTTACGCGGGCGCCTTCGAGGACTCCGCGCAGGCCGCCCGTCTCCAGGAGCTGCTCACCTCTATCAGCGGCGCGGGCGAGCTCGTGCCGCGCGTGGGATTCCTGCCATGAAGCTTCGCCGTCTCGAGCTTTCCGGGTTCAAGTCGTTCGCCGACACGACCGAGATCCTCATCGACGACGGCGTGACGTCGATCATCGGGCCGAACGGCTGCGGGAAGTCGAACGTCTCCGACGCGGTCCGGTGGGTGCTCGGCGAGCACAACCCGCGGGTGCTGCGGGGCGCGCGCATGGAGGAGGTCATCTTCCAGGGTTCGTCGGGGCGGCGGGCCCTGAACGTGGCCGAGGTGGGGCTCCATTTCGACAACAGCGACCGGATGCTGGACCTCGACTTCGCCGAGGTCGTCATCGCGCGGCGGGTGTCGCGGTCCGGCGAGAGCGAGTACCTGATCAACAACGCGCCGGTGACGCGGCGCGAGCTGCTGGCCAAGCTCGCCGGCACCGGGCTCGGCACCGACCAGAGCGTGGTCATCGAGTCACGCATGGTGGACGCGCTCCTCTCCGACCGGCCCGACGACCGGCGCGCGCTGTTCGAGGAAGCGGCGGGCCTCGGCCTGTATCGCGACCGGAAGCGCAGCACCGAGCGGCGCCTCGAGGAGACGACGACCGACCTGGTGCAGGTCGAGAACCTCATCGCCGAAGTGCAGACCCGGGTCCGCAGCCTCTCCCGGCAGCGCAAGCGGTCGGAGCGGCACGGCGAGATGCTGGCGCGGCGCTACCAGCTGGTGGCGGCGCTGGCGCGCTTCGACGTGGCCGCCATCGACGACGCGCTCCACGAGATCGAGGAGCGGCGGCGGGGACTGGGCGAGGAAGTGCCGGCCGCGCGCGGCGCGCTGACGGAGCTGGAGCGCGGGCGGCAGTCGACGGTGGAGGCGCGGGCGGGCGCGGAGGCCCAGCGCGCCGAGGTCGAGCGGCGGGTGGGCGAGGCGCGGCTCGCCGCGAACACGCTGGAAGGGGACCTCGCGCTGTCGGCGGAGCGGACGCAGAACGCGTCGACGCGGAAGGAACGCGCCCTCGCCGAGCGCGCCGACGCGCAGGCGGCCGCGGTGAGACTGGAGCGGGAGCGGGAGGCGGCGGCGGCCGAGCGCACGGCGGCGGAGCGCGACCGCAGCGCGGTGCAGATGGAGCTGGGCCTCCGGGTCCAGGCGGAAGATGTGACCCGCGAGGCGCTGCTGGTGAAGCGGGTCGAGCTGCGCGCCCTGGAGGAGACGCTCCAGAAGCAGGCGGAGGACGTCCGGCGGGATGGCGGGGAGCGTCAGGCGCTGGAGCGCGAGCTGGCGGACCTAAGGGAGGAGTTGTCGGCGGCGGAGACGCGGCGCGCCGGCCTGGTGCGGGAGCGTGAGGCGGCGGCGGGGCACGAGTCGGACGCCGGCGGGCGTCACGCGGCGCTGGCCGAGCGGCTGGTGTCGCTGGGCCTCGAGTCGGACCGGGCGCGCCATGCGCTGGCGGAGTCCCGCGAGCACGAGGCGCGGCTGCGCGCCGACCGGCGCTCCACCGAGGAATCGCTGGCGCAGACGGCGGCGCGGCGCGACGCGCTGGCGCAGCTCGAGCGCGACCACGTGGGCCTGGCGCCCGCGGCGACGGCGCTCCTCGAGACGCGCGACCGTTTCGGTGCGGGCATGGTGCTCGGGCCGCTGACGGACTTCGTGCGGGCGAGGCGCGAGGACGCCGCCGAGGCCGAGCACGTCCTGGGCGAGTGGCTCCACGCGGTGGTGGTGGCGGACCTGCGGGTGTGCGACGCGATCCACGCCTGGCACCGCGAGACGGCGCCGGGGCCGCTGCTGCTCCTCCCGCTCGACCCGGGCCCCGCCGGCGGCGGCGACCCGACGCAGTTAGGCGACCGCGTCTCGGGCGAGGGACCGGCGGCACGCTGGGTGGCGCGGCTCCTCGCGGGCGCGCGTCCCTTCGCGCCGGCGGGCGACGCGATCATCCGCGCCAACGGCGCGGTGTACCTGCCCGGCCCGTCGTCCGCGGGCGGCCCGCTGCGCCGGCGCGCGGAGCTGGAAGCGCTCGCCGACGACGCCTCGCGCCTGGCCGCGGACCTCGCGGAACAGGACCGGCAGCTCGTGGCCGCCGCCGAACGGCTGGCCCGTGCCGAGACCGAGGCGAGCGGGGCCGAAACGGCGGTCGATGCGACCCGCGGGCTGGAGCGTCACGCCGCGGCCGAGTCCGACGACGCCCGGCGCCAGGTGGCCCACGTCGAGCGCGACCTCACGGTGGAGGAGGGTCTCGTCGCGCGGCTGACCGAGCGGACGGCAGCGGTCGAGCAGCGCCTTGCGACGGTGAACACCGCTCTCTCCGGCGGCGAGCTCGAGCGCATCCGGCTGGAGGCGCGGCGCGAGGAAGCGCAGGCCCGGCTCGCGGAGCTGGACGACGAGCAGGAGGCCGCGCGGGAGCGGCGGGTGCACTGGCAGGTGGAGGACGCGCAGGTCGGCGCGCGGTTCTCGGCGGTGCACGAGCGCGAAGAGCGCGCCGCGGGCGCGCTGGCCGAGGTCACCGCCCGCGCCGACGCGCTCGGCCAGGAGGCCGACGCGCTGGTCGCCGAGCTCGCGGCGCTGGAAGGCCGCCGCGCTCTGTGGCGGGACGAGCTGGTCGAGCGCCGCGCGGCGTTGGCCGAGCTGGAGCGCGCAGCCGTGACCGCGACCGAGGGCGTGGCCGCCGCGGAGCGAGCGCTGGCCGACGCCGACCTCACCCTCGCCGCGGCGCGCGACGCGCTCGGCACCCTCACCGAGGAAGGCCATCGCCTCGATCTCGACTTGTCGGAGCTGTCCGCGTCGCGCCGGGTGATGGGCGAGCGCCTGGCCGCCGAGTGGGGGAAGGACCTCGACGGGATCCTCGCCGAGCCCGGCGTGCCCGACGGCCCGCCCGAGGCGCTGCGCGCCGAGAGCGACGAGCTCCGGCTGGCGATCGAAGCGCTCGGCCCGATCAACGCGCTCGCGGTGGAGGAGCACGACGACGAGTCGAAGCGACTCTCGCATCTCGTCACCCAGCGCGACGACATCCTCGCCGCGAAGAACTCGCTCCAGCAGAGCGTGCGCGAGCTCGACGTCGTGGCACGCGAGCGCTTCCTCTCCACCTTCGACGCGGCGCGCGCCAACTTCCAGAAGGTCTTCGAGACCCTCTTCGGCGGCGGGTCGTGCGACGTCCTCCTCGTGGACCCGGGCGACCCGCTCGAGTCGGAGATCGAGATCCACGCCAAGCCGCGCGGCAAGCGGACCGAGCGCATCCACCTGCTCTCCGCCGGCGAGCGCTCGCTGGTCGCGCTCTCGCTCCTCTTCGGCATCTACCTCTCCAAGCCGAGCCCGTTCTGCGTGCTCGACGAGGTGGACGCGCCGCTCGACGACGCCAATATCGGGCGCTTCACCAGGCTCCTCGACGAATTCAAGGCCAAGACCCAGTTCATCGTGATCACGCACAACCCGCGCACCATGGCCGTCGCCGACGCCGTGTACGGCGTGACGATGCAGGAGCCGGGCGTCTCGAGCGTGGTCTCGGTGCGCCTCGGCGAGACCGAGAACCAGGCGGCCTAGGTGCGCCGGGCCGTCATCGTCGCCGCGCTCGCGGCGACCGCGGCCGCCGCCCTGCCGGCCCAGCAGCTCCCCCGCACCCTCTCGCCCCGCTTGGCGCGCGCCGCCGGCGCCCCCGACACCAGCGTGGTGGTCTGGGTGATCGGCAAGCCCCGCACCGACCTGGGCGGGCTCGCCGCCGCCGTCGCCGCCGCGGGCGGACGGGTCCGGCGGGTGAGCCGGTTCGTCCACGCCGTCTCCGCCGTGGTGCCCGGCCGCGCCCTCGCGGCGCTGGCCCGGCTCCCCGCCGTCCGGCGCGTCCAGCCGTTAGGCGTCTTCATCCGCCGGCCCGGCGGCGATCGGCCGGGGATCCCCTTCCCGCCCGGGGCCGCGCCCGCCGCCCCCCGGCCCGGGGCCGCGGCGGTCGATACCCTCTACGGCCCGGGCGCCTGGGCCGCCCTGCAGCTCGACGTCCCGCCGGTGCACCAGCTCGGCCTGCGCGGCGCCGGGGTCCGCATCGCGATGCTCGATGAAGGCTTCAACACGCTGCACCCGTTCATGGCGGGCACGCAGATCATCGCGCAGCGCGACTTCGTGTACGGCGACAGCGTCGTCCGCGACCAGCCGGGCGAGGCCCAGGGTGAGGACTGGCACGGCACGGCGACCTGGTCCCTCATCGCCGCCGACGCCCCCGGCCAGCTCTTCGGTCTCGCGCCCGCCGCGGGCTTCATCCTCGCCAAGACCGAGTTCGGCGTGACCGAGACGCGCGTCGAGGAGGACAACTGGGTGGCGGGGGTCGAGTGGGCCGAATCGCTCGGCGTGGACATCATCTCCTCGAGCCTCGGCTACCTCACGTTCGACGAAGGGTTTAGCTACACCTTCGCCCAGCTCAACGGCGACATCGCCATCACCACCGTCGCCGCCGACAGCGCCGCCGCCCGCGGCACCCTCGTCATCGTCTCGGCCGGCAACGCCGGGCCCTCGCTGCGCACCATCGGCACGCCCGCGGACGCCGACTCCGCCCTCGCCGTCGGCGCCACCGATTCCCTCGGCCAGGTCGCCGGGTTCAGCTCCCGAGGCCCCACCGGCGACGGCAGGATCAAGCCGGAGCTGATCGCGCCCGGCTCGAACGTCGTCGTCGCCGCGCGCGACGGCGGGACCCTCCGCGCCGACGGCACGTCCTTAGCCGCGCCGCTGGTCGCGGGCCTGGCCGCCCTGGTCCAGGGGACCCGCCTCGGCCAGCCGGCGGTCGAGCTCCGCCGCGGACTCCTCGACGCCGCGGGCCTCCGCGAGACGCCCGACAACGTCCACGGATTCGGCGTCCCCGACGCGCTCCGCGTCCTCGCCTTCCCGACCGGCCTCGTGGCGCTCGGCCCGACCGATTCCATCCTCACGACGGTCACACCGACCTTCGCGTGGGACGCCGGCACGCCGCCGTCCGTCGCGGGGCCGAATCTCTACCGCCTGACGGTCGCCGCCGGTCCCACGCTCGCCGCCCCACTCCTCGACACCGCGCTCACCGTGCCGTCGTTCACGCTGGCCCGCGCCGCCAGGCCCGCCACCCGGCTCTTCTGGCGCGTCACCGCGATCTCGACCCTCGGCGCGCGGGAGTCCACCACCGTGCGCGGGCCGTTCGTGGTCCCCCAGTGGATCACGCTGCGCACGCTCAGCTCTCCCCGCGGTCACACCATCCTGGACTCGCTGCCCGTCTTCGCCTGGTCCGCGCCGAGCGCCGACGCGCCGCCGGGACCGTTCACCTTCGACGTGTACGTCTATCCGGCCTCGCGCGACCCGTCGCAGGCGGTCGCGGTGGGTCGCGGGCTCACCGACACGACCTTCCAGCCGCTCACGCCGCTCGAACGCAACCTGCCGTACCGCTGGCGCGTCGTCGCGCACCTGGGCGCCGATAGCGCCGTCGTCACGAGTCCCGGCACCATCGTCGTCATCGACGAGACGGTGCCGAGCGCCACGCTGCTCTTCCAGAGCTTCCCCAATCCGTTCCCCAATCCCGCCGTCGGACTCACCGCGGCGTGCATCTGGTTCGACGTGAGCCAGCAGGGTCCGGTGCAGCTCGAGATCTTCGATCTCCGGGGCCGCCGGGTCCGCCAGCTCGCGCCGGCCGCCAACGTGCCGGCGCTGCTCGCCGCCGGGCGCTACGGCCGGCCCTCGAACGACGCGACCGGCACCTGCGACGCCCGCTTCGCGTGGGACGGCCGCGACGAGTCGGGGGCGTTCGTGCGGCCGGGAGTGTACCTTTACCGCCTGACCGCGCCGGGATTCCGGGACACCCGGCGCCTCGTGTTCCTCGGCGCGCCGTGAGTCTCCGGCTGGTGACGGTGGGCACGGGAACGGTGGCGCCGCATCGGGCGCGATCCGCGCCGGCCCACTGGGTCGAGCGCGGCGACGTGCGGGTGCTCATGGACTGCGGCGCCGGGACGCTGCACCGGCTGGCGGAGTTCGGGCTGGCGTGGGAGCGGATCACGCACCTGGTGCTGAGCCACTTCCATCCGGACCACGTCGGCGAGGCGCCGGCGCTCCTCTTCGCCCTCAAGTGGGCGACGCACCGCGAGGAGCCGCTGGTCGTCCTCGGGCCGCCGGGAACGGTGGAGCAGTTCCGGCGATTCGCCGACGCGTTCGGCCCGTGGGTCACGGACCCGGGCTTCCCGCTGGTGATGCTCGATCTCCATCCGGCGGAAGCGTTCCCGCTGGGTCCCGACACGACGCTGGCGATCCACCCGACGCCGCACACCGCAGAGAGCGTCGCGATCGCCGTCGGTGCCCCCGAGGGCCGTCTGGTGTATACGGGGGATACGGGGCCGAGCGACGCGCTGGCCGACTGGGCACATGGGTGCGATCTGCTCCTCAGCGAGTGCTCGCTGCCCGAGGCGATGGCGATCGATATCCACCTCACGCCCCGGCAGGCGGGCGCGCTGGCCCGGCGCGCGGCGGCGCGGCGGCTGGTGCTGACGCACTTCTACCCGCCCGTCGAGCAGGTGGACATGGTGGGAGAAGCGGCCGCCGCGTTCGGCGGACCGGTGACGGCGGCGCGGGACGGCGACAGGTTCGAGATCGGCAACTGAGGACACGCGGGGACCAGGGAACGTCATGCTCATCGTGATGCAGCACGGGGCGACCGCCGAGGAGATCGGCACGGTGGTCGCGGCGATCGAAGAGATGGGATACCAGGCGCGGCCGATGCCGGGCAAGCAACGCACGGCCGTGGGCCTCGTCGGGAACGACGGCAAGGTGGACGCCTCACGGCTCGCGGCGCTCGCCGGCGTGCTCGAGGTCATTCACGTCAGCCAGCCGTACAAGCAGGTTTCGCGGGAGTGGAGGCCGGAGAGCACGGTGATCCGGCTCCCCGGCGGCCTCGCCATCGGCGGGGACGACGTGGTGGTGATGGCGGGCCCCTGCTCGGTGGAGAGCGAAGCCCAGATCATCGCGTCGGCGCGCGCGGTGCGGGACGCCGGCGCCGTGATCCTGCGCGGCGGCGCCTTCAAGCCACGGACCTCCCCCTACTCGTTCCAGGGGCTCGGCCTCAAGGGGCTGGAGCTGCTCGCCAAGGCACGTGAGGAGACGGGGCTCCTGGTGGTGACGGAGGCGCTCGATGCGCCGGGCGTCGACCTGGTCGAGCGCTGGGCCGACATCATCCAGATCGGCGCGCGGAACATGCAGAACTACGTGCTCCTCAAGCGCGCGGGCCAGGCGAGGAAGCCGGTCCTCCTCAAGCGCGGCATCGCGGCGACCATCACCGAGCTGCTGCTCGCGGCCGAGTACATCCTCGCCGAAGGGAACCCGCACGTCATCCTGTGCGAGCGCGGGGTGCGCGGCTTCGACCCCGCCACGCGCTTCGTGCTCGACCTCACCGCCATCCCGCTGGTGAAGAAGCTCTCGCACCTGCCGATCATCGCGGACCCGAGCCACGGCACGGGCCTGCGCGACAAGGTGACGCCGATGGCGCGCGCCGCGGTCGCCGCCGGGGCCGACGGCCTCATCGTGGAGGTGCACCCCACGCCGGAGCGGGCGCTCTCCGACGGCGCGCAGAGCCTGACGCCCGACCAGTTCGCGGAATTGATGAAGCAGTGCCGGATCATCGCCGAGGCGATCGGCCGCCGGGTGGCCGAGCCCGCCGGGGTCTCGTGACGGGCGCCCCGGCGACGGGCTTCACGGCGCGCCGACAAGTGCTGGTAAGCCGCCGTCGGCGCGCCGTGGAGCACGGGGCCGAGGGCGCCTGCGGCACCGGGCTCCCCGCCGCACCGGCGGCCTACCAGCGCTTGGTGCGGCGGGGAGCCCGTCGCCTTGGCGCTCTCCTCATCATCGTCTGCTCGGCCGCTCGTCTCCAAGCCCAGGACGCCGGCGCCATCCTCGACCGCGCGGTCACGGCCTACGGCAACGTCACCACGCTCCGCGCCGACTTCGTCCAGCGGATCCACGATCCGATGCTGGGCTCGGACGAGACGTCGCGCGGGGAGTTCATCCAGCAGCGGCCCAACAAGTTCGCGATGCGCTGGAGCCAGCCACGGGGCGATCTCATCCTCTCCGACGGCCACGACCTCTGGGTCTATCTCCCGTCCTCGACCCCGAACCAGGTGGTGCGCACCGGACTCTCCAACCGCACCGGCGAGAACGGGGACCTCGTGGCCGAGTTCCTCGACCATCCGCGGGACCGGTTCACGTTCTCCTTCGAGCGCGCCGAGAACGTCGGGCGCCGGGCCACCGAGGTGCTGGCGCTCACCCCGCGGGACCGGAACGCCGCCTACCGCCGGGTGCTGATCTGGGTGGACCGGCAGGACGACCTGGTGCGCCAGGTCGAGATCACCGAGGTGTCGGGCGGCGTCCGGCGCATCACGTTCGACCGCCTGCGCGTCAACCAGCCGATCCCGGCGTCGGCGTTCGCCTTCCGGCCGCCGGCGGGCGCGCGGGTGGTGGACGCGACCCACTAGGGTATGCGCCTCGCCGAACAGCAGGTCCATGCCGGCCACTTCCTCTTCCGCTGGCGGAGCTACCTCCCCCTCGTGCTCGTGCCGGTCTTCGCCCTCGGCCTCGCGGACTTCCACTATCCCATGGGCTCGGCGCGGCTGGCTCGGGCGTGGGAGGTGGTCTGCCTCGGGGTCGCCCTGGCGGGTCTCGCGATCCGCATCACGGTCGTGGGCACGGTGCCGGCCGGGACCTCGGGGCGCAACATGAGCGCGCAGAAGGCCGACGCGCTCAACACCACCGGGCTCTACGCGGTGGCGCGTCACCCGCTCTACCTCGCCAACTACCTCATCTTCCTCGGCCTCGCCCTCCTCCCGCTCGCCTGGTACCTGCCCGTCATCCTCACGCTGGCGGCGGCGCTCTACTATGAGCGGATCATCCTGGTGGAAGAGGAGTTCCTCGCGCAGCGCTACGGCGACGCGTTCCACGCCTGGGCCTCGCGCACCCCCGCCATCATCCCGCAGTGGGAAGCCTGGGTGCCACCGTCACTCCCCTTCTCCTGGCGCACCGCGCTCAAGGGAGAGATCTACGCGGCCTTCGCGATCGTGGCGGGGCTCTTCGTGATGGACCTGGCGGAACGCTGGGTCGCGCGGCACGAGTTCCGGATGGACCCGGTCTGGACCGGCGTCTTCGTGGTGGGAGCGGTGGCCTTCACCGTGGTGCGGACGCTGAAGAAGCGGACGTCCCTGCTCAAGGTCGAGGGGCGGACATGATCCCGTCGCGGGCGCGGTTCATCGAGCACCGGGGGGCGCGCATCCTGCTCCTGGACTTCGCGCAGGCGGTGGACACCACCGACAGTCTCCAGCACATCGCGGAGGCCAAGGCGTTCGTGGCGACCCACGCGCCCGGCTCGCTCCTCGTGGTCACCGACATCACGGGATCGCGCTTCAACCGGGAGATCGTGGACGCGATGGTGGACCTGGTGCGCAGCAACACGGCCTACGTCAGGGCGGGCGCCGTGGTCGGGCTCACGGGCCTGACCAGGGTCTTCTATGTGACGGTGTCCATGGTCTCCGGACGGAGAGTGCCCGCGTTCGGCACCCTGGAAGAAGCGAAGGACTACCTCGCGGGCCAGGCCTGACGGCGGGCCCTCACCCGCCCGCCTCTCGCTGCACCGATCCCGCCGCTATGCCGAGCGCCCGGCCGACCGCGTCCGCCCGCGCCGGATCGAGACCGGCGTGCCGCGCGATGGCCAGGGTGGCGCGGCCTAACGCCTCGTAGAGCGCCGCCACGTCCGGGGGCACCGCCCTGAGATGGCGGCGCACCGTTTCCACGTCGCCCCGCGCCACCGGGCCCGTCAGGGCCGCGGCCGGTCCCTGCCGCGCCACGTTGTCCACCGTGGCCCGCGCGATGGGCCAGAGCGCCGCGCGCGCGCCGCCCTGGGTCATCCCCGCGTCCTCGAGCAGCCGCTCCGCGGTGGCCAGGCACGCCAGCACGTAGTTGGACGCGAAGACCGCCCCGGCGTGGTAGCTCGCCTTCGCTTCGGGAGCGATGTAGGCCGGCACGGCGCCCAGCCGGCGGGCCAGCGCGTCCGCCGCCGAGACCGCCTTGAGGTCCCCCTCCAGCACGAAACAGGCCCCCTTGAAATGCTGCGCGGCCCGGCCCGGCTCCTCGCTCACGGTCATGAGCGGGTGCATCGACCCCAGAGCGGCGCCCTCGGCCGAGAGCGCGGCGAGCACGTCGTGGGTGAGCGCGCCGGAGAGGTGGAGCGCCACTTGCCCGGACGCGAGCCCGCCGGCCTCGGCGAGCTCGGCCACCAGCGGACGGAGCGCGTCGTCCCGCACCGCCAGGATGACCACGTCCGCCTCACGCAGCCAGGGCGGCGCGCCCCCGAAGGTGAGCTTCACGCCCCGCGGCGCGGGCTTGCTGTGCCGCCCGTGCACGCCGAGGACCCGCACCCCGGCCCGCGTGAGCGCCAGCGCGAGGCCCAGGCCGGCCCGGCCCGGCCCGGCGATGCCCACGCTCAGGCCCGCCTTCGCCGCGGGAGCCGTCTTCCGCGCGGGCGCGGCCGCGCGTCCCGCTCCCGTGCCGGTCCGCTTCACCGGAGCACGTTCTCGATGACGAGGTCGAGACCGATCACCAGGATCAGCCCCCCGAGGATCCGCCGGAGCGTGAACACCGACGTGCCGAGGTTGAGCCTGACGCCCAGCGGCGCCGTCAGCACCGATCCGATCGCCAGCGGCAGGGCGTGGGCGAAGTCCACGTGGCCCACCACCCAGCCGAAGGCGAGCGGGCCCGCGGGCGTGAAGAGGTAGCTCACCGTGCCCGCCGCGGCCGTCCCCGCGATCACCACCAGCGACGTCGGCGTGAGGACCCGGAAGGGGAGCTTGAGCAGGTAGTACATCCCCATCGTGGCGGGGACGCCGCCGCCCACGCCCAGCGCGGCCGAGAGCGCGCCCACCGGCACACCCAAAGCCGCCGCGCCGGCGAGGTGCATCGGGCCCCGCGGGACCGCGTCGGTGCGCGCGCTGGTGCGGAAGATCAGCTCCGTGGAGACCGTGACGAGGAAGAGACCGAAGCCGATGCGGAGCCCCTGGTGCGGGAGCCTGACCGCGAGAGGCGCCATGATCGCCGCGGAGATGGCGGCCACGACGGCGATGGGGATGGCGGCACGCAGGTTCACGACGTGCTTGCCGCGGAACCCGAGGAGGCTGCGGAGCGCCGTCGGGACGATCACCGCCAGACTGGTCGCGTGCGCGAGCGCCGTCGCGTCGCTCTCGGGGACGTGCAGCCGCCCATAAAGCACGTAGAGGAAGGGCACCATGAGCACCCCTCCTCCCACGCCGGTCAGCCCGGTGATGATGCCGACCACAGCCCCGACCGCCAGGGCGGCGGCGACGAAGAGCACTACGGCCGCTGCGCCGGTGGCGGCGTCCCGGGCCGGGCGGCCAGCGTGAACAGCTCGACCGGCGTGCGCGCGCGCCCGGCCAGCCGCGCGCCCTCCGTGAGCACCGGGTCATCACCCGTCGCCAGCCTTCGCACCTCGCCCGCGCGGCCGAAGCTGAACCGCGCGACCTGCGACCCGATCTGCCGGTCGATGAGGTCGCCCGTCGCCGCCAGGGTCGCCGGGTCGATCGTCACGCCGCGCTGCGCCACCAGGCTGAGGAGCTGCTGCCGCATCTCCGGGGTCACCCGGAAGAGCGGGCTCGTGACCCCGTGGTGCGCCCGGAGATCGAGCGCGTACGCGGCCAGCGCGTCGGTGTACTTGGTGACGTTCGCCCCCAGCGACTGGAGCAGCCGCCGCCCCACCACCGCCTGCACGCTGTCGGCCCGGACCAGCACGTCCGGCGATATCCCGCCGCCGCCCCGGACCGAGCGGCCGCGATCGGTGCGGTACATCTGGACGTGCGTCGTGTCGGACGCCGCGCTGTCCGGCGTCTCGTCGTCGGGGTCGGTGATGTGCTCTTCGTCGAAGTGGCCGGGCCGCTGGATGCTCCGCCCGCTCGGGGTGTACCAGCGGCCGGTGGTGATCTTGAGCGACGCCTCGTTCGACATGGTGTACACCGACTGCACCAGGCCCTTGCCGAACGTCGTCGTGCCGACCAGCAGCGCCCGGTCGTGGTCCTGGAGCGCGCCCGCCACGATCTCCGACGCGGACGCCGAGTAGCCGTTCACCAGGAGGACCAGCGGCAGGTCCGGATACCGCTGCGGCCGATGGTCGGTGAAGCGCCGGGTAGCGCCGGGGGCCCGTCCCCGCGTCGCCACGATCTCCTGCCCCGGATTGAGGAACACGTCGGCGAACGCGATCCCCTCGTCGAGGAGCCCGCCCGGGTTCCCGCGCAGGTCGATCACCAGCGACCGCATCCCCACGCCCTTCAGGGAGTCCACCGCCGCGGCCAGCTCGTCGGCCGTGGCCTGGCTGAAGACGGTCACCTCGATGTACCCCACGCCGCCGTCCATCAGCATCGCGAGGCGGACCGAGCGCGCGTGCACCTCCGCGCGGGTGAGCGTGTAGGTGATCTGGTCGGTGACCCCGGGCCGCTCGATCTTCAGCGTGACGGACGTCCCCACCGGCCCGCGCAGCGCGCGCACCGACTCATCCTGGTTCCAGCGCGCGGTGCTCTGCCCGTTCACCTCGACGATGCGGTCCCCCGTCGTCACCCCGGCGCGCTCGGCCGGCGTCTCGGGCAGCGGCGCCACCACCACGATCGCCCCGTCACGCACCTCGATCTGGATGCCGAGTCCGCCGTAGTTGCCGGTCGTCTGCTCCGACAGGCTGCGCAGGTCGCGCCCGTCGAGGTAGACCGTGTACGGGTCCCGGAGCTCGTGCAGCATCCCGTCGATCGCCATCCGGTACAGCTGCCGCTCGTCGAGCGAGTCCACGTAGAAGTCCGCCACGTGCGACAGCACATCGTCGAACATCCGCGCGCTCTGGTAGACCGTCTCATCGCGGCGGCCTCCCTGCTGCATGAACCAGCCGCCCGAGAGGAACGCGGCGACGGCGACGGCGGTGGTGACGATGACACGCTTGCGCGACATGGACCCTTCCTGCGGGGTTAGCGGGTTGTACCCGCTGCCCGGGAGAACGTTTGCGGGAAGCGGCCCGCGAGGGCGTCCCAGAGTGCCTCGTGGACCGCGTCGGCGGACCCGTCGGCGGCAAGGTGAAGGATGTTGGGGCCGGCCGCGTTGCGAAAGGCCTCCGCCACGCGCCGGTGGAAGAGGTCATCCTCGCTCTCGATCTTGTCGGGCGCCTTGCCCTGGGCCGCCTGGCGGGCGCGGCCCGCCCCCACCGGGAGGTCCAGGATCGCGTAGAGGTCGGGCTCCAGGCCGCCGGTCGCCAGCGCGATCGCCGACCGCACCTGCACGTCGTCGAGCCCGCGGCCCGCCCCCTGGTAGCAGCGGGTCGAAAGCTCGAAGCGGTCGGCGAGCACCACCCGGCCCGCCTCGAGCGCCGGACGGATCACCCGGACCACCAGGTCGGCGCGCGCGGCCTGGAAGAGGAACACCTCCTCCGCCGCCGACAGCGCGTAGGGCGCGTGGAGCACCAGCCGCCGGCACTCCTCGGCCAGCGGCGTCCCGCCCGGCTCGCGCACCAGCACCGGCTCCTCGCCCCCCGCGCGCAGCCGCTCGGCGAGCCGCGCCGCCTGCGACGTCTTGCCGGCCCCCTCGATGCCTTCGAGGGCGACGAAGAGGCCGCGCCTAACCGAGGCTGATGATGCGGCTGTCGGCACCCTTCTTCATCCCTTCGAGGATCTGCTCGTTGATCCGGTACATCAGCTTGTCGAAGTTGGCCTGGGCCACCACGACGCTCTGGTACGCCGGGTGCGTCTGCACCCGCCCCACCAGCTGGTCCAGCTCCTGCTGCCGCTCCGGGCGGGGGGGCAGCCCCCGCTCCGCCTGCTCGGCGACGCCCAGCTGGAGCCCGCGCAGCGTGTCCAGCGCTTCCCGCAGCTCCTGCTCCGCCATGAGACGGTCGTTGGCGCGCTTCAGCGCCTGGTATTCGTCGCTCTGGCCCACGAGTCGGCCCAGCTCCAAGGCCCGCTCAGGAATCATCGTTCCCATCCGGCCGGCGGCCGTGCACGTAGCGCGGTCGCCCGAAAAGGTCCCTGCCGACCTCGACCAGCTCGAAGCCGGCGCTCCGTGCCGCATCCGCCGCCGCATCCGCGCGGCGCGCGTCCACTTCCAGCGCCAGCAGGCCACCGGGCCGCAGCGCCTCTCCCGCACCAGCGATCAGCTCCCGCAACGGCACCATCCCGTCCGGCCCGCCGTCGAGCGCGAGCCGTGGCTCGTAGTCCCGCACCGACGGGTCCAGCGCCTCCCATTCCCCGGTGGCGACGTAGGGCGGGTTGCTCACCACCGCGTCCACCCGCTCGCCGAGCAGGGGCTCCAGCAGGTGGCCGCGCCGGAAGCTGATCCGCTCCTTCGCGCCCGACGCCACGGCGTTCTCGATGGCGAGGTCGAGCGCCCCGCCGGAGACATCGGTGGCGATGATGCCCGCCACCCGCGACTCGAGCGCCAGCGCGATGGCGATGGCGCCCGACCCCGTACCGATGTCGGCCACCACACCCGGTGCGCCGGCGAGCCCGTGCGCCCACGCCAGGACCAGCTCGACCAAGCCCTCCGTCTCCGGACGCGGGATGAGCACGCGGTGGTCCACGCGGAGCCAGTGTCCGCGGAAGTTGGCGTGCTCGGCCGCGTAGGCCTGCGGCCATCCGGCGGCACGGCGGGTGACCGCCCGAAGGAAACGCTCGGCGGTGGCCGCCGGCATCTCGCGCTCGCGATCGAGCCACGCCGCGCTGGTCGCTCCGCCGATGACCGCGGCGTACAGCTCGTCCGCCTCACGCCTCGCCCCGGGGACCCCGGCGGCCTGAAGCGTCAGGCATGCCTCATCGAGGAGGTCGGAGGTGCGCGTCATGACGGCGGCCTCAGCCATCGCTCTCTTCCTGCCGCTGGATCCTGAGGGCCTTCACGAACGCGTCCAGGTCCCCATCCAGCACCCCCTGGAGGTTGTGCACCGACAGCCCGATCCGATGGTCGGTCACGCGGCTCTGGGGGAAGTTGTACGTCCGGATCTTGGCGCTCCGGTCGCCGGTGCCCACCATGGCGCGCCGGTCCCGCGCCCGCGCCGCCTCCTGCTCCGCGATCGTCTTGTCGAGGAGACGCGAGCGGAGCACCTCCATCGCCTTCACCTTGTTCTGGAGCTGCGACTTCTGGTCCTGGCACTGCACGACGATGCCGCTCGGCAGGTGCGTGATGCGCACCGCGCTGTCGGTGGTGTTCACGCTCTGCCCGCCGGGTCCCTGCGAGCGGAAGACGTCGATCCGGAGGTCCTTGTCCTCGATCTTGACGTCCACCTCCTCGGCCTCGGGGAGCACGGCCACCGTGGCCGCGGACGTGTGGATGCGCCCCGCCGACTCCGTCACCGGGACGCGCTGCACCCGGTGGACGCCGGCCTCGCTCCGGAGGTCCCCGTACGCGTTCTGGCCGCGCACCGCGTAGATCGCTTCCCTGAGACCACCGACGTTGCCGGGTGAGAGGGAGATGAGCTCGATCCGGTGCCCGCGCCGCTCCGCATAACGGGTGTACATCCGGTGGAGCTCCGCGGCGAAGAGGGAGGCCTCATCCCCGCCCGTGCCGGCCCGGATCTCGACGATGGCGTCGCGATCGTCGAGGGGGTCGTGCGGGGTGAGCAGCTCGACTAGCTCGGCCTCGAGCCGGGTGAGGACGGGCTCGAGCGCGGCCACTTCCTGGCGCGCCATCGCCACCAGCTCCGGGTCCGCGCCTGCAACGTCGGCCAGCTCGCGCGCGGAGATGAGCTCCGCCTGGAGCTTCAGAAAACGGCGCCCCGAGCTCACGATCGGCTCGAGGCGCGCGTTCTCGCGTCCCAGGGATCTCAGCTGGGAAGAATCCCGTGCCGTCGCAGGGTCCGCCAGCGAGGCGGCCACCTGCTCGGCGCGGGCGAGCGCGGCCGCGAGGCGGCCGCGCAGGTCAGCTATCGGTCGAACTCCGGTACTTGGCACGGAACCGCTCGACGCGGCCCGCGGTGTCCACCAGCTTCTGCTTGCCCGTGAAGAAGGGGTGGCACTTGGCGCAGATCTCGATGTGGATCGCCCTGGCGGTCGATCGCGTCTTCCACGTATTCCCGCAGGCGCACACCACGGTGATCGTGTGGTAGTCGGGATGGATGGCTGCTTTCACGTCCTTCGCTCCGTCATGCTGAAGGTGTATGAACGGGCCGCAAATATAACCGGGACCACAACTTGGCGACAAGGTGAGCCCCGCCCAGGCATTTGACACCCGCGTGCGCCAACGGTAAACTTGGCGCGAGCCATTACTTAGCCCATCCTGAGCGCCGAACGGCATGTCAGCGACCGACGTCCTCAAAAGAGTCCCCCTGTTCAGTGACCTCATCGAGGCGGAGTTGGCGCGCTTCGCCGAGGTCACGCGTGAGCGCGAGTACCCGAAGAACAGCGTGATCCTGTTCGAGGACGACCCCGGCGACGCCCTCTACATCGTCTCCACCGGGCAGGTGAAGGTGGTGCTGATCGGCGAGGACGGCCGCGAGGTCATCCTCTCGGTCCTGGGGGACGGGGACTTCTTCGGGGACATGGCCCTGATCGACGATGAGCCGCGCAGCGCCCACGTCATCGCCATGAAGGACTCGCACCTGCTGGTGCTCCGGCGCGAGGACTTCCAGGCCCAGCTGGAGCAGAACCCCAAGGTGGCGCTCAAGCTGCTCCGGGTCCTGGTCCAGCGGCTGCGCCGCGCCGACGAGAAGATCGGCGGGCTGGTGCTGCTGGACGTGAACGGCCGGGTGGCGCAGCTGCTC
Source organism: Gemmatimonadota bacterium (assembly GCA_041484135.1). Classification (GTDB taxonomy): domain Bacteria; phylum Gemmatimonadota; class Gemmatimonadetes; order Gemmatimonadales; family JACORV01; genus JACORV01. Next base: position 31,851 of record JBGPHD010000005.1, read on the forward strand.
CTGGACCTGGCGGACGAGGGGGGCGGGCCGAAGATCACGCGCCGGCTGACCCACCACACCATCGCCCAGATGATCGGGAGCTCGCGGGAGACCGTGTCCCGGGCGATGCGCGAGCTGGTCGAGCGCGGCTGCATCGAGGTCTCCCGGCGCGAGATCACCATCCGGCAGCGCGACGCGCTCCTGGCCCTGGCGGGGTCGAAGGCGTGAGGCCCGTCACGAGGTGCGAGTGACCCCTTTCCTAGTCCCGGACACCCCTTTTCGGGTAACTTTCGGCGTGTCCCGGAACCGGCCCTCGCGATGAGCGTCACGGTCACGTTCTGGGGGACCCGCGGGACGGTGCCCACACCGGGAGCCCAGACCGCGCGGATGGGCGGCAATACCGCGTGCGTCGAGGTGCGGCACGGACGGGGGAACCTCGTCATCCTCGATGCGGGCACGGGCATCCGGGGGCTGGGCAAGCACCTGGGGCAGAGCGGCACGGGAGGCGTCAAGGCGGACATCCTCCTGTCGCACGCCCACTGGGACCACATCCAGGGGCTGCCCTACTTCGCCCCGCTCTTCATGAAGGGCAACGTGTTGCGGGTGTGGGGGCCGAAGCAGGGCGATGTCGCGATGGAGACGATCCTGCGGCAGCTGATGCAGCCGGTGGTCTTCCCGGTGCCGCTGGACGCGCTGGCCGCGACGCTCGAGGTGCAGCACGTGAACGCGCAGCCCATCGAGACGACGGGCTGCACCATCACCTCGATGCGGGTGCGACACCCGGCGGTCACCCTGGGGTACAAGCTCCAGGCGGCGAACAGGCCCTCGGTGGTGTACGTGACGGACGACGAGCTGGGCCCGGCGGGCGACTACGACGTCGGCCCCAACTGGCGGAAGCGGTTCGTGGAGTTCATCGGCGGGGCGGACCTGCTGATCCACGACGCGATGTACACGCCGGAGGAGTACGGGACGCACGCGGGCTGGGGACACTCGACCTTCGTCGAGGCGGTGGAGTTGGCGCACGAGGCCGGCGCGAAGCGGCTGGCGCTCTTCCACCACGAGCCCGAGCACAGCGACGACGCGATGGACGTCATCGTGTCCCGGGCGTGCGAGGCGGCCGCGAAGCGGGGGAAGCTGGAAGTCTGCGCCGCCGCGGAAGGCTTGACCATCACGCTGTAACGGATCGGCATCCTGGCGCGCACGGCGCCTGCACTCTGTCTCTTGCGGAGGTCGGATCGTATGAAGCGGTTGGCAGCGGGAACCTCAGCCTTGGCGCTGGCGGCGCTGGTCGTCGTGGCGCCGGCCCGCGCGCAGCAACGGCCTCCGGCACCGCCGGCCGCCGCGCAGGACGCGCGCCCCGGGATGACCGTCCTGGACTTCGACCTCGGCATGTCCCTCGGCATGGAGCATGAGGATCTCGAAGCGCTCCGCCGGGGACTGGCCGCCATGACCATCTCCGAGCTCGCGGTGAACCCGGCGGTGCGAGTCGTCGAGCGCGCCCAGCTCCAGCAGATCATGCAGGAGCAGAACCTGGGTCGCGAGGGCCGCGTCGAGGGCAACACCATCGTGCAGATCGGGCACCTCATCGGCGCCCGCTACATGGTGACCGGGACGCTGTTCTACAACCGGGGCCAGTTCCGGATCGACGCCCGTCTCTTCGACTCCGAGACCGGCCAGATCCTCCGGACCGAGCGCGTCAACGGCACGCTCGAGCAGGTGTTCGATCTCGCCTCGCGCCTGGCGACGCAGCTGATGCACGACGCCAACCTGCCGCCGCTGGAGCGTCGCGTCATCGACGACCACCAGCGCCAGGGTTCGCCGCCCACCCAGGCCGTCATGGCCTACTCCAGGGCGGTGCTCTACGCCGACCGGGGCGACACCAACCGCGCGGTGGAACAGTATCGCGCCGCGCTGACGGCGTTCCCCACCTACACCCAGGCGCGGACGGACTGCAACCGCTTGCAACAGGGCGCCTGCACGTGATAAGCTGAGGCCGTGACGGCGGTCGTCGCGGCAATCGGACAATCGGGAGCGCGCCGGCTCTCCGTGCTCGGAGGGCTGGCGCGCTTCGCTTTGCGGGCCACCAGGGCGGCCGCCAGGCTCAGCCGGGCCGGCCGCGTGGTCACGCTGCGCAATCTCGTCAACCAGATCCGCTTCACCGCCTTGCAGGCCATCGGCCTCGTCACCCTGCTGTCCGCCATCCTGTCGTTCCTGGTCATCGCGCAGACCAGCAGCCAGCTCGGGGCGGTCGCGCCCAACTTCATCGGCACCATCATGGTGGTGGCGGTGATCCGGGAGCTCGGCCCGCTCCTCACCGCGCTCATCGTGGTCTCCCGCTCCGGGACCGCCATCGCGGCGGAGATGGCCACCAACCGCGTCATGGGCGAGGTCACCGCCCTCGAGGCGATGGGGATCGACCCGTACATCTACCTGGTGCTCCCCCGGATGCTCGGCGCCGTGGTCTCGGTCGCGTGCCTGATGATCGTCTTCGACGGCGTGGCGCTCGTCTCGGGCTACATCGGCGCGACCGTGGGCTCGGGCGGGATGCGGGTGGACCACTACGCCGCGATCGTGCTGGGCACCCTGTCGGCCAAGGACGTGTGGCTGACGGTGGCCAAGGGGATCACCTTCGGTGCGGCGGTGGCGCTCTTCTGCTCCTATCACGGACTCGCGGTGAAGGCCGGCCCCACCGAGATCCCGCAGGCCGTGACCCGCGGGGTCGTGGGCACGATCGTGGCCATCTTCATCATGTCGGCCGTGTTCGTCGCCGTCGTGGCATGACCCAGCCTCGCCGGTCGTACCTCGCCCAGTCGTACGCCTTCGGCACCGAGGCGGCGCCGCCGCTCGAGTTCAAGGCCATCGACCTGCGCGACCGGCCCGACCACCCCGACCACCGCTTCAACGTGACGATCGTGCCGGGAGAGATCGTCGCCGCGGTGGGGGACGAGGACAGCGGCGTCGGCGACCTCGGCGCCTACGCGCTCGGCCTCCGGCGGCCGATCAGCGGCCAGGCGGTGGTGTTCGGCGCCCTCATCGCGGACCTGCCGTACTACGATCTGCTCGTCTTCCGGCGGCGCGTGGGATACCTTCAGGTCGGCGACGGTCTGTTGCAGAACCTCACCCTGCGCGACAACGTGGCGCTGCCGCTGCGCTTCGCCTCCGACCACCGGATGGCCGACGTGGAGGTGCGCGTCACGCAGCTGCTGGATGACCTCCACCTCCGGGCGGCGGCCGGCCTCCGCCCCGCGCAGGCCAACGAAGAGGACCGGCGCCGGACGGCGGTGGCGCGCGCCATCGCGCTCGACCCGGACCTGGTGGTCTTCGAGGCGCCGTTCGACGGACTGACGGGACGCGCGGCGGTGGACCTGCTCGAGCACGCGAGCCGACGGGCCGACGGCACCCGCCGCACGGTCTTCCTCACCGCGCAGGACCTGGTGCCGTCCACCCGGAGGATGATGACGCGCGTGCTGAAGGTCGTGGACGGTGAGGCGGTGGAGGAATCGTCGTGAGCGTCCAGCGCAACGATCTCCTCGTCGGCATGTTCCTCATCGTGACCGTCGCCCTGGTGGTCGCGGCCCTCGTCGCGACCAGCGGGTGGGGGATCAAGCGCTACGACGTGTACGTCCGCACCACCGACGCCAAGGACATCGCGGTCGACACCAAGATCTTCATGCAGGGGCTCGAGGTGGGACGCGTGGCGGGCATCTCCCCGCGGCCCGCCCCGGGCAGCGCCGGACGGCTCGAGTTCATCCTGCGGCTCTCCCTGCTCGACGCCTTCCCCGACGGCACGCCGCTCCGGCTCCCCCGCGGCACCAACGCCGAGGTGGAGAGCGCGCTCTTCGGCGGCTCGACCCTGCTCCTCGCGGTCCACTCGGACAGCGGCGGCACGCTCGCCCCCGGCGACACGATCGACATGCATCGCCTGCCCGCGGCGATGGAAGCCTTCGGCGCCCTCGCCACCGACCTCAAGGGCACCATCCAGGCGGCCCTGGTCGCCGCCACCGGGACCCTCGAGGCGTCGCGCCGCCTCGCCGACAGCCTGGCCGTGGCCTCGGGGACGGCGCGCCGCTTCCTCGCCGGCATCGAGCCGGAGACCCAGAAAGTCCTCGGCGGCGTGACGGTCAACCTCGACCACCTCCGGTTCCTCATGGACAGCGCCAACGCGCGGACGGGGATCACGTTCCGCGAGGTGGATTCGACCATCATCCAGTCGCGGCGGCTGCTGGTGAGCGTGGACTCGCTCACCCGCCTCTTCATCGCGATGGGCGGAGAGAACCGGCCCGAGATCGCCACCATCATCAGCAACTTCCGCATCCTCTCGCAGCAGCTCAACTACGTGCTGGAGCAGGTGGGCCGGCGCCCGATGCGGCTCATCACCGGCGTCAAGATGCCGGCCGAATCGCTGGCCGCCTGGCGGCGCGACTCGGCCGCCGCGGCCCAGCTGCGGGCCCGCCCCGACACGGCGCCGCACGACACCACACCGCCGCCTCGGCCATGAAACTCCTCCTCCTCCACGGCCCTACCTGGGAACCCGGCCCGGCCGCCGCCGCGCTCGAGGCGGCCGAGATCGAACGCCGCGCGATCACGAGCTTCGACGCCGCCACGCTCGACGACCGGCCCACCGTCCTCCTGATGGACGAGACGCTGCGCCGCCTCCTCGGGCCGTCAGGCGTGCACGAGGCCACCGACGCGGGCCTCCCCATCGTCGCCCTCGGCGCCGCCGGCGAGACCGACATGCCGTTCGACCTCCCGGGCGCCGACGTGGTCTCGGTCTTCCTCCGGCACCCCTCGGGACCGCGCCAGCTCTTCGCCGCGCTCAAGGCCGCCTACCGCGCCGCGACGATGCGCGTCGAGGCGCAGCGCGCCCGCGCCGAGATCGCGGCGCGCTCCAAGGAGATCACGGAGCTCACCAGGATCGGCGTCGCGCTCTCCACCGAGCGCAACTACGACGTGCTGCTGAACCTCATCCTCGAGAAGTCGCGGCAGATCGCCCAGTCGGACGGCGGCTCGCTGTACCTGGTGGAGGGGCGCGACACGCCGGCGCCCCGGCTCCGCTTCAAGCTCACCCAGAGCGACACGCTCCAGAGCGCGGGCTTCGTCGAGTTCACGATGCCGCTCGACAATCGCAGCATCGCCGGCCACGTCTGCTCCAACGGCGAGCCGCTGGTGATCGACGACGTCTACTTCCTCCCGCCCGACGTCGAGTACTCGTTCAACCGCTCCTTCGACGAGCGCAACAACTACCGCGCCAAGTCCATGCTCACCGTGCCGATGAAGAACCACCGGGACGAGGTGATCGGCGCGCTGCAGCTCATCAACCGGAAGCGGGACCCCGCGGTGAAGCTGACCTCGCCCGAGGTGACCCAGGAGCAGGTGATCCCCTTCTCGCGGCGCACCGTGGAGATCGTGACGGCGCTCGCCGGCCAGGCCGCCGTCTCCATCGAGAACAGCCTCCTCTACGAGAACATCGAGCGGCTCTTCGAGGGGTTCGTGACCGCGGCGGTGACCGCGATCGAGCAGCGCGACCCCACCACCTTCGGTCACTCGGGCCGGGTGGCGACCATGACCGTGGGGCTCGCGGAAGTGGTGGACCGCGCCACCGACGGCCAGTACCGGCACATCAACTTCTCCAGGGAGCAGCTCAAGGAGATCCGTTACGCGGGGCTGCTGCACGATTTCGGCAAGGTCGGCGTGCGCGAGCAGGTGCTGGTCAAGGCCAAGAAGCTCTACCCGCCCGACCTCGCCCTCATCAGGAGCCGCTACGCGTTCATCAAGCGCTCAAGCGAGTCCGAGTACCACCGCAAGCGCGCCGATTACCTCACCCTGCACGGCACCCAGGGCTACGGCGAGTTCATCGCCGGGCTCGACAAGTCGTACTTCCAGGAGATCGACGAGCTGGAGAAGTTCCTGAAGACGGTGCTCACGGCCAACGAGCCGTCGGTGCTGCCCGAGGGGAGCTTCGAGGAGCTGCTGGCGCTGGCGGAGCGGCGGTTCAAGGACATCGAGGGCCAGGAGCAGGCCTACATCTCCGACGACGAGGTCCGCTTCCTCACCATCCGGAAGGGGAGCCTCGACGAGGCCGAGCGGCTCGAGATCGAGAGCCACGTGACGCACACCTATCGGTTCCTGCTCCAGATCCCGTGGACCAAGGAGCTGTCGCAGATCCCGCTCATCGCCTACGGGCACCACGAGAAGCTCAACGGCAGGGGCTACCCGCGGAAGGTGGCCGCCGCCGACATCCCGATCCAGACGCGGATGATGACGGTGAGCGACATCTTCGACGCGCTGACCGCCGCGGACCGGCCCTACAAGCGGGCCGTCCCGCTCCAGAAGGCGCTCGACATCATGTCGTCCGAGGTGAAGGACGGGATGCTCGACCCGGAGCTGTTCCGGTTGTTCACGGAAGGCAAGGTATTCGATAGATTGGCTGTCTAGGGAGCAAGGAGACCTCATGCCAGCGTACTCACTCACCGTCAACGGCCAGCGCCGCTCCATCACCGCCGCCGCGGACACGCCCCTCCTCTGGGTCATCCGCGACAGCCTCGGCCTCACCGGCACCAAGTTCGGGTGCGGGATGGCGCAGTGCGGCGCCTGCACCGTGCACCTCGACGGCCAGCCGGTGCGCTCGTGCTCCACGCCCATCACGGCCGCCGCCGGCAAGCGCGTCACGACCATCGAGGGTCTTTCGCCTGACGGGAGCCACGCGCTCCAGCGGGCCTGGGTCGAGGAGGACGTGCCCCAGTGCGGCTACTGCCAGTCGGGGCAGCTCATGAGCGCCGCCGCGCTGCTCGCCGCCAAGCCGCACCCCACCGATGCCGACATCGACACCGCGATGTCCGGCAACATCTGCCGCTGCGGGACCTACAACCGGGTGCGCCGCGCCATCCATCGCGCCGCGGGCGATACCGCGGTCTCGGGAGGTGCCCGATGACCGCCCCCGCCCCCACCAACGTCAGCCGGCGCGACTTCCTGCGCGTGGGTGCCGTGGCAGCCGCCGGCTCGGGCCTCGTGCTCGGCGTCTCCCTGCCCCGCCGCACCGATCGCGGCGCGACCCCGCCGGACACGTTCGCACCTAACGCCTTCATCCGGGTCGGCACCGACGGCGCCGTCACCGTGATGGTGGGCTACTCGGAGATGGGCCAGGGGATCATGACCGCGATCCCGATGCTCATCGCCGAAGAGCTCGAGCTGGACTGGACCACCGTGCATTTCGAGGGCGCCCACGCCGACCGCGCGTACGCCAACCCGATGTTCGGGCAGCAGGGGACGGGCGGCAGCACCACGATACGGGCCTCGTTCACGCCGATGCGCCAGGCGGGCGCCGCGGCGCGCGAGATGCTCATCGGTGCGGCGGCCGCGGCCTGGGGCGTGGACCGCGCCGGGTGCCGGGCCGAGAACGGCGCCGTGCTCCACGCGGCCACCAGCCGGCGGATGACGTACGGCGAGCTGGCGACCGCGGCCGCCTCGCAGCCGGTGCCGCAGAACGTAACGCTCAAGGACGCGAGCGCCTGGCGGGTCATCGGCCGGCGGGTGAAGCGGCTCGACACGCCGCTCAAGGTGACCGGCCGCGCCGAGTTCGGGATCGACGTCAAGGTGCCGGGGATGCTGGTCGCGGTCGTGGCGCGGTGCCCCGTCTTCGGCGGGACCGTGGCGTCCTTCAACGCCACCCGCGCCCGGGCCGTGCCCGGCGTGCGGCACGTGGCGCAGGTGACCAACGGCGTCGCCGTGATCGCGGACGGCTACTGGGCCGCCAAGAAGGGGCGTGACGCGCTCAGCGTCACGTGGGATGAAGGACCTAACGCCAACGTCAGCAGCGCGAGCATCACCCAGCTCTACACCGAGCTGGCGCGCGCGCCCGGCGTCATGGCGCGGCACGAGGGAGACGCGGCGGCCGTCCTGGCCGCGGCGTCGCGGAAGATCGAGGCGGTCTACGAGATCCCCTACCTCGCGCATGCCACCATGGAGCCGATGAACTGCACCGCGCACGTCAGGAGCGACGGCTGCGACATCTGGGCGCCGACCCAGTTCCAGACCGCGTCCCAGGGGAAGGCGGCGGAGCTCACCGGCCTCCGGCCGGAGACCATCAAGGTGCACACCACCATGCTGGGCGGCGGCTTCGGGCGGAGGGCGGAGCTGGACTTCATCATCGACGCCGTGGAAGCATCCAAGGCGGCGGGCGTGCCGGTCAAGGTGATCTACTCCCGCGAGGATGACATCCAGCACGACATGTACCGTCCCGCGACGTACAACGTGCTCGCCGGGACGCTGGGACCCGACGGCTATCCGTCGGCGTGGACGCATCGCGTCGTCGGGCCGTCCATCATGGCCCGGATGTTCCCCCAGTTCATCAGGAACGGCATCGACAACTCGTCGGTGGAAGGCGCCGCCGACCTGCCGTACGCCATCCCGAACATCCACGTGGACTGGGTGCACCGTGAGTCGGGCGTCCCGGTGGGGTTCTGGCGCAGCGTCGGCAACTCGCAGAACGCGTTCATCAAGGAGTCGTTCCTCGACGAACTGGCCGCCGCCGGCGGCAAGGACCCGTACGAGCTGCGGCGCCGGCTCCTCGCCGGCCAGCCGCGCCTGTTGGGCGTGCTGGAGCTGGCGGCGACGCGCGCGGGCTGGGGAACATCGCTCCCCGCGGGCCACGCGCGCGGCATCGCGGTCCACGAATCGTTCGGCAGCTACGTCGCGGAGGTGGCCGAGGTCTCGGTCACGGGCGGCGTGCCGACGGTGCACCGCGTCGTCTGCGCGGTGGACTGCGGCCCCGTGGTGAATCCGGACACCGTCGAAGCGCAGATGGAGAGCGCCATCGTGTACGGGCTCTCCGCCGCGCTCCGCGGTGAGATCACGATCGATCGCGGGCGCGTCACCCAGAGCAACTTCCACGACTACGAGCCGCTCCGGCTGAGCGAGATGCCGCGGGTCGAGGTGCATATCGTGCCCAGCACCGCGGCGCAGGGCGGCGTGGGCGAGCCAGGGACGCCTCCCATCGCGCCGGCGGTGTGTAACGCGATCTTCGCGGCCACGGGCCAGCGGGTCCGGAGGCTGCCGATCCGCCTGAACGCGTAGCGGCTCGGCGGGGCCGCGCCACCGCACAACGGGGGCGCGTGCTTGTGCCACGAGCACAGGGCCGCGCTCAGGCAGCCGCAAGTGCTATGACGTACGGAGTACTGGTGTGGGTCGTTGGCCTTGGTCTTGCCGTCCGCTCGCCCTCGCCACGGCTCTTCCTGGAGTCCGCACTGCTGACCACTCTAGGTTGGCTACTCCTGGCCGCCGGGTGTGGCGTCCAACTGCTGGCTCTGTGGGCGATTCGGCTTCGCGCGGCAGCGCCCTCTCAGGATGACGCCCTGGTCGCGTCCGGCGTGTACCGCTACCTTCGCCACCCTATCTATGCCGGCCTCTTGGTCCAGTTTGCGGCTCTGGTGCTGGTAAGGCCTCGAGGGGCGGTGGCCCTCGCGGCAGCGCTTGGGGTCGTTTGGGTGCACTTGCAGGCCCGGCTTGAGGAGCTCGATCTCCTGCAGCGTATGCCTGCGTATCGCCCGTACATGCAGCGCGTGCCACGGTTCCTGCCAGCCTGCTTACCTTCGCCAAGGGCGCCTCTCTGAGGGATCCGGCTCGTCTCTTTAACTCGAGCCTCGACGGGAACGCACGCCGCGCGATCGACATCCACGGCGGAGAAGACGTTGACGAGGCGCCGCGAGAATGAAGGCGGCCGTCTGCACGCGTTGGGGCCCGCCCGAGGTGCTGCGGGTGACCGACGTCGAGCGGCCCGTGCCTCGCAAGGGCGAGGTCCGCATCCGGATCGTTGCGACGGCCGTGACGGCAAGCGACTGCATGGCCCGGGGTCTCAAGTTCCCCCTGCGATATCGGATCCTCGCGCGGCTGTTGCTCGGATACCGGGCGCCGCGCCGGCCCATCTTCGGGATCGTGCTCGCAGGAGAGATCGAATCAGTCGGACGGGATGTCAGGAACTTCCGACCAGGCGACCAGGTCTTCGGGATCTCGCAATGGAAGGCCGGCTGCTACGCCGAGTACGTCTGCTGCTCCGCAGGCGGCCTGCTCGCGGCGCGGCCGGTCAACCTGACCTCTCTGGAGGCCGCGGCGTTGCCCTATGGGGGCCTGCTCGCCTTGCCCCTCCTCAGGAGAGCGCGGATCCAGGCCGGACAGCGCGTCCTGGTCTATGGCGCCTCGGGCGCCATCGGCACCGCGACGGTGCAGCTCGCCAGACACTTCGGGGCGAGGGTGACCGGCGTGTGCAGCACCAGGAATCTCACGCTGGTCGAGTCGCTCGGCGCCGAGGCGGTGGTGGACTACACGCGCGAGGACTTCACGAGCAGAGGCGAGCGCTACGACCTCATCCTCGACGCCGTGGGCCGGAGAAAGAGCGCGAAGGCGCTGGTTCGCGCCGGAGACGCGCTGACGCCCGGTGGCAGATCCGTTTCGATCGACGACATCAGGCCCTGGCTCCGTGCCGAGGACCTGCTGCTGCTCAAGCGCCTGGCCGAGTCGGGGAAGCTGAAGCCGGTCATCGATCGCGTTTATCCGCTGGAGGAGATCGTCGAGGCCCATCGCTACGTCGAGGAGGGGCACAAGCGGGGTAATGTGATCGTGACGGTCGGTCACTCCGACCGATGACGGGAGTCCTGGGGCACAGCTGACGACACACACCGCGAGACATACATGCGCGGACTGGACCCCGTCCAGCGCTTGAAGGCGCGCGAGAAGGCCGCCGGATCGGCATACCCGACCAGACGTGCCGTCTCCTTCACCGAGGCCTTGTTCGCACTGAGGTAGTTGAGCGCCAGCTTGTGGCGCAGCTCGTCCAGCACCTGCTCGAAGGTCACGCCCTCCACCTTCAACCTGCGAAAGAGCGTCTGCCGACTGCAACAGAGCTTGCCGGCGATCGTGCCCATGCGCACATCCCCGGTGCTGAGGAGCGGCATCAGCAGGCGCTCCACCCGGTCCCGCGTCGATCGTGAGCTCTCCAGCCTCTCGAGGAGCGCTTCCGCGTGGTCCTTCAACACACTCGTCACATACCGCGACGGTGTGGGAAATCGGATGCTCGACATCAGCGCTTCATCGATACGCAGGGCATTCCAGTTGCTTCCGAACACCACCGGTACACGGAAGATCCGCTCATACTCGGCGCGGTAGGCCGGCTCGGCGTGCGTGACATGCACCGTGGTGACGACCTGCCGATCGCCCAGGAGCCGGCGCATCGTGCTTATCATGCGCGCGAACGTGGACTCCGTGAGCTCCGGGAAATCGTTCGGGTTCCTGCGGGCATCGACGAGCCAGAGCTGCCCCGCGGCGCGGCGGAGCTGGAGGCGATCGCCCGTGCCGTCCGCCTCGACCTCAACGCCGAGGGGCGCATACCGATTCCCCTGCGCGAGGGCGTCGCCGAGGTTCTCGGCCCCGCCGGCCACGTGCGCGATCGACACCTCGGAGGCATCGACCGCCTCGCCGAAGTGCAGGGCGAGCGCGGGATCACGGCACAGCTCCTGTCCCGCCCGCATCAGCGCGACATACTTGCTGAACGGGACGCGGTCATCCGCGTCCGCGAGATCCGCGCGGTCGATCCGCGAGCGCTCCGCCAGCTTCGCTCGGCTGGCCCCCCTGGACACGGCCAGCTCCATCAAGGCGCGCACCGCACTCGCCGCGACCGTCAGCTCACGCATCGTTCTTGTTCTCGTTGGCACCAACTGTCATGTTGTTGATACGCGCCATCATGTCCATCGGTTTCCCGCCAACGTACGGTGAGAGACCACTCACCGCGGACTGGAGTCGTCATGGAGCCGACCGGAGGTTCATCACCGCGTTTCACGGCACGGATGGGCGGACTCTTCTACTTCCTCATGGTCGTGAGTGGAGGACTCGCCAGCTTCGCCCGGCGCGGCATCATCGTCAGCGGAGACGCCGCGACGACGGCGGTCAACATCTTGACGCACCTGCCGATGTACCTGCTGGGTTTCGCCGGCGACCTCCTCGTGGTCGCGTCCTACCTCGCCGTGACGGCGCTCTACTATCGCTTGCTCAAGCCGGTGAACAGGACCCTGGCGTTGACCGCCGTGTTGTTCAGCCTCACGGCATGCGCGATCCAGGCATGCGCGCTCGTCTTCCAACTCGCTCCGCTGACCGTCCTCACGGGCGTACCGTACATGAGCGCATTCCCGGTGGCACAGCTCCAGGCCCTGGCATTCATGTTCCTGAAGCTCTATTCGCAGACCTACGGCATCGCGCTCGTGTTCTTCGCGTTCTACGGCCTGTTGACCGGTTACCTGGCCTTCAAGTCGACCTTCCTGCCTCGGATCCTCGGCGGGCTGCTGATGGTCTCCGGCCTGGTGTGGCTGGCATTCCTGTTCCCGCCGTTCGCCACGAAGTACTTCTCCTGGATCCTGGCGAGCGCCGCGGGAGAGGCGCTGTTCGCCCTGTGGCTCCTCGTGAAGGGCGTGGACGCCGAGCGATGGCAGCAACAGGCTGCGGCGGCGAGAATAGCAGAGCCCATTTGAGTAGCGAGACATGAGACCACTGCCCTTGTCTGGCCATACTGGCCACCGTCTGCGAGCTCAAGGACTCGGACGGTTACGTCTTGTTCTTTGGTCGCCCTCGGTCCACACGCAGACTGCCCGCCGCCCGGGATGAGGCCATGACTCCTCAGCGACCCTAGCGCCCGGGGAGAGACGCTCCCAGCAGCACGCGCGCGATGACGGGGGCATTCGCCACGAGGATCATCAGCCACGTGCGGCCCTTCCCGCCGTCCTCGGCGAGATAAAACATCCGCGGCGGGAAGTAGAGCAGCAACGCCAGGAAACACAGCCCCAGAAGCCGCCCCACGAAGTCCACCACTCCACTCGGCGGGCCCAGGCCGGCGAACGACAGCAGATTCCAGATGAGCTGGAAGAGCAGCATGTTCGCGAAGAGACAGGCGTCGCCGATGAACTCGGACCTGGGACCGCGCATGAACGCCGACTTGGGCGGGCGCTTGGGCGGCGAGAAGTACCGGTAGACCAGGAACGTGTGCAGGATGATCAAGCCGAGGCCGAGGAAGATCGAAGGCACGAAGACCGCCCCACTCGGCTCGTGGTTCCCGAACACCTTCTGCATGACGAACGAATTGACCGTGGCGAAGATCACGGCGGCGAGGCAGAAGTAGAAGATCGGATTGAACAGGCACCCGCCCAAGCGGTCCGAGAAGTCCCCGACCTTCCTGCCTCCCAGCCGCTGGTGGTAGTGCCAGCGCTTCAAGGTCGCACCCAGCGGCGCCAGCACGAAGAGCGCCACGGAGCCGCCGAACAGGATCGCCATCGCGCCCGGGTCGTTGCCCGCGGCCTGCCTCAGCAGATCCAGGAAGAACCCCTGGAGCAGCGTGACACCGATCAGGTTCACGCCGAGGACCACCAGGTCCAGCAGCAGCCCACGATTCGCCTTGTCCAGGAGGGGAGCCAGCACGGCTGGAAACTACGGCTCCCATGGGGCCCTCGGCCATCCGCCAGCTCCACCTCCGCCATTGCCTGAAACAAACCCGGGGGTTACCGTCGTATGGGAACCCCATAGGACGGCCCATGGCGGACAAACTGGACGTGAAGCAGGGAACGCTCGCCCTCATGATCCTCCGGACCCTCGAGGTCCTGGGACCGCTGCACGGGTACGGCATCGCCCGCCGCATCGAGGAGACGAGCAAGAACCGCCTCACGCTGAACTACG
>JBGPHD010000006.1:0-42888 GCA_041484135.1 Gemmatimonadota bacterium
CGCGTGGCGGCGAGGCCCGCCTGGGCGGCTTCGGCGCGATGGCGTGCGTCCGCCAGTTCCGGGCTGGCTTCGTGGGCCCGGGCGAAGAACGCGGTGGGGTCCTCCGTGGGCACGGTGTCGGCCAGGGCGAGCGGGATGAGCGAGTCCGCGTGCACGCGCGCGAACGGGAGCTGCGTGAGCTGGGCGAGTTCGTGCTCGGCCCCGTTGAGCTGCTCGGCGGTGGCGATACGGTCGGCGCGCGAACGGGCGACCTCGGCGTCCACGCGGAGGATCTCGACCCGGGCGGCCTTTCCCTGGTCGAGGAGGCGCCGCGCCCGCATCGACTCGGCGGTGAGGGCGGCGAGGCGCTGGTCCTGCGCGGCCAGCACGCCGCGCACCGTGAGGACGCGCAGGTAGGCGTTGGCGGTGCGGGCCACCAGTTGCATCTCGGCGGCGCCGAGGGCGGCCTCGGCGGCGCGGGTGAGCAGGGTGGCGGCGCGCACGCGTGCGGCGCGGCCGCCGAAGTCGAAGAAGGTCCAGCTCAAGCTCGCGCCCGCCTGCACCAGGCTCCGGTCGAAGAGGGGCGGGTTGGCCGGATTGAAGCCGTGGAGCGGGAAGACGATCGTCGGCTCCTGGTACCGCGTGAAGGCGGCGTCGAGGGTGAGACGCGGGAGCCGCGTGGCGCCCGCTTCCCCCGCGTCGGCGGCGGCGTGGTCGCGCGCGGCGCGCGCCGCGGCCACGGTGGGGTAGTGCGCGAGGGCGCGTTCGACGGTCTCGGCGAGCGTGAGGCGGCTCGTGTCCTGGACCGCGAGGACGAGGAGGAGTGGGATCATGCCCGGAGGAGGGCGCGCACGGTCAGCGTCGCGTGCTCGACCACCCGGTGGAAGACCCCCGGGTCGTCCTGGTCGAGACCGGCCGCGGCGGCGATCGCGCGGCGCGCCAGGTTGAGGTAGATGGGCTGTGCGACGCAGGAGAGCGCGAGCAGCGTGGGGTCGCCGGCGCGGATGCTGCCGTCGGCCTGACCCTGGCCGATGACGGCGGCGAGCTGGCCCAGCGACTGGCCCATCGTCGTGGCGATGATGCCCGACACCGGCTTCCCGCTCGCCATCTCGCGGACGATGATGGCCGGCATGTCGGGATTGGCGCGGATGTGGTCGAAGAAGACCCGCACCACCGACTCGATCTTGTCGAGCGGCGGGCGCTCGGCGAGCAGCGCGAAGTTGATGCGCTTGCCGAGCGGCTTCATCAGGAGGGCGAGCACGGCGGAGTAGAGGACGTGCTTCGCGCCGAAGTGATACGTGACGGCGGAGAGGTTCGCCTTGGCCCGCGACGTGATGGCGCGGACCGACGTGCCGTCGTAGCCGTTCTTCGCGAACAGCTCGCGCGCGACCCCGAGGAGCCGGTCGGAACAGTGCTCGGTCATCCTCACGGGCAGACCGCCGCCACGCTGGCCTGCCCGTGCGACGCTGAGCGATGCGTCCTGGGTGCGACCGGTGCCGTCCGTGCCATAGGTGCCATTGCCATCCCCCCCAATACCATCATACGGTCGTACGAATTTCTCATACGACCGTATTACATGTCAACCCCCCTCGTACTTGGCTCCCCCAGGCCATTCGCCGTCGGCCGGGGCCGCGAGTTGCACGAATGGGGACTTTGGTGCACCCTCTTGTCCGTTCACCATCAACTATCTCAGGAGGACGTATGCGGTACTGGCGGGTGACCCTGTCGGGTCTGGGCGTCGCGGCGTTGTGCGCGGCGTGCGCACCGAAGCCGGAGCAGCAGGCGGCGGCACCGCCGCCCGGGCCGGCGCGGGGCACGCCGGAGTGGAAGATCCAGAACGCGATGAGCGCCGCCCCCGCCGATATCGGCCGGGGTGCCGCCATCATGGACTTCCCGGCCACACCGACCGGGCAGCCGACGCAGCTGCGGGCGGGGACGAACGGCTGGACCTGCTTCCCCGACATGGCGGAATCGCCCTCGAACGATCCCACGTGCTTCGACGCCCAGTGGATGAATTGGGTCGCCGCGTGGATGGGGCACACGACGCCGCACGTCAGCGCGGTCGGGATGGCCTACATGCTCCAAGGCAGCGGCGACGCCAGCGCCACCGACCCCTTCAAGACGCACCCGGACTCCGGGCAGGCGTGGGTGGTCGAGGGGCCGCATGTGATGCTGATCGTGCCGCAGGCCGCGATGCTGAGCGGGGTCCAGGACCACCAGGGGAACGGCCAGCCCTGGGTGATGTTCAAGGGGACGCCCTACGCGCACATCATGATGCCCACGGCCGCCAACTGATCCTCGCTTCCACCGCCGCGGCCACCGCGAGGAGCAACGCCTCGCGGCCCGGGGCGGCGCCCAGCTGCAATCCGATCGGCAGTCCCGTGCGGGAGAGCCCGCACGGGACGCTGATCGCCGGCAGGCGGCTCAGGCTGAACGGATAGGTCAACCTCGTCAGCGCATGGCGCGGCAACTCCCCGCCCGCGAGAATGGGCTCGTACGCCACCCGGTTCTCGAAGGCCAGGATCGGCACCGTCGGTCCCGCCAGCACGTCCACGTCCCTGAGCGCGCGCCGCATCGCCCGGCCGATCGCCGCCCGCCGCAGGCGCGCCGCCGCGTACTCCCGCTTCGAGACCTCCTTCGCCAGCCGCAGCGACTGCGCCACGTCCGCCCCGTACTCCCCTGCCCGGCGCGGGAACCACCGCCGGTGGTACGCCATCGCCTCGGGCCGCACGATCCTTATCCCCGTCGCCCCGCAGTCTTCGAGCTCGGGGATCTCGATCTCCCGCACCTCGGCGCCCGACGCTTCGAGCGCGTCCCGCACCGAGGCGACGATCTCCGGATCCACCCGGTCGAAGACGTAGTGCGCCGCCACGCCGATCACCAGCCGCTTCGGCGCCCGCATCCGATACCGGCGGCCCGTCAGCGCCTCCAATGCCCGGCGGGCGTCGTCCACGGTCCGCCCCAGCGGCCCCGCCGTGTCCAGCGTCGGCGCCAGCGGGACGATCCCCCGCGTCGAGAGCAGCCCGAACGTCGGCTTCAGCCCCACGCACCCGCAGAGCGCCGCGGGAATGCGTATCGAACCCGCCGTGTCGGTCCCGAGCGCGATGGGCACCAGCCCCGACGCCACCGCCGCCGCCGACCCGCCGCTCGAGCCGCCGGTGGTGAGCGCCGGGTTCCAGGGGTTCCGCGTCGCGCCGTAGTGCGGGTTGTCGTTGGTCGTGCCGAAGGCGAACTCGTGGGTGTTCGTTTTCCCGACGATCACCGCCCCGGCCGCCCGCAGCGCCCGCACCACCGGCGCGTCCCGCGTCGGCACCCAGTCGCGCAGGATCAGCGAGCCCGCGGTCGTCCGCACGCCGCCGGTGGCGATCAGGTCCTTCACCGCGACCGGCACGCCCGCGAGCGAACCGCCGCCGTGGGCGCGGTCCTCCATCACCGTGATGAACGCGTTCAGCGGGTCCTTGAAGCTTTTCTCCATCCTCTAGCGTACTAGGAAGGCATGAAACCGACCAGCTTGGCGGCGTGCGCCCTTCTCGCGGCCGCCTCTCCGCTCGCCGCCCAGGGCCCCTTCGAGCAGGCGCGGGCCGCCCTCAACCGCAACCAGCTCGACAGCGCCTACACCCTCATCCAGCGCGCCGCCGAGGCCGAGCCGAACCGGGCCGAGGTGCAGGCCCTCCTCGGCGACATCGCCTGCAACAAGGCCGAGCGCGGCAGCGGCCTCGCCAGATATGGGCCTGCCCGCAAGTGCAAAGCCGCGTACGCCCGCGCCGTCGCGCTCGAGCCCGACAACATCGACTACCTCACCTCTCTGGCACAGTACCTCTCGCAGGCGCCCGGCATCGTCGGCGGCGACCGCGACTCGGCCCTCGTGCTGGCCGAACGCGTCCGCCGTTCCGACGAGCCCCGCGGCACCTTCCTCATGGCGGACGTCCTCTTTCGTGGCAACGACCGGTCGAAGGCCCGGGCCGACTCCCTGATCGAGGCCTTCGGCCGCGCGCATGCCGCGGACCGGGTGAACCAGCTCAGGGTCGCGGCCTACCTCATCCTGCACCGCCGCGAGGACCGCGCGCTCTCCGTCTACGAGCGCCTGGTGGCCCGCGACACCTCCGACGTGCTGGCGCGCTTCGGCGTCGGACGCACGCTCGTCATGCTCAAGCGCGATCCGCGCACGGCGCAGCCGCACCTCTGGTTCGCCGCGCGGGCCACCGCGCCCGCGCCCGGGAGCAACCAGCCCACCTTCACGGTTGGTGCACCCTGGTGGCGCCTCGGCCAGAGCTACGTGCAGCTCGGCATGCCCGACAGCGCCCGGATCTGCTTCGAGCGCGCGCTCCAGCTCAACCCGCAGCTGCGCCCGGCACGGCTGTCGCTGGATTCGCTCGCCCGGCGGTGAACAGCCCGGCGGGCATGGCACGGCGGCGCCCGCCGGTGTATTCTGGCGCCGTGACCCCCGATCTGCCCCCGGACCTCCAGGCCGCGCTCGCCGAGCGCTATGAGCTGCGCCGCATCCTCGGCAAGGGCGGCATGGCGACGGTGTATCTCGCCGGGGACCGCAAGCACCACCGCGAGGTGGCGCTCAAGGTCCTCCGTCCCGACCTCGCCGCGACGTTAGGCTTCGAGCGGTTCCTGAAGGAGATCCAGATCGCGGCGGGGCTCACCCATCCCCACATCCTCCCCCTGCACGACTCCGGGGAGGCGGCCGGGTTCCTCTACTACGTGATGCCGTACATCGACGGCGCCTCGCTCCGCCAGCGCCTGGAAGCCGAGCACCGGCTCGCGCCCCACGCCGCCCTGGCGATCGCCGCGCCGGTGGCCGACGCGCTCGGCTACGCGCACCGGATGGGGATCTACCACCGCGACATCAAGCCCGAGAACATCCTCTTCTCCCAGGGTCATCCCATCGTCGCGGACTTCGGGATCGCCAAGGCCATCAGCACCGCCGGAGTCGGCAACCTCACCCGCACCGGGTTCCCGTTAGGCACGCCCGGGTACATGAGCCCCGAGCAGGCCGCCGGCCTCACCGACCTCGACGAGCGCACCGACGTCTACAGCCTCGCCGTGGTGGTCTACGAGATGCTGGTGGGGGAGATCCCGGGCCGCTGGCCCACCGAGGACGCGGTGCGCGCCGGGCGCTTCCTCGAAGCGCCCGCCGCGCACCGCCCCCGGCTCACCGCGTCCGGGAGCCGCATCGAGGGAGCCCTGGTCCGCGGCCTCGCCATCCGCCACGACCAGCGCACCGCCACCCCGGAGACCCTCCTCGCCGAGCTCAACGGCGCGGCCGCCGCGCCCCGCAAGAAGTTCAGTGAGGGCGAGGTCCAGGCCATCGTGCAGCGCGCCTCCGAGATCGAGGCCACCAACCCCACCGGCGGCGCGATGACCATGGGCGGCGTCGAGGCCCTCGCCGCCGAGGTCGGCATCGCCCCCGAGATGGTGCGCCAGGCCGCGCGGTCCCTCGCCGTGCAGCGCTCTCCCGTCACGCCGCTCGAGCCACCGAAGACCAACCGGCTCATCGGCGGGCCGACCCGCGTGCTCATCGACCGCGTGGTCCAGGGCGAGCTGCCGGACACCGAATACGAGGTGGTGGTGGATGAGATCCGGCGGGTGCTCGGCAACGTCGGCATGGTGAGCCAGCTCGGCCGCTCCTTCTCCTGGACCACCACCTCCAGCCGCGGCGGCATGCGGCGCGACCTCGAGGTGGCCTTCTCGATCCGCGGCGGGCTCACGCGCATCTCCATCCGCGAGAACCTCGGCAACTTGATCGGCGCGGTGTTCGGGGGCATCGGCGGCGGGATGGGTGGCGGCGGGATGGGCCCCATCATCGGGATCCTGTCGAATTTCGCCACCGCCGCGGCGGCCCTCGTCGTGATCCCGTTCTGGCTCTTCACGACGTTCTCAGTGGCGCGCAGCACCTACCACTACAGCTCCCGTCGTCGCATCCGGGAGCTCGAGGCCCTCGCCGACCGCCTGGCGCAGCTCGCCACCGAGCTGATCCCGGCGCGGCCCCAGCTGCCCGGGCGTTCGCCTACATCGCCAGCATCTGAGTGAACTTCACGATCACGCTCCGCCCCGCCGCCGGCGCACCCGTCGCGGTGGACCGCTGCTCGTTGAACACCACGAAGAGATTGCTCAGCGGATGATGGATGAGGTCGAAACGCACGTTGGTGCTCACCACCTTCTGTTCCGCGTCGTACTGCGCCAGCGCGTCCACGAACATGGTAGTGGTGAACGAGTAGTTGGCCCGGAGGGTCCAGATCGCCCGGGTGAAGGTCTGGCCCGGACCCGCCAGGTCCGCCGCGGTCCGCTGGAGGCCGAGGGTGGCCCGGAACCGGTACGAGGCCCGCGCCGTCAGCGCCGCCGCCACGGTGCGCTGGGTCCCGTTCCAGAGACCGCCTGACGTGCCGTTGAACGAGACGCTGAGCGCCCGGCTCGGGTCCGTCTCGATCCGCAGCATCCACTCGGTCCAGTCGTAGGAGCCGGCCGCGAGCGGCTGCACCGCGGGGTCGAGCCGGAGCGTATCCGTCAGCGTCTCGCCGCGCGGATTCCACGACAGCTCCACGAAGCCGCCGTCGTTGAGGAAGAAGGTGTAGCCGGTGTGCAGCTTCCTGGCGAAGCCGTTCCCCGACTGGTCGGTGAAGTAGTCCCACACCACGTGCGGGTGCATCTCGCGGATGCCGAGCCGCCGGAGCGCCGGGAGCCGCGGCCGGACGCCCGTCTCGAGGGTCCAGCTCCGCACCCCGGTCCGCCGCACGAACCCCAGCTCGTCGTTGAACCCCCGCGCGATCGACAGGAGCCCGGACTTGAGGTGGAAGAAGTTCCCCTCGTGGTTGAACGAGGTCTGGAACGCATAACGGTCGCCGGCGACGCCGTCGGTCTCCGTGTTCACCGCGTAGAGGTTCCAGTCCACCCGGCCCGGCAGGCGGAAGGTCGCGTCCGCGCCGTAGATCCGGTTGTGGTCGCTCCCAACGCCCACCGTGCTCCGCATCATGTAGATCGCGCCGATGTCCGAGCTCCGGAACAGGTTCCGCCGCACCCGCACCACCGCGTAGTCGCTCCCCGGGACGCTGTCGAGGTCGCGCGTGCGCAGGGCCAGCGCGCCGATCTGCAGTCCGCCCGCGCGCCCGGTGAGGCGCGCCCCGGCGTCGATGCCGATGGCCCGGCCGTCGGCCGCGAGGCCCATCCGCCGCGAGAAGAAGAGGATGAGGTTCTCCTCGCCGGTGGGCTGGGTGGCGAGCCGGTTGTTGCGCGGCGTGTCGCCCACGTAGAACTGCCCCGAGTTCTCCAGGAAGAAGTCGCGCTTCTCGGGGAAGAACTGGCTGAACTGCGTGAGGTTCACCTGCTGCTCGTCGGTCTCGGCCTGGGCGAAGTCCGGGTTGGCGGTGAGGTCGAGCGTCAGCCCCCGGCCGAGGGCGAGCTTGGCGTCCGCGCCCGCCTGGGCGCGCTGGTCGTAGCTCAGGCCGCCGCGCTGCCTGACGGTCTCACCGAGCACGTGGGGCGTCAGGCGCAGATCGCGGCCGTGCCCGCCGGTGGGAAGGCCGGTGAGGTCGCCGGCGAGCGAGAGCCGGGTGAGCGTGTACGACCGCGGCACCGCGGACCAGAAGGTGACCTCGTTCTTGCGGCGGATGCGGCGGCTGAAGTTGATCCCCCAGGTGCCTGACGTGCCCGCGGAGCGGATGGCGCGGAACGGGATCGCCAGCTCGGCGGTCCAGCCCTCGGCGCTGCGGCGGGTGCGCACGGTCCAGGGTGCGTCCCAGCTGCTGTTGGTCTCGCGCCCCTCGTTCGAGATCTGCTGGTCGGCCCGCGCGCCGGCGGGATTGGTGGCGAAGATGTAGCCGTTGCGGCGGTCGGCGAAGGTGTCGAGGATGACCTCGAAGGTGTCCTGGTTGTCGGTGCGGAAGTCCTTGCGGATGTCGGCCACCACCAGCTGGTCGGGCCGGCTGTCGTAACACCACGCGGCGATGTACAGGTACTCGGCGTCCCAGGCGACCCGGACCTCGGTGCGCTCGGTGGCGGGGCTCCCCTCGTCGGGCTCGCTCTGGAGGAAATCGGTGGCCGGCACCGCCGCCAGCCACGCCTCGTCGTCGAGGATGCCGTCGATGCGGATGGGGGCGCGCGCCGCGGCGGCCGCGATCTCCCGTCGCGCGGCGCCGGCCCGCGGGCGCGCGGGATCGGGAGACGGAACCGCCGAGCGGAGGGGAGCCGGCGCCTGGGGAGCGTTCTGCGCCCCGGCCCCCGCGGCAAGAAACGTTAGGCCGATGATGATGCGCAAGGCCCGCACCTCAGTTCCCGGGGTCGACGGGCGCGGCGGCCCGCGGCGCCGGCGGGGCGGGGAAGACCACCGGGCTCTCGTGCCCCTCGCGCGAGACGCTGGCCACCCCGAAGAAGAAGTTGTCGATGACCATCCCCGGGAAGGTGTAGCTCGAGACCAGTCCCGCGTCGCGCCAGCTGTCCCACGTCGGCGAGTCGGTGCGGCGCCAGTAGACGCGATACCCGGCCACGTTCGCAGTGTCCTCGGGCGTCTGCCAGGAGAGCGTGGCGGCGGGGCGTGAGGCGCCCGCGATGCGCACCGTGCGCGGGGGCGCCGGCGCCCACGCCAGCGACGCCAGCACCGCGGCGTTGAGCGACGTCACCTTCGCCGCGTAGGCGAAGTTCACCATCTCGGGCACGTCGCCGTAGGCGGTGTCACCCGAGACCCGGATGTTCTGGTGCTGCCGCGTCCAGTCCTCGTGCGCCTCGCAGAGCCTGACGGCGGGGAACCCCAGGTCGGCGAAGGCGCGGTGGTCGCCGCCTCGGCCGTAGCGGTCGAGCCGGTAGATCATCCAGATGTCGAGCCCCGTCACGTACTGCCGGCCGACGCGCTGGACGTAGCGCGCCAGCTGGCGCGAGGTGCCGTCCACCTCGCCGCCGGTGGTGCGGCGGCGGATGCGCTGCGAGTCGGTCTCGGTGGGCGGGGTGCCGTCGGAGAAGACCCGCACCGTGCGCTCGTCGCTGATGCCGTCGGCGCCGCGGGTGTTGCCGATGATGTCGTTGTTGAGGACGCCCTCGACGCGGAATCCGCGCTGCTGCGCCCACGCCGCCACCGCCTGCCCGCCGAACAGTCCCTGCTCCTCGCCCGCGAGGGCCGCGTACACCACGGTGCCGGCGAACCGCTGGCGCGAGAGGACGCGAGCGGTCTCGAGCACGGCGGCGGTGCCGCTGCCGTCGTCGTTCGCGCCGGGCGCGGAGTCGGTGGCGTTGTTGGCATTGGTCACCCGGCTGTCGAAGTGGCCGCTGATGAGGACGGCGCGGCCCTCGTCGGTCGCGCCGCGCTGCACCGCGACCACGGAGACCACCAGGGTCGGCGTGGGTACGCGGGTCGTGGGCCCGTAGGTCTGCGCCACGTACTGCACCTCGAGGCAACCGCCGCACGCCTGGGACAGGCTGTCGAATTGCGACTTGATCCATCGTCTTGCCGCGCCGATGCCGCGGGTCTCCGAGACGGTGTCGCTCAGGGTGTGCCGGGTGCCGAACGCCACCAGATGGCGGATGTCGGCCTCAATGCGGCGGGCCGAGACGGCGCGGACGATGGCGGTGACGCGCGGGTCGGGGCGCGTCTGCGGGTTCTGCATGGCGAGTGCGGCAAGCAGGATGATCATGGGCTGCAAAGCTACAACTCGTCGATGGAGCGCGGCCAGTCGTCCTTGAGGAGGCGCGAGAGCCCGCGATCGCGCAGGAGTTTCCCGCCGGTCTGACAGCGGGCGCAGTAGTCTGTCTCGTTGTCGGCGTAGCGGATCCGCTGGATGGGCGTGCCGCAGTGGTTGCACGGCTGCCGGAAGCGGCCGTGGACCGCCATCCCCTCCCGGAAGGCCGTCACCTTCTCCGGGAAGCCGTCACCGGTCTCCGCGCGCAGCCGCTCGGTCCATTCGAGCAGCGTCGTCTTCACGGCCTCGAAGAGCCGCGCGAGCTCCTCGTCCGTCATCCGCGACGTCAGGAGCAGGGGCGAGAGCCGCGCGCGGAAGAGGATCTCGTCCGAGTAGGCGTTCCCGATGCCGGCGATGAGCCGGGGGTCGGTGAGCGCGCGCTTCACCGTGTGGTTCTCGCTCCGCAGCCGCTCGGCAAACCGGCCTAACGTGATATCGAGCACCTCGAGCCCGCCGCGTTCGAACTCCCGCACGGCGGTCTCTCCCCGCACCAGGTGCAGCGAGGCTCGGCGTTTGGTGCCCGCTTCGGTGAGGACGAGGGTGCCGGTGTCGAACGTGAAGAGGGCGAGGGTGAGGCGGGTCTGCTTCGGCGGCTTCTCGTGCCACTTGAAGCGGCCGGCGATCATGAGGTGGATGACGAGGAAGAGGTCGGGCTCGAGCCCGATCACGATGCGCTTGCCGAGGCGCCGGAGGCCTGTGACGCGCCGCCCGTGGGCCAGGGTGAGCGGCGGGTCCACGGTGCGCAGGAGGAACGGGCTCAGGACCTCCACGCGCGCCAGCGTCCGGTGGAGGACGCGGCGCGCGAGGGCGTCGAGGTAGACGGTGAGGTCGGGGATCTCGGGCATGGGGGGCGGCGCAGGGGCCGGCGTCCCCGACGGGAGCCGGCCCCGGTGCGCCGAGCGTGCCCGGTCAGCGCCGCCGGGCGGGCGGAGCGGGGATCGAGGGCAGCGGCAGGTCGCTGTTCCAGATCACTTCGGCGATCAGCCACCGGCCGTCGGTCAGCTCGAAGTGGGTGAGGTACTTGCCGGAGTCGGCCGGGATGGGAGTGCCGGCGGGCGGCGTGAAGTCGTAGCGGCCGCGGTCGATGGCCATCGGGCCGTTCACGGACAGGTGCTCGCTGTGGAGCGCGAGGGTGCCGGCGCCCGCCTGGAACTGGGTGGTGAACATCTGCCGGATGGCTTCGGTGCCGTGCAGGGCGGTGCCATTGGACGGCATGACGTACGCGTCGGCGGCATGGATCGCGACGATCGAGTCGGTGTGGCTGGCGCTGTAGTTGCGTCCGTAGCTGGCGAGGACGGCCTCAATCATGGGCCGGGCGGCATCGGCCTCGGCGGTCATGCGGGTCGCGGCCTGCTCGGGGGTCTCGGCCTTCTGGCAGCCGGCGATGGCGGCGGCGGCGAGGAGGGTGGTGACGAATCTGTTGGTGCGCATGCTTCGGTCCTCGGGGTGAGTGGAGGGGCAGAAGATAACGGCGGGGGGCGCGCTCGCCAGGGCCCGCGCCGCGGTCTCAGTTGGGGCGGTACCCCACGCCGAGGCGTTGGGCGGCGCGAGCCAGCGGGCCGTCGAGGGTCCAGAGGCGGGTGCTGTCCACCAGGGCCGAGGCGAGGAGATGCGCGTCCACCCATCCCAGGCCCGAGCCCGCCAAGTCCCGGTGCTCGATGAGCGCCAGGACTTCCCCGTGGCCGACGATAGTGGCGGCGGGGAGCTTCTGCAGTTTGGTGAGCACCAGATGCCGGGGGCTGATCCTGCCGAGGGCCAGCTCGCCGATGACGAAGGGGTGTATGGCCACGAGCTCGTCGGCCAGGCGCTCGACGAAGGCGGGATTTCCCTTGCGCCAGTGGTCCACCCAGATCGAGGTGTCCGCGAGGATGTTCACTTGCGCTTGCGGGGCGGAGGCTGCGGCGGGAAGCGGCGCCGTGGGACGGGCTTGAGATCGGGCATGGTGCCGCCGAGGGCGGCGAGGCGCAGCGCGGCTCCGCGCTGGACGAGCAGCCGGAGGCCCTCGTGCACCAGGGCGGTCTTCTCCTGGATGCCGGTGTATTCGCGGGCACTCTGGACGAGCTCGTCATCGAGGTTCAAGGTCGTACGCATCGTATGCATATGATGTACAAGATGTGTGCATCTGTCAACGGGGCGTCACCGGGCGGTCACCGACGATGCCGTCGTATATTCTCGCATGCCTCCAACCATGCTGGGCGCCATCGGCAACACCCCCCTGGTCGCCTTGAAGCACGTCGTGCCCGCGGACGCGGCCACGGTCTCGGTGAAGCTCGAGTTCTACAACCCCACCGGCTCGTACAAGGACCGGATGGCGCTCTCGATGATCGAGGGTGCCGAGGCGCGCGGGGCCTTGAAGTCCGGGATGACGGTGGTGGAGTACACGGGCGGCAGCACCGGGATCGCGCTGGCGTTCGTGTGCGCGGTGAAGGGGTATCGGTGCCGGATCGTGGTCAACGACGCGGTGGCGGTCGAGAAGCGGCGGGCGATGGAGATCTTCGGCGCCGAGCTGGAGGTCCTCAAGAGCGAGGGGGGCAAGCTCACGGCGGACCTGGTGCCGCGGATGATGGCGCGGGCCAAGGAGATCGCGGCCGAGGGGCCGAGCTACGCCACCGACCAGTTCCGCAACCCGGACATGGTGGCGGGCTACGAGGCGCTGGGGGAAGAGCTGCTCGTCCAGCTGCCGGAGGGGATCCACACCTTCTGCGCGGCGGTGGGCACGTCGGGCATGCTGATGGGGACGGCGCGGGCGCTGAAGCGCCGCTGGCCCGGGGTGCAGGTGGTCGCGTTCGAGCCGGCCACGTCGGCGGTGCTGTCGGGCGGCGCGGCCGGCACGCACGGCGTCGAGGGCGTGGCGCCCGGGTTCGTGCCGCCGCAGTTCGACCGCGGCCTCGTCACCCGCACCATGGGGATCGACGAGGCGGAGGGGCGGCGGATGGCGTGGGAGCTGGCGCGGCGCGAGGGGATCTTCGCGGGGACGAGCACGGGGCTCAACGTGGCCGGCGCGGTGCGGCTGGCCAAAGAGATCGGCGCCGGTCACACGGTGGTCACGGTGGCTGTCGACAGCGGCTTCAAGTACCTGGCGGGCGACCTCTACCAGCAGTAGAGGGCTGCGCCGGAAGGGACCGGTGGCGGACGATTGCGCCACTCGGCCCGCCGAGCGTAAGGTTACAGTGTCGTCGGTTCAACCAGGAGAACCGATGCCGGTCACGGCGAAGTTGTCGAGGAAGTTCTACGAGAAGCTTGGCGACGACGTGGCCAACGAGCTGGCGGAGTGGCTCAATTCGATGGACTCGAGCTACCGGCAGGAATTCAGGGAGATGTTCGAGACCCACTTCCGGCGCCTGGACGAGCGTATGAGCGCGCTCGAGGGCCGGGTCGAGGCGCGCATGGACGCCAAGCTCGAGGCGCTCAAGTCCGAGCTGCTGCGCTGGATGTTCCTGTTCTGGGTGGGCACGATGGGGACGGTGCTCGCGATCGTGAAACTATGAGGCGTGGCGGCCCGGTGGTACATTTCCGGCCCCGAAGTGACGGGACGTAGCGCAGTCCGGTAGCGCACCTGAATGGGGTTCAGGGGGTCGCGGGTTCAAATCCCGCCGGCCCGACTCAAGAGGCGAGCCAAGTGGCTCGCCTCTTTTTCGTTGGGCCGCCGGGACGCGGCCGGCGCGATCATTCGTGGTCACTGTCAATATTCTCGACGACCTTCTCCCCTGCATACCCGTGCCTGTTGTCGACCTAATGCCTTATCGGCCGGTCAGTTAACCATTTCAGGCGATTCGGCACGACGGTTGCTCCTATCAAGGCGTCCAGCAGTGGCCTCTCTCGGGGAGTTGCCAGTGTCACGAGTTTCCGTGCCTTCCGCTTCGCGGCGTTGGTCCGAGCCGCTCGATCACCTGACCACCATCGGTGTGACGACGGGCGCGTCCCGCCGCACGCCCTGTCTGCCCGAGACAGACAGGCTCCGTGCGGTGGGCCGCCCGTTGTCGTTCACGCGCCTCGCGCGGCTGGCGTGGATCACACTCGTATTCGCCGGTTGCCGCACGGTGCCCGACGTCGTGGTCATCGGGTTCGCCGCGCCGCCCTCTGACTCGGGGGTGGTCACGGTGACCCGGGAGGAGTTGGCCCAGCTCCCCGCGATCGCCGGCGGGCTCGAGACTCGCTTGGACTTCGTCGACATCGGCATCGGGGTCCCGGCCGACATCCAGGTGCAGCGGGCCACCGACCTGGTGCGCGTTCCCGGCCTGGTGGGAGTGGTCGGTCATGGGGGCAGCCGGCCGTCCCTTGCGGCGGCGCCGGTCTACAACGCGGCCGAGGTCCCGCAGATCGTGCCGACCGGCACCAGCCGCCGGCTGCGCGATGCGGGGCCCTGGACGCTCCGGCTGGCGCCGGACGATTCGATCGAGGGGGCGTTCATCGGGCGGTTCGTCGCTGACCGCCTCGGCGCGCACCGCGTGACGTTGTTCTACCAGAACGACGAATACGGCTCGGGCATCCGGGACGGCGTGATCACGGCGCTCGGGCTGCGCGGCATCGCGGTGCAGTTCGTGGCGCCGGTGGATTCGCTGACCGATTTCGCCACGCTGGTCGACGCGTCGCTGGCGGCCGGCGTGCCCGACGCGGTGATCTCGGGCGCGCGGGCCAGGGAGACGGGGACGATCGCGCGCCTGATGCGGCGCAGCGCTCCCCGAAGCCGCGTGGTGGTCGGCGATGGGGCGCTGCCGCTGCCGGTGCTGGCCCGGGAGGCGGGACCCGCCGTGGACGCGGTCTACGTGGTGTCGTTCTGGATGGCGGACGCCACGGACTCCCTGTCGCGGGCGTTCGTCGCACGCTACCGCCGCCTCGTCGGCGTGGATCCCGTTGGGGCGCAGGCGATGTCGCACGACGGGCTGATGCTGCTGGCGCAGGCGATCCGCGAGGTGGGGCAGGACCGCCCGGCCATCCGGGCGTACCTGCTGAGCCTGGGCCGGGGACGGCCGCCGTATCTGGGCGTGACCGGACCCATCTCCTTCCAGGCGGATCGCGCCGAGCGGCTGGTGATGATGCGGATGCAGGGCGGGGTCGCGCGGCGGGTGGCGAACTTCCCATGAGCGCGTCGACCTCTGCTGCTCCGCGGGTGCTGTCGCTGCGCGCCCTGAGCTGGCTGCTGGCCGTGGGCCTGGCGGTGTTCGTCGCGGTGTTCGCGATCTCGGTCGCCGTGAGGATCCGCACCGCCACGGCGGCGTTGGACCGGGGGAGCGCGCCGATCCCGTACCTGTTCGACGAGATGAGCGCGCGGTCGCAGTCGCTGTTCCGGGCGGTGGTCGAGACCCACCGGCGTCCGGCGAGCGATCCCGTGACGCGGGTCCGCGCCGCCCGCGCCTTCCGCGCGCGGCTGCTGCTCCTTTCCAACCGGGCCACCCCGGGCCGGTTCGCGGACGCGCCGGAGGCGATGCGCCTGACGCTGGCGCGGGCCGACGATCTGGTGGCGCAGCTCCAGAACCGGTTGATCGAGTACACCGCGTTGGTCGAGCTGGGGCGGCTGGATCAGGCCGAGGCGCGGGGGCTGATGGCGCTGTCGCTGGCCGCCGACCTGGAGCGGGTGCTGGCCGAGGCGCAGCGTCAGGGGGTGCGCGACCTGGTGGGGCGGCAGCAGGAGCTGACCGCGGTCGCCTCCTACACGCTGCGCGCCGGGGTGTGGTGGCTGGCGGCGGGCGCGCTCCTGGTCGTGCTGCTGGTGGGTGTGGTGCACGGGCGCGTGGCCCGCCCGCTCGGGGACCTGGCGTCCGGCCTCGCTCGGGTGGCGCGGGGCGAGCTGGCGGCGCGCGTCGTGGTGCGGCGCGCCGACGAGCTCGGCAAGCTGGCCGGGCACTTCAACGAGATGACGGCGGTGCTGCAGCGGCGCGCCGACGAGCAGGGCCGCTACGCGGCGGCGGGCGAGCTGCTGGCCGGCGTGGCCCACGAGGTCAACAACCCGCTGATGGCCATCGCGGCGACCGCCGAGGGCCGGCTCGCGGACGAGACGTTAGGTGGGTTCCAGCGCCGGGAGTACACGCTGATCCTGCGTCAGGCACGGCGCGCCGGCAAACTGCTCCAGGGGCTGCTGCGGTTCGTCCGTCCTGGCGAGGAGCGCGCCGACGGGGTGGACGTGAACGCGGTCCTGCGGGAGGCGATGGACCTGGTGTCCTATCGCTTCAAGGTCGAGGAGATCACGGCCGAGTCGACGCTGGACGCCGCGCCGTCGAAGATCCGCGGCCAGGCGGGCCGGATCGAGCAGGTGTTCGTCAACCTGTTGTCCAACGCGGTCGATGCGCTGGCGCGGGGGCCGACGCCCCGGGTGCTCAAGGTCGCCACCTGGCTCGAGGGCGACGACGTGATGGTGGCGGTGGAGGACAACGGGCTGGGGATCAGGCCCGAGATCGCGGCCCAGCTGTTCCGTCCTTTCGCCACCTCCAAAGGCGGCAAGGGATCGGGGCTCGGCCTGTACATCTCGCGCGAGATCGCGCGGGCCGCCGGCGGCGACGTGACCGTCACGCCACGGCCGGGTCGCGGCACCCGATTCGTGGTGCGGCTGCCGGCGTGCGGCGCATGTGTTGGCGCCCTGCCCGAGACCGCCGAGCCGGCCGGCGCGGAGGGCATCGCGCTGGGCACCGTCGCCCCATTGGCACCGCGAGCGCCGCGCACTCCGCTCCTGGGCGTGAAAGTGCTGCTGGTGGACGATGAGGAGGCGGTGCGCTCGCCGGTGGCGCGCTATCTGCGACGCCGCGGCGCGGAGGTCGCGGAGGCGGGCGACGGGTACGAGGCGCTCGGGCAGGTCGCGACCGACCGCCCCGACGTAGTGGTGGCGGACCTCAAGATGCCGCGCATGGATGGGCCGACCCTGTACGCGAACCTCGTGGCCCGGGATCCGGACCTGGCGACGCGGGTGGTGTTCCTCTCCGGCGACCTGTCCCAACTGGGCCAGTTGGCCGCGATGCCGGCGCTGGCCGAGCGGGTGCTCGCCAAGCCGCTCGAGCTGGCGGACCTCGAGGCCCGGATCCTGTCGCTCGGCACGTTGCATGCCGCCCCGAACCTCGCGGCGGAGGCGACGGCGGCAGTGGTGCAGGGGTCGCGGCGGGTCAGCGGAGCGCCAAGCGCCTATCGGGCTTCGAGCACCTCGACGTCGTAGCGGCCGAGCTGAGGGTCGGCGGTGAGGATGGGCAGTCGCTCGAGCTGTGCCTGCGCGATGAGGAGCCGGTCGAACGGGTCGCGATGATGCGGCGGCAGGCCGGCGACGCCGAGGGCGTGGGCGTGCGTCACGGGGAGCGCGATGACGCCGCTCCGCATCATGAGGTCGGGCACGGCGACCGAGGGCGCGGCGGGCAACGTGAGCTTGCCGAGGGCGGACTTGATCGCGATCTCCCACGCGCTCGCCGCGGAGAAGAGCAGGACGTGCTCGGCGGCGACCACCAGGTCACGGGCGCGGGGTGAGAGCCGCTCGGGGGCGGCGATCATCCAGAGCCAGACCTGGGTGTCAAGCAGGATCCGCATGCTCGAAGCTGGCGAGGAGGTCGGCGGGCAGGGGAGCGTCGAAGTCGGGCGCGATGGTGACCCCGCCTTTGGCGAAGCCGAGGTCGCGGTCGCGCGGCGGCTCGGTCACCGGCACAAGTCGCGCGACTGGGTGGCCGCTCTTCGAGATCACGATCTCCTCGCCGGCCTGGACGCGGCGCAGGAGCTTGGAGAGCGTGGTCTTGGCTTCGTGGACGTTGATGGTGCGGGTGCGCTTGGTGGTCATTGGGGCTCCGTCGAGATACGACTAAGCTAACGACTTAGTCCTATTGTCGCCATCGTGAAGAGCCAGCATTCAAGCCAGGTGCTCCTATGATGACGCAACGATGATCTAATTGTGTCGTTAGAGTGGTGCGCCGGGGAGCTCGGGGGGCTCGCTAGATCTGGCGCCTGGCGGGTTCGTCTTTCGCGCCGGTGCGGGGCTCGAGCGGCAGTCCGTAGGCGACCCACACCAGGACCCCTCCGGTCCCGAAGATCAGCAGCATGAGCCCGGCATACAGCAACAGCAGACCGATCCTACTCATCGCTTCCTGCCCTCCACTCGAAGACGAGCGGTGCTGCGAACAAGAAGAGGCCGAGGCCGAGGAAATCAAGAGCGTGCCTAGCGCTCTGAGCCGAACTGCCGCATCGTGAGTGGCGTGGACGCGGACTGGGAACTCCGACTCGCGGCGTTCGCCTATCTCACCCGGCTGCGGGACCGGTCCGGTGGCCTGGTCTCGCTCGCCGATCTCGAGGCGGGATTCGACTTCCGCGGTGAACACATCCCGCTAATCAACCGGTATCGCGGCATCTGGCGGCCGAAGCAGTTAGGCGCCGAGGGGCCGGCGCTGTCCATCACCACGACGCCACCCCGTGCCGGCAAGACGCCGCCTTACGACGACCAGGTGGCGTCGGAGGACGGGTGGTTCGTGTATCGCTATCAGGGCGATGATCCGGACCTCTGGACCAACCGGGCGGTGCGGCGCGCGATGGAGGTGCAGCGGCCGCTCATCTACTTCTATGGGATCGAGCCGGGGCTCTACGACGCCGTCTATCCGGTGTACGTGGTGGGCGACGATCCCGCGAACCTCTCGTTCCACCTGGCGTCCGACGTGGCCGCCTATGCGCCCATCGAGCCGGGGAGCGATCCCCGCGAGTTCGCGGCGCGCCGGGCTTACGCCACCGGGGCGGTGAAGGTACGGCTGCACCAGCGCCGGTTCCGGGAACTCGTGGTACGAGCGTATGAAACGTCGTGCGCGGTGTGCCGGCTGCGGCACTCGGAGCTGCTCGACGCGGCGCACATTCTGGAGGACCGGGATGAGCGGGGCCGGCCGGAGGTGCCGAACGGGCTGGCGCTGTGCAAGATCCATCACGCGGCGTTCGACGTGGATATCCTCGGCATCACGCCTGAGTGCATTATCAGGATCCGTCACGACGTACTAGAGGAGAAGGACGGTCCGATGCTACGGCATGGGCTCCAAGGAATGGAAGGGAAGGCGCTTCGGGAGCCGCGACGAGCTGAGCTCAAGCCGAACCGGGAGTATCTGGCGGAGCGGTACGAGCGGTTCCTTGCGGCCTAGTCGCGCGATCTAACCACCCGTCGCCAGGCGCCGGAACCTGTCAACTCGCCGTGCGCTACTAGAGGTCCTGCAGCTCGCTTTCCAAACCCGATACTCGCCCGGCATGCACCTCCCACACGGCCGATACCCTGCCGCCACCGCTGCCGCCTCATCCGCAAAGAACACCCGCCACTTCGCGTACCCCTTCGGCAACGCACGAACCGCCGACGGACAATCCAGCCGCCCGTAGATACGGCTCCGCCGGTTGCCCCCGAGCTGGCCGGGCACCAGACTATCCCGGAATGATCCATCGGCCGAGAGAAGGCGATAACGCCGCATCGCCCCCAAGCTAATGCCTCATCAGCCGCGGTACTCGTCGCACGACCCGCTCCTCGACGCGCGGCCCGCGGTCACGCTCGACCTCCACGGCCGCACCGAAGCCGAGGCGCGCGCCGCCGTGGAGAAGCTGGTGCGAGGCCCCGGCGCGAGCGGCAAGGTGGTGCACATCATCACGGGGAAGGGGAAGAACTCTCCGGGCGCGCCGGTCCTCAAGAACCTGGTGCGCGGCATGCTCAAGGGGTCGCTGGCACCATTCGTCGCCGACTGGGCCCCGGACGCCGGCGAGGGCGGCTACCGCGTCCTCGTCCGCTGAGCGGGCCCGTCGAGGTTGCGATCTTGGTAGCTGTGCGGGTTCCCGCTCCCGGCCGCCACGAATCGGCGCCGCTGACCGGAGGTTCGCCGCGTATGCTGGGCCGTGCGCCGCGCTTGCCAACCCCCGCACGCCGAGTCCAGCTTATGGGCATGGCCGCCCCGGTCTACTACACCGCCGACATGGTCCGCGCGCTGCCCGACGACGGCAACCGCTACGAGGTCGTGCACGGCGAGCTGCTGGTGACGCCCGCCCCGCGGGAGCTCCACCAGCGCATCGTGCTGCGCCTCGCCCAGGCGCTCGCGAACTACCTCGACGCCAACCCGGTGGGCGCCGTCTACGCCTCCCCGGCCGACATCTCCTGGGGGCCCGACATCCTCGTCCAGCCCGATGTCTTCGTCGCGACGCGCGAGGAGGCGCGTACCGGCGACTGGGCCCGGATCCGCACGCTGCTGCTCGCGATCGAGGTCCTGAGTCCCTCGACATCCCGCCAGGACCGCTTCACCAAGCGCCGCCTCTACCAGGAGGTGGGCGTACCACTGCTCTGGCTGGTGGATGGCGAAGCGCGACACGTCGAAGTCTGGACGCCCGACGCGACTTGGCCGGCCGTCGAGCGCGATGCCCTCCGCTGGCACCCCGCCGGCGCCCCGGAACCGCTTCGCGTCCCCGTGGAAGGTCTCTTCCGCCCGGTGTGATCCCGTTCAGCCCCTGATCTCAGGCGGCCAGGTCGAAGCCGAGCGCCGTCCAGTTGGCGCGTATCCGCTCATCCAGCGACAGCATCGCCATCGTCCCGAGCGACTCGTGGTAGATCGCCGCCGACGCCAGGTGGAGCGCGTCGAGCGTGCGCACGGGCTCGCGGGGAAATGGGCGGGACGCCCGCGTCACGACCTCTCCGACGATGTCCATGATCACCCAACCGGCGCTGGCTTCGGCCAGCAGCCGGTGGGCGGCCAGGACCGCCCCCTCGTCCAATCGCCCGCGCACCCGGCTGCGATCCAGCGCTCGGCTGCACTCGATGATGGTGAGACGCGAGGTCACGACCCTCAGCGCTCCGGCAAGCACGAGGCGCACGGACTCGCGCTCCGCTTCGTTGAGGAGCCACGCCAGCACCGCGCTGCTCTCCGCGTAAACGATCACGGCAGCCGCCCGCTCTCGTCCCGCTCCTCGTCCAACATCACCTTGGCCGTGCCGGGAGGGGCCTTCACTGGGGAGACGCGATAGACCGACCCATCGTGGCGCTCGCCGATCGCGAGCGGCACGCGCGAGGCCAACTCGCGCAGGCGCCGGTCGAGGTCGGTCTCCGGGCGCGCCGCGGTGCCGCCGGGCGCGCGCAGCTCGGCCACCACCCGGCCGCGATCGGTCACCAGCACGATCTCCCCGCTCCCCACCTCGCGCACGTAGCGGCTGAGGTGCGCCTTCAGCTCACGGATGCCGATGGCTTTCATGTCACCAATGTAGTCACGCGAGACTACATGGGCAATCGCGGCGCTGGCGTGCGGAGTCAGGGTCGCGGGACGCCCGCGCCACACCTCGTGACTGGCGATATGAGCATCGCATATGTAGTATGAGCCCTATGGCCCTCTCTCGTGTCACCATCACCCTGCCGGCCGCCCTCCTCAAGGAGGCCGACCGCCGCGCCGCCGCCCTCGACCGCTCCCGCAGCTGGGTGGTCGCCGAGGCGCTGCGGGGCTACCTGTCCGCGCCGCCCCGGACGGTCGGAAAGGCGCGCGCCGCCACGATCGTCCGCGAGCCCGCGATCGCTCGTTACCCGTCGGCACCGGACCCACAGCGGCTGTCGCAGCTCGAGGCGGACCTGGCGCTGACTCCGGAGGCGCGCGTCCGGGAGGCAGAGCGCACCGCTCGGGACTCCGAGACGGCCGGCACGGCCTTGGGCGCAAGGCCCCCGCGAGTGCGCGCGATCCTCAGCTTCGACCGCTACGAGGACTTCCTTGATTGGCGGCGCGTCCAGGACCTGACGCCGTGACCGTCTACCAGAGCCGGCTCGCCGAGGTCTGCGCCCCGCTGAACGCCCACGAGGCGAAGTACGTCCTCGTCGGTGCGATGGCCATGCAGCTCTGGGGGACGACCCGCGCCACGCGCGACGTGGACATCCTCATCGAGGCCACGCGGGAGAACGCGGCACGCGTGATCGATGCGCTCTCGGAGATCGGATTCGGAATTGCGAAGGAGCTCAACCCGGACGAGATCGTCGCGAGGCACGTGACGATCATCGGCGATATGCCGCGCGTGGACGTCTTCACGCTCGCCTGGTCGCTGCGGTATCCGGAGGCGATCAGGGACGCGCGGATCTTCACCGTGGAAGGAGTCGCCATCCCGGCAGCCTCCATCGACCACCTGATCGCCTCGAAGCGGACCGATCGGCTCCAGGATGCCGCCGACATCGAGACGCTCGAAGCCATCAAACGCCTCCGCGCCGCCCGCGGCGAGGCGCCGTAGGCGCGGCTACCGCCCCGCGATGTGGTCAGGCGGCGGCGAGCGCCCGGAGCGCCCGCACCAGCGCGTCCAGCTCGGCGGTGGTGGTGAACAGGTTCGGCGTGATCCGCACCCCGCGCACCCCGGCCGAGTCGATCGCCACGGTCCAGATGCGGAAGCGGTCCAGCAGCGTCCGCGCCAGCGCCGCCGGCTCGACGCCCGCGACGCCCACGTTGGCGATGGCGCAGGAGCGCGTCGGATCGCTCGGCGTGTTCAGCGTGATGCCCGGCCGCCCGCGGACCTGGTCGGTCCAGTACCGCTGCAGATAGCGCAGGCGCGCTTCCTTCCGCGCGATGCCGATGCGCTCGTGGAAGTCGATGGCGTCGTTGATGGCGAGGTCGGTGTGCACCGGATGCGTGCCGGTGTGGTTCAACTTCCGGATGTCGTCGTCGGCGACGCCGAGGTCGGCGAAGACCGGCCACAGGCCCGCGATGCGCTCCCGCTTGACGTAGAGGAGCCCGGCGCCTAACGGCGTACCGAGCCACTTGTGGAGCGAGGAGCCGTAGTAGTCGGCGTGGAGGTCGGGGATGGCGAAGGCCAGCTGGGCGAACGCGTGCGCGCCGTCCACCATCACCTGGACGCCGTGGCCGTGCGCCATGTCCGCGATCTTCGTCACCGGCAGGATCTGCCCGGTGATGTTGACCATGTGGCACACCATCAGGAGCCGCGTCCGCGGCGTGATGGCGCTTTCGTACAAGTCGACGATCTCCTCGTCGGTGCGGGGGTCCATCGGCAGGGACACCACCCGCGGCACGATGCCGTAGCGCCGCGCCTGCAGTCGGAACATGTCGAGCATCGCACCGTAGTCCTGCGCCGCCATCACCGCTTCGTCGCCCGCGTGCCAGTCGAACCCGGCGATCACCGTGTCGAGCGACTCGGTGGTGTTGCGCGTGATGATCAGCTCCTCCGGCGCGCACCCCGCCATCGCCGCCAGCCGGCGGCGGACCGCGAGCTTGTCGTCGAACTGGCGGGTGCGCATGTAGTGCGAGGCCTGCAGGTTGACCTCCCGCACCCTGCCGATGAAGGCGTTCAGCACGGGCTCGGCCTGCATCGTGTAGTAGCCGCTCTCGAGATTGATGTAGTCGCTGGTGAGGCGGTACTGCCGGCGGAGGGTTGCCCAGAAGCGCTCGTCCTGCGCGAGCTGGCGGGGCGGCATCGCGGCATAGCGCGCCCACAGCGCGTCGCCGAACAGCAGGCTCATCGATACGCCGCCGAGAGTCCCCACGAAGTCACGCTTGTTCATTGGGCCTCAGCACATCTCCGTGACCATCCAGCCGTGTGGCTGCATCTCGAGCGCCGCGAAGTCCCAGGCCTCCCGCCACAAGGCGCCCGCGCGCGCCGACGTGCTGTCGATCGCCAGTGCCGCACGGTAATGATCGAGCGCGCGGCGCCTGGCCTCGGGGTGCTCCTGGATCATCGCGTACGCCTGGGCGGTGAGCTGGTGGAGGGTGAACCGCGTGGCCGGCGTGCCGGCGCGGATGAGCAACCCCTCGCCCGCCCGCGCGGCCGAGTCGGCGTAGATGGCGCACCGGTCCTGGACGCTGCCTAACAGCGCCGGCGCCAGGGTGAGATCCACGACCTCGCCGCTGTCCACGAGCCCCAGCGCCTCCTTGATCCAGTTGCCCGCATAGCCGACGTACCATCCGCCTACCGCCTCGTCGAAGTCCTCCTCGACCTGGTGCACGGCCACCCTTGCACCGAGGGCCCGCAGGCGCCTGGCGAGGCCGGTGTCGGCCTGCGCTCCCGCCAGGGTCAGCAGCCGGTCGGCTGCCAGGAGCGCGGCGGCGCGGCGTTCGGGCGGCAGCGGTCGCGCGGCCGCGATCCACCCCTCCAGCGCCGCGACCAGCGCGGTGTCGGATGGGCGAGGCCCGACCGACGGGCCGGCGGCGATGCGCCGGTCGGCCGCCAGGAGCGGCGCGGCGACCCCGCTGTCCAATCCGCTCAGCGTGACGGCCCGCGCGAGGATCCGCCGGTCCTCCGCCGACAGCGCCTCCTCGGACTTCGGCTCGGCGGCGCGCACGACCTCCGCCCGGGCCAGCACCAGGTGCAGCCCCCAGTGGTAGTACGACGTGACCTCGATGTCGCCCGCTCTGAACGTGACATTGTTCGCCTTGCGGTGGAGCCAGTCCACGGGCGCCGCCGGCGTCGCGCCCTTCAG
The DNA here is from genome assembly GCA_041484135.1 of Gemmatimonadota bacterium. Lineage (GTDB taxonomy): Bacteria > Gemmatimonadota > Gemmatimonadetes > Gemmatimonadales > JACORV01 > JACORV01. Next base: position 24,010 of record JBGPHD010000006.1, read on the forward strand.
CCTCCGCCCGATGGCCTCGCCGAGCCGCGTGGCCAGCGCCGCGCCACCGCTCGAATCGGCCGGCGTCACGGTGAGCGCGACCGCGGAGAGGACGCACGCATCGACGGTGAGGCGGTCGGCGGCCTCACGCGAGTCGGGCAGGGGCACGGGCACCGGGACGTCACGGAACGAGAACACCGCATCACGGATCATCACGAGACCCGCCGTCGTGGTGGTCCGCGTGGCGTAGCCGCAGCGCTCGCCCATGTCGTGCGTGGTGAGCCGTGGGAGATAGGTGTTCACGCGGACCGAGTCCCCCGGGAACCGGGACCGCCACTCGGCGACGGTCAGGCCCCGCTGCGCCAGATGGTCCAGCTCGCGCACCGCCACCCCTTCGACACTCGTCTCGTCGAGGCCGGCGAGGTCGAAGACACTCGTGTCGGCCTTCCGCTCGCAAGCGAACACGCCGAGCGCCAGCAGGGCCAGCGGGGCGCCGCCGACGGCACGAACGAAGTCGCGCTTGTTCATCCGGCCAAGCTGCCGCGAACCGGCGGATGCTGCAAGACTGGCCCGATCCCCAGGCGCGGCACCATATTGGGGTGAGAGCGCCTACCCGCCTCAACGAGGACGACCACCCTGCATGACTGGACACACGGCTGTGCCCCCCGCTGGGGACGACGTGCGCTCGGCTCTCCGCGGTCGCTGGGGACAGCTCGCCATCGGGATCGCCTGCATGGCGACGATCGCGAACCTCCAGTACGGCTGGACGCTCTTCGTCAATCCGATCCACGACCAGTACCAGTGGAGCCGGGCCGCGATCCAGGTCGCGTTCACCGTCTTCATCCTCACCGAGACGTGGCTCGTGCCGATCGAGGGCTACCTCGTGGACCGGTACGGCCCGCGGGTCGTCGTCGTCGTCGCCGGTGTGCTGGTCGGCGCCGCGTGGGTGCTGAACGCCGTGGCCGACTCGCTGCCGCTGCTCTACCTCGCCGCCGCGGTGGGCGGCATCGGCGCGGGCGCGGTCTACGGCACCTGCATCGGCAACGCCCTCCGCTGGTTCCCCGATCGCCGAGGCCTGGCCGCAGGTCTCACCAGCATGGGATTCGGCGCGGGGTCCGCCCTCACGGTGATCCCGATCGCCGCCGCGATCCACTCCCGCGGCTACCAGGTCACCTTCCTCTGGTTCGGACTGGCGCAGGGCCTCGTGGTGTTCACGCTGGGCTGGTTCCTCCGGCAGCCGGCGCACGGCCATCACCACCCGACGCCCGCGCGCGGCCCCGTCGCGCACCGCGGACCCGACGTCGCGCCGATGCAGATGATCCGGACGCCGGTCTTCTGGGTGCTGTACGTGATGTTCATCCTGATGGCCGCGGGCGGCCTGATGGCCACCGCGCAACTCGCGCCGATCGCCCACGACCTCCAGGTCGCCGACGTGCCGGTGAGCATACTCGGCCTAACGCTTCCCGCCTTGACGTTCGCCTTGTCCTTCGATCGAGTGCTGAACGGCGCGACCCGGCCCTTCTTCGGGTGGCTCTCCGACCGGCTCGGCCGGGAGAACACCATGTTCCTCGCCTTCGGGCTGGAGGCCGTGGGCATCCTCGCGCTCAGCCACTTCGGCGGGAACCCCGTGGCGTTCGTGCTCCTCTCCGGGCTGGTGTTCTTTGCCTGGGGTGAGATCTACAGCCTCTTCCCGGCCACCTGCGCCGACACGTACGGGATCCGGTACGCCGCCGCGAACAGCGGCCTCCTCTACACGGCCAAGGGCACGGCCGCGCTGCTGGTGCCGCTCACCAGCCTGATGGCGGCGAGCGGCGGGTGGCGCACCGTGTTCATGGCGTCGAGCGTCATGAACGTGGTGGCCGCGGCGATGGCGTTGGTGGTCCTGAAGCCAATGCGCACGAAGATGGGGCTGCGGTCGATGCCGGCGCCGGCGGCGGAACCCTTCCGCGTGACCGAATGAGCGACAGTACCGGGCCCGGCCGGTGACGTTCGCCGTCGTCGGGGCCGGGTCCATCGGCGGATACCTCGGCGCTCTGCTCGCCGCGTCCGGCGAGCGCGTCACCTTCATCGCCCGCGGCGCGAACCTCGAAGCCATCCGCGCCCGCGGGATGCGGGTCACGCTCGAGGACGGCCGCGAGGTGACCGCGCGCGCGGCGGCGTCCGCCCGCTGCGAAGAAGCGGGACCCCACGACGTCGTTCTCCTCACCGTCAAGGCGCACCAGGTCGCCGCGATCGCCGCGGACCTCCACCACCTCTGCCACGACACGACCAGCATCGTCACCATGCAGAACGGCATCCCGTGGTGGTACTTCCACCGCCACGGCGGGGAGTTCGAGGGCCGGTCGCTCCACGCGGTGGATCCGGACAGCACGATCGGGCGCGCGGTGGACCCGGCCCGCCTCATCGGCGCGGTGGTCTATCCGGGCGCGACGCTGATCGAGCCCGGCGTGGTGCGCGTGGTCGAGGGGCGGCGATTCACGTTAGGTGAGCTCGACGGCACCACGACGCCGCGCCTCGAGGCCATCGCGGCGAGCTTCGCGCGCGCGGGATTCAAGGCGCCGGTCACGAACGACATCCGGGGCGAGATCTGGCTCAAGCTCTGGGGCAACGCGGCCTTCAATCCCGTCAGTGCCCTCACCCACGCCACGCTCGAGGACATGTGCCGGTACCCGCTCACGCGCGACCTCGCCGCCGCGATGATGCGGGAGACCGAGGCCATCGCCGGCAAACTGGGCGTCCAGTTCCGGGTGAGCATCGAGAAACGGATCGCCGGCGCGGAGAAGGTCGGCGCGCACAAGACGTCGATGCTCCAGGACCTCGAGGTGGGGAAGGCGCTCGAGCTGGAAGCGCTGGTGGGGGCCGTGGTCGAATTGGGCCGCCTGACGAACACGCCGTCGCCGCATGTGGACGCGGTGTACGCCTGCGCGAGCCTGCTGGCGCGGACCCTGGAGGGAGCGGGCGGCGCGCGCGGCCGCCTGGCCATCGAGCGGGGGCGATGACGCGGCCGGGCGAGACCGTTGGTGCGCTCATCGAGGCGGGCGCGAGTGACGCGACGGCCCTGAGCGCTCCGGGCGGCGCCCCGCTTTCGTACGGCGCCTTGCGGTCCCTGGTGAGCGAGACGCGGGCCGCGCTGCGCTCGCGAGGCATCGGTCCCGGCGCCAAGGTGGCGATCGTGCTCGACAACGGCCCCGAGATGGCGGCGCTCTTCCTCAGCGTCGCCTCCGGCGCCGCCGCCGCCCCGCTCAACCCGTCGTACCGCGCCGAGGAGTACGAGTTCTACCTCACGGACCTCAAGGCGCGGCTCCTCATCGTAGCGCGGGAGAGCACGTCCCCGGCCATCGAGGTGGCGGGCCGCCTGGGGGTCCCCGTGGCCCGGCTCGTCCCCCGTCCCGAGCGCGGGGCGGGGAGCTTCACGCTGGAGTTCTCCGGCGCCGCTCCCGCCGCCCCGCTGGCTGGCGTCGCTCCGTCAGGCGCCGCTGAGCCGGGCGATGTCGCCCTGGTGCTGCACACGTCGGGCACGACGTCGCGGCCCAAGATGGTCCCGCTCACCCATCTCAACGTCTGCGCCTCCGCCACCAACGTCAGCCACTCGCTCGGCCTAACGCCCGCCGATCGTGGGTTGTGTATCATGCCGCTCTTCCACATCCACGGACTCATCGCGGCACTCCTCGCACCCCTCTCGGCCGGCGGCGAGGTCTGCTGCTCGCCGGGGTTCAACGCCTTGAAGTTCTTCTCGTGGCTGGCCGAGGTGCGGCCCACGTGGTACACGGCGGTGCCCACGATGCACCAGACGATCCTGGCGCGCGCAGGGAAGAACCCGGACGTGGTCGCGGCCAACCGGCTGCGCTTCATTCGGTCGTCGTCGTCCGCGATGCCGCCCACGGTGCTCGCCGAGCTGGAGCAGGTGTTCGGGGCGCCGCTGGTCGAGGCGTACGGGATGACGGAGGCGGCGCACCAGATGGCGAGCAATCCGTTGCCGCCGGGCGCGCGCCGGCCCGGCACGGTGGGACTCGCGGCGGGGCCCGAGGTCCGGGTGGTGGACGAGCGTGGGGAGACGGCTCCGCCGGGCGTGCGCGGCGAGATCGTGATCCGCGGCCCTAACGTGATGGCGGCCTATGAGGCCAACGCCGAGGCGAACGCGTCCGCGTTCATCGGGGAGTGGTTCCGGACCGGCGACCAGGGCGAGATGTCGGCCGACGGCTACCTCTCCATCACCGGCCGCCTCAAGGAGATCATCAACCGCGGCGGGGAGAAGATCTCACCGCGGGAGGTGGATGAAATCATCATGGAGCACCCAGCGGTGCACCAGTGCGTGACCTTCGCCGTGCCGCACCCGATGCTGGGGGAGGATGTCGCGGCCGCGGTGGTGCTGCGCGAGGGCGCCGAGGCCGACGAGCCGGAGCTGCGCAAGTTCGCCGCCAAGCGGCTGGCCGACTTCAAGGTGCCGCGCCGCATCCTGTTGCTCAAGGAGATCCCGGTGGGGGCGACGGGCAAGCTGCAGCGGATCGGCCTCGCCCAGAAGCTCGGTCTGGCGTAGGGACGGCGCGCACGCCTGACGGGCGCGCGGCGCGGCGCCGCGGGCCTCAGGGCTTCGGCGCCGGAGGCTGCTCCACGAGGAACGAGTAGAACGTCTCGAGCACCCGCCACCAGGTCCATCCCACCAGCAGCGTCGCCACGAGGCCCACGAGCGGCACCAGGATCAGCAGCGGCTGCTCGCGCCTGACGGCCACCACGGCGCCGGCCAGCGCCAGCAGCAACGCGAACCAGCCGAGCCCGCGATTGGCGAAGAGCAGCCTCCATTCGCCGCCCTCCGGCCAGCCCTTCGCATGCCAGTGCGTCACGCCCTTCGCCCAGGCGGCGTAGACCCCGGCGTCCTTGAGGTCGTACGTCTTGGGCGGCTTCGCCTTCCGCCGGCCCGGCAGGAAGCCCACCAGGAATGCCGCAGCGTACGCGAGCAGCGTCGCGGCGACGAGGCCGAGCCGCGCAATGGTGAGCGGCGCGAGCCGGAGGGTCCAGGCCAGGAAGCCGGCGGTGAGCGCCGGCAGCAGTATGGTCAGCACGCGGGCGAGCCGCATGCGGGTCCGGATGTATCCCGCGTACTCCATCGAGGTGTCCCGGAGCAGGAGCGCCGCGCGCTGGTCGTCCTCGGGGTGCGGGTCCTCACTGGGCGCCACATCCTTGTCGGTCTTCTCCTTGAGCCGGCGCCAGCGCTTGAGCCCGAAGCGGATCCGGTGATGCTGCTCGAGGTCCTCGACCAGCGTGTCGGCGCACCGGTCGGCCACGATGCCGATCAGGTACGCGCCGCCGAAGAGCAGCGCCCCCTCGACGACGCCGATGCCCTGGAGGAGGACCTCGGGTTCCGGCGCGATGAGCAGCGCGAACGCGAGCATCACCAGCAGGCCCGCGATGACCTGCTCGACGAAGAGATCCGTGGTCTTCATGTCTTCGGCCTTCCTCCCGCGATGCGCACGATCTCGCCGGCGTTGGCGAGGAGCAGGCGCCGCGCGTCGGCATGGGTGAGCGCTTCCACCGCCGCGTCGAGGGGGAGCCAGCGCACCGTCCGCGCCTGGTCCGCCGCGACGTCCTCCTCGTGCCTGACGACGTAGTACGCGACCTCCACCGCCTCATCCCCCGACTGGAACGTGAGGGTCCCCGCCGGCCCCTCCACGCGGCCGCGCACGCCGGCTTCCTCGCGCGCCTCACGCAGCGCCGCGGCCTCCGCCGTCTCGCCGGGCTCGATGTGTCCCTTGGGGAACACCACGGCCCCCTTGATCTTCCGGGACGAGACGAGCAGCACCTCGGGGCCGTGCGGCCCGGGCCGCGCCACGATGGCCCCCGCCTGTTTCACCCGCTCCGGCATGGCGTGCTCTCCCGGCGCCGCGGACCTAACGTGCCCTGGCCGGCTTCAGCCCCAGCACTCCGTTGATCCACCGCACCAGCGGCACCATCAGCGCGAAGTCCGCCTCGAGGAGCGCGGGGAGCCGCGCGTTCACCGCCTGCGCGTCGGTCAGCTCGCGTCCCATCACGAACGACTGGAACTTGAGCCAGCGCGCCGCGCGATGGTCCGGCGGGTAGCCGCGCGGCACCCGCTTCAGCATCGCCTCATCCGAGAGCGCGCCGAACCGGCGCCGCACCCGCGGGTCCTCCACGGCCTTCTCGAACGGCCGCGGGTCCTCGGCGATGGCGTCGCGGAGCCGGCCTAACGCCTCCCGCGGGGGCATCCACATCCCGCCGCCGAGGAAGGAGTTCTTCGGCCCGATCTGGAAGTAGAAGCCGGCGCCGCCGCCTGACGCCTCGCGTCCCACCCCGCGGGTGCCGTCCCGGTGATAGAACCAGCATGACGCGTGGGTCTTGTACGGCGACTTGTCGGCCGAGAAGCGGACATCACGGTAGATGCGGAACATGGAACGCTTGGGGTCGCCCGTGATCTCGGGCGCGATGCGCGCGAGGCGGACGTCCATCTCCTCGATCAGCGCGCGCAGCGGGTCCTTGACCACCGCCTCGAACTCGGCGCGATGGGCCTCGAACCAGGGCTTCCGGTTGTTCCGGGCGAGCCCGGAGAGATAGCGCAGGGTGGCGGGAGTGAAAGGCATCGGCGCCCAAGCTATGCCTCGGGCGCGGTGCTTGCCATCCCCCTCTCCCCGGGTCGAGCTTATCAGCATGGTCGCCCCCTTCCACCGCCTCCTCGGCGCCGCCGCGATCGCCGTCCTCGCCTTCCTCCCCCGCGACGCCATTGCCCAGGGCACCGGCACCGGCATCGTCGTCGTGCGCGTGGTCAGCGAGGGCCGGCCCGTCGCCGGCGCGACGGTGGCGAGCAGGTCCACGCGCGCCCTCACCGACCCCTCCGGCGAAGCGGCCCTGACGTTGCCGCTCGGTCCGCGCATGGTCATGGTCACGCGCATCGGGTTCGCCCCGGAGAGCCTCGCGGTCACGGTCCGGGAAGAGCCGATCGCGGTCACCGTGACGCTCCACGCGGCCGCCGTCGAGCTCCCGGAGATCGTGGTCGCGACCACCCGCAACGAGCGCCGCGTCACCGACGAGCCGACCCGCGTCGAGGTCACCGACCGCGAGGACGTCGAGGAGCAGATCGGCGGCTCGCCCGGCGTCATCGCGGAGCTGCTGACGGAATCCGGCGGCGTGCGGGTGCAACGCACCTCGGCCGGAACGGGCGGCGCCAGCGTCCGCATCCGCGGGATGCGAGGGCGCTACACCAAGATCCTCTCGGACGGCCTGCCCCTGTTCGGTGTCTCCACGGAGGGCCTGGGCCCGTTGCAGATCCCGCCGATCGACCTCCATCGGGTGGAGGTGATCAAGGGCGTGGCCTCGGCGCTCTACGGCCCCTCCGCCCTGGGCGGCGTGGTGAACCTGGTGTCCGAGCGCCCCGACGCCCGGTCCGAGGTGGTGCTGAACCAGACCTCGCGCGGCGGCAGCGACGCCGTGCTGTGGCAGGCCCACCCCCTCAGCCCGCGGTGGGGCTACACGCTGGTGGCGGGGGCGCATCGGCAGAGCAAGGAGGACAACGACGCCGACGGCTGGGCCGACCTCACCGGCTTCCAGCGCGCCGTGGTCCGGCCGCGCCTGTTCTGGACCGGATCGGGCGGCAACTCCTGGTTCCTCACCGGCGGCCTTACGGCGGAGAGCCGCACCGGCGGCACGGTGAACGGCGACACGCTGCCTGACGGCCTGACGCACCGGGAGGACGCCGACACCTGGCGCGCGGACGCGGGCAGCGTCGCGCGGCTGATCCTCAGCTCCGGCGCGCTCCTCTCCCTGCGCGGCTCGGTCACCGAGGAATGGCGGACCCAGTGGTTCGGCGCGGTCCGCGAGCGCGACCGGCGCAGCGCGCTCTTCAGCGAGGCGGCGCTGACGGTGACCAGGGGGTCGCAAGTGCTGGTGGCCGGCGCCGCCGTGGAGCGCGACGCCTACACCGCGCTCGACGTCCCCCTTCACGACTACACCTACACCGCGCCCGCGCTCTTCGCCGAGCACACCTGGTCGCCCGTCCCGTGGTTCGGCCTGAGCTCGAGCGCGCGGCTGGACTTCCACAGCCGGTATGGCCGGCTCTTCTCCCCGCGCGTTTCGGCGCTCGTCCGAGCGGGCCGGGACTGGAGCGCGCGGCTGTCAGCCGGCGGCGCGGTCTTCGCGCCCACGCCCTTCACGGAGGAGACGGAGGCCATCGGCCTGTCGAACCTCCGCGCCATCAACGGACTGCGCGTGGAGCGCGCCACGGGCGCGTCGCTGGACGTGGGCGGGGTGCTGGGCCCGGTGGAGCTCAACGCGTCGGCCCACCACTCGATCGTCAGGCGCCCGGTCGCGTTCCGTCCTGTCGCCGGCTCGCCGACCGACGTCGAGCTGGTCAACGCCGGCGGGCCGACCCGGACCTCCGGCCTCGAGGTGTACGCGCGGTGGCGCTTCGAGCCGTTCCACGTGACGGCGTCGTACACGTATCTCCGCGCGACGGAGTTGGACGCGGGGACCGGCACGCGGCGGGAGGTGCCGCTCAACCCCCGGCACGCGGGCGGACTCTCGGTGGTCTACGAGGAAGAGGACGACACGCAGGTGGGGCTGGAGTTCTACTACAACGGGCGGCAGTCCCTCGCCGGCGACCCGTACCGCGCGGTGAGCGCGCCGTACACCACGATCGACGCGCTCATCCAGCACCGGCTGGGGCGCTTCATCGTCTTCCTGCACGGCGAGGACCTGAACAACGTGCGGCAGACGACCTACGATCCGATCGTGCGCCCCTCGCCCGGCGCGGGCGGCCGGTGGACGACGGATGTCTGGGCGCCGCTCGAGGGGCGTGTCATCAACGCCGGGTTCCGGCTGCGGACCTAGGCGGGGGCCGCAGCCGCGGTGCGCCTACTGCCCGCCCGGCTGGTCCGCGAAGCGCCAGCGGGGCCCCTCGCGGGTGAGGGTCGCGCCGGCGAGGCGCGCCCGCACCATTGCCACCGGCATGCGGCCCCCCTGAAGCACCGCGTCATGGAACTGCCGGTCGGTCATCCGCCCCGATCCCACCAGCTCGGCGTGCAGCGACCGGAACTGGAGACCGCCTAACAAATACGCGGCCTGGTAGAGCGGGGAGTAGCTGCCGTTGAACGAGCGCCGCACCTCGGCGGTGGCGTTGGCCCTCTCGTGTCCGACGCGCGTCACGAGGAAGTCGATCGCCTCGTCGGGGGTCATGGTGCCCAGCTGGACGCGGAGGGAGAAGATGATCCGCGCGGCCCGGTGCGAGCGCCAGAAGAGCATGCCGATCCGCTCCTCGGGTGTCCGCGCGAAGCCCAGGTCCCACATCAGCATCTCCCAGTAGAGCGACCACCCCTCGGTCCAGAAGGGCGTGCCGAACGCGTCGCGGTACGGGTAATACCGGTCGGTCATGTAGCCCTGGAGATGGTGTCCGGGGATCAGCTCGTGGAAGACGGTGGCGCGCGAGAAGTACGGGTTGTTGCCGCGCATCGTCATCAGCTTGTCGTCGTTGGTCATCGAGTCGGTGGGATAGGAGACCCGGATGACCTCGCCGCCCAGGAAGAACGGGCTCACGCGCTGCTGCTCCGGCGTCATCATCTCCATGCGCCAGATCTCGTCGGCGAGCGGCGGGACCGTGACGAGGTCGTGCGAGGTGACGAAGGCCACCGCCTCGCGCGCCAGGTCGCGGACCAGGTCGGTCTGGCGTCCCGGCGCCACGTACGCGTTCTTCACGCGCTCCAGCGCGGCACGCCAGTCGTCGCCGAGACCCAAGTCGCGGGCGGCGCGCCGGTACTCGGCTTCGCACCAGGCGAACTCGCGCTCGGCGATGGCGATCAGCTCCTCGGGCGTGTAGGGGATCATCTCGTGCGCCAATTCGGCGCGGAGCGCCTCGGCGCCGATGGGGTCCCCCACCACGGGCTCCTCCTCGCCTTCGCGGAACCCGACCACGTTCTCCCGCAGCGCGCGCGCATAACGTTCCAGCGCCGCACCCGCGCGGCGCGCCGGGTCGGCGGTCCACCAGGTGGTCGTGGGATCGTAGCCGGCGTAGTACCGTTGCCACGCGGTGAGGGTGCGGCGGAGATTGTCCACGAGCTGGGCGCTGCGCAGCGCCACGATCTTCACGGCCCGCGACGCTGCGGCGGCGGCCGCGCCACCCTGGGCCGCCGCGCCTCCCGCCGCCGCGGCGCCTCGTCCCGCCGCGCCCGGGGCCGCCATGCGCTGCCGCACGCTGTCCGCCTGCGCGGCCACGGCCGAGAGCGCGCGTGCGGCGGCCGCGCCATCCACCGTCTCGAGGCGGCGTCGCGCCTCCTCCAGGTCGATGAGGGTCCGGGCGAACGGGACCCACGGCGCCATCTCGGTGAACTGGCGATCCTCCCGGTCGAGCAGCGACAGCTCGTAGCGGAGCCGGTTGTCGAGGAGGATGTCGTCCACCCGGCCTTCGGGGGAGAGCGCGCTGAAGTCCACGCGCGCGAGCCGGTCCCGCCACTCGCCGTAGAAGCGGCGCATCCGCTCTCTTCGGGCGGGGGAGTAGTCCACCGCGTAGCGGCGGAGCAGGGCGGCGCGGTCGGCGGAGAAGAGCTCAACGGTGTCGCGAAGCTCGCTCTGGGCCGCGGCCGGCGGCCGCACCTGCGCGCGCGCCGGCCCAGCCAACGCGGCTCCCAGCCCCATCGTCACGAGCGCCCGGCCCAGCGCCCTCACCGTCAGCCGTCCTTGTTGATCTTCTTGATCAGCTCGCCCTGCACCTTCTCCGCCTTGTCCACGTCCACCTGGCACGTCCCCGCCGCGTCGTGCCCGCCGCCCCCGTACTTGAGGCACAGGTCCCCGATCGCCGTCTTCGACGTCCGGTTGAAGATGGACTTCCCGATCGCGATGACGACGTTCTGCTTGCCGCGGCCCCAGATCACGTGCATCGAGATGTTGCACCCGGGATTGAGCGCGTAGATCACGAACCGGTTGCCGGCGTAGATGGTCAGCTCGTTCCGGAGGTCCACCTCCACCAGGTTCTTGTGCACCTTCCCGCAGCGCGTGAGCTGTTCCTCGAACGGCTTCTGGTGCTCGCGATAGAGCGCGACGCGCTCCGCCACGTGGGGCAGGCCGAGGATCTCGTCCACGGAGTGCTTCGCGCAGTAATCCACCAGCGCCATCATCAGCTGGTAGTTCGACACGCCGAAGTCCCGGAACCGCCCCAGCCCGGTGCGCGAATCCATCAGGAAGCCGAGGAGCACCCAGCCCTGGGGATCGAGCACCTCCTCCTTGCTGAACTGCGCCGAGTCCACCTTGTCCACCGCGTCGATGAGCGTCGGCGACACACCCGGGAACCCGTCCTTGCCGCCGAAGTGCTTGTAGACGACCCGCGTGGCCGAGGGCGCCTCGGGGTCGAGGACGAGGTTGGCCGCCTTCCCGCCCATCCGCGCCGTCTCGCTGGCGTGGTGGTCGAAGACGAGGTGGGCCTTGGGCGTGTAGGGCAGGTTGGTCGTGATATCGCGCTCGGTGATGGCGACCTTCCCGTCCTGCACGTCCTTGGGATGCACGAACAGGATGTCGTCGATGAGGTCGCGGCTCCGGAGCAGGACGGCGGAGGCGACGCCGTCGAAGTCGCTGCGGGTGACGAGACGATAGCGCTGGCCGGTCACGGGTCACTCCCTGGGTGGCATTTGGGGGCCCGTCGAGCTGCGGGCGGGCGAGCCCAATCTATCCCGCGACGGCGCGGGACCGCCACCTCAGGCCGCGCTCCCTGGCGACCGGGCCGCCGAGGGCGCAAGTTGGAGCCCTCCCATCACCAGTTGATCGCAAGGAGCCCGCGATGGACACCCCTTCGCTCGCCGACCGCCTGCGCTACCGGTTCGACAACTTCATGTCCCGCGGCACCGTCGCCCTGATCGCGGGGCTGGGCGTGGTCTCCGTGGGCATCATCACCGTGGCGGCGGCGGTGATCACGGTGAGCGGCGTCAGCCAGGAGGAGGGGGCCCGCATCGGGTTCGTGGAGGCGGGGTGGGAGAGCCTCATGCGCACCCTCGACGCCGGCACGATGGGCGGCGACACCGGCTGGGGGTTCCGGCTCGTCAGCCTGTTCGTGACGGTGGGCGGCATCTTCGTCATCAGCGCGCTGATCGGCGTGCTGAACAACGGCCTGGAAGACCGGATGAACGAGCTGCGGAAGGGCCGCTCGCGCGTGATCGAGGAGGGGCACACCGTCATCCTCGGCTGGTCGCAGCAGGTCTTCTCCATCATCGGCGAGCTGGTACAGGCCAACGCCAACCAGCGCCGCCCCTGCATCGTCATCCTCGGTGAGAAGGACCGGACCGAGATGGAGGCCGAGATCAAGAGCAACGTCGGGACGACGGGCCGCACCCGGATCGTCTGCCGGACCGGCTCCCCGATCAGCCTCGGCGACCTCGACATCGTGAGCCCGCACACGGCGCGCTCGATCATCGTCCTCTCCCCGGAGGGCGACGAGCCCGACACCGGGGCGATCAAGACCATCCTGGCGATCACGAACAACCCGGGCCGCAAGGAGGAGCCGTACCACATCGTGGCCGAGATCACGGACCCCCGGAACATCGAGGCGGCGCGGATGGTGGGGAAGGGCGAGGTGGAGCTGGTGCTCACGGGGAGCCTGATCGCGCGGGTGATCGCGCAGACGTGCCGGCAGAGCGGCCTCTCGGTGGTGTACACGGAGCTGCTCGACTTCGGCGGGGACGAGATCTACTTCAAGGAGGAGCCGGCGCTCGTGGGCCGGACCTTCGGCGAATCGCTGCTCTGCTACGAGGACTCGACGGTGATCGGCCTCGCCACGGCCAAGGGGCCGCGCCTCAACCCGCCCATGGATACGCGCATCGCGCCGGGGGACCGGCTGATCGCCGTGTCGGAGGACGACGACACGATCCGGTTAGGCGGTCCTGGCGAGGCGGCGGTGAGCGCGGGCGCCATCCAGCTCCGTGAGGCGACGCGCGCCACGCCGGAGCGCACCCTGGTGCTGGGATGGAACCGCCTCGCGCCCGCTATCATCGGCGAGCTGGACCACTACGTCGCCGCCGGCTCGGCCGTCACCGTCGTGGCGGACGTGCCGGACCTCGAGGTCGGCGAGGCCCCGTGGCGCGCCGACATCAAGAACCAGGCGGTGACCCTGAGGGCCGGGGACACCACCGACCGTCGCACGCTCGACGGCCTCGCGATCGAGACCTTCAAGCATGTGATCGTGCTCGCCTACGACCACCTGGCGGCGCAGCAGGCCGACGCGCACACCTTGGTCACGTTGCTCCACCTGCGCGACATCGCCGACGCGCACGGCCATCCGTTCTCGATCGTGAGCGAGATGCTGGACGTGCGGAACCGGACCCTGGCCGAGGTGACCAAGGCCGACGACTTCATCGTGAGCGACAAGCTGGTGAGCCTGATGCTGGCGCAGATCTCGGAGAACAAGGCGCTGAACGCGGTCTTCGGCGACCTGTTCGACCCGGAGGGGTCGGAGGTCTATCTCAAGCTGGCGTCGAACTACGTGGCGACGGGCGCGCCGGTGAACTTCTACACGGTGGTGGACGCGGCACGGCGGAAGGGCGAGGTGGCGTTAGGCTACCGGATCCAGTCGCGTGCCGGCGACGCGGCCGCGGCCTGGGGCGTGGTGGTGAACCCGGACAAGTCGGCGCCGGTCACCTTCGCGGAGTGGGACCGCATCATCGTGCTGGCGGAGGACTAGGGCAGAACCACCGTCCCGATCGCGGTCTCCTGCCCGGCGTTCACGGCAACGTTGAGGATCGTCGTCCTCGCCAGGCCGGCACCGGCGGGCGGGTCCACGGTGACGATGTACGTCGCGCCGACCCAAGCCGTCCCCGCCCACCACGCGCTCCTGGTCACATAGGCGAAGTGGAACGCGCCGTTCGCGTCGCTCCGCGCCGTCGCGAGCCGCGGCCAGGTGTTCTCGGGCGTCCCGGGGAAGCCGACGTAGAGCTGCAGCGAGGCATCCTCGACCGCCGGCCCCGATGCCAGGCCCGCCTTCACGGTGCCGGTGATGGCGCCGGTGCGGCGGCCGTCGGCCGCGCGCAGGACCGGCGAGAAGATGAACCCGCTGTCGGTGCTCAGGGGGTCGATCACCTGCGGCGGGATGAACGCCTCCCCGACATCGTAGGCGATGGCGATCACGGCGCCGGTGTCGGGCACCGCGATCTGCTCCTGCACCAGCGCGTTCAGCACCGGCCGCCCGGCGCTCGACTGCCACGCGATGCCCGGCGTCGAGGTGCTCGTCAGGACGCGCCCGTCCTTGAGCGTTATGCTGGAGGAGTCGGTGTCGATCACCATGCGCACGGCGGTGATCGCGCCGGCGGGCAAGGTCACCCGCCCCAGCTCGTCGGTCGCGCCGCCCTGGAGCGCGAGCACGTCGATGCGGCGGTTCGGCGTGGCCAGCGTGACGAAGCCGCCGGCGCCGGCGGCGGTGTCGGTCGTGAGCGACGCCGAGACGCTGACGATGTAGAGGTCCACCCGCGCGACCCGGTCATAGGGGAACGGGTCGTCGGTGAGGAGGACGCGCGAGGTGCCGCTCGACGTGATGGGCGGCCGGACGGGGCTCTTGTCCATGGCGCAGCCGGCGACGATCGCGGCCAGCGCGAGGACGATGAAGCGGGAATACCGCATGGGATCCTCCGTAGTTACGTGAGGCCAGTACGTTCGGGAAGGTATGTCAAGCAGGTATCAAGCGCCCAATCGAGGCGTCGGAGTTCTTGTGGTGGCTGGGCCTGGTGCTGGTGGTCTCCGTGGTGGCCAGCGCGTAGCTGGCGTTCGGGGCCGCGCGCGTCACCGGCGGCCGCGCTCACCTACGAGTGACTCCTATGGGCGTCGGCTGTGGGGGTGGTCACGAGCGTGTCCGAGTTCTGGGGCCCGGCGCCCGGTCATCTCTGGTCGGGAGAAGATAGGCCATCACCAACATCCCGGTTGGGAGGCAGTCTTGTGTAACAACGGTTGAGGTGCGTATCTTGAGCGCGTCGGTGCCCGGATGGGCGCGCGACGGCGGAACCAACCTGTAACCTGCGCCGGAGGCGCAAGGAGAGACGTCATGTCCCGTACGTTCGAATTCCCCGTTAAGTATGCACGTCGCATGCCTGACCCCGTGTTCAATGACGAGCACGGGACCGAGCGGCATTTCCTCTATGTTCCAGTGTCCGGTGTCCCGCAGGGTCTGCCGCTGGATCCCAATCCGCGAATTCCCAATATCCGACGCTCTGTCTATCGCGAGATCCGCAGGAGCCTCGTCTTGGCAGATGGCCGGTTCCATCTCAAACACAAGGGCATCACTCTCGTCGCCGCGGCTGTGGAGAAGCAGTCCGACACCAAGTACGAGGTACGTTTTGATGAGGGACAGGGCATCTTGGACGGCGGCCACACTTACGAGCTCATCCAGGACGCCTTGCGCGAGGGCGATCTCGCCGAGAACCAATTCGTGAAGTTTGAGATAGTGACGCGTGCGGTGGCCGATTGGATTCCTGACATGGCCGGCGGCCTGAACACATCGGTGCAGGTTGAGGAGATGAGTCTCGACAACCTGAAGGGGAAGTTCGATTGGCTGAAGGAGGTGCTCGAAGAGGGACCCATGGCGGGACGGATTGCTTACATGGAGAACGAGGACAAGGACTTCGATGCCCGCGACTTGGTGAGCGTCCTAACGTGCTTCAATATCGCACTCTTTCCAAGGGATGATAGCGAGCGTCATCCCACTGTCGCGTACACGAGCAAGGCGAATACCCTACGGCTGTTCGAGCAGTCCCCCGCTGAGTATCAGAAGCTCAAGCCACTCGTGGTAGATATCTTGCTTCTGCATGACACCGTGAGTGCAGAGGCACGGCGTTTCTGGAACGACGAGGGCGGCACATTCGGGAGATTGGCGTTCGTCGAGAGCAGAAAGCGCGGTGCATTCATCATGCCGTTTTCGGGTGAGCAAGTGGAATACCGCCTCATGACGGGTGCACTGTACCCAATCTTGGCGGCGTTTCGCTGGATGGTACAAGAGGACTCTGGAAAGACTGTGTATTGCTGGAAGGGCGGTTTCGAGAATGTCCTCGCGCTTTGGCGCGACTCTGCCGTCGAGCTCCTACGCGCGACAAAGCAGTCGAGCGACGAGCTCGGTCGGAACCCCAACGCACTAGGCAAGAGCAAGAACCACTGGGCTGGGTTGTTCAACAGAATCGCCAAGCGCGATCTGGTTGCCTCCGGGGCTGGGCGGTAGGGTTCGCGCGGTTTCGTGGCAGAGCATGAGCCCTGCCTGCGCTTGCCATGGCAGGGCTCTGTTCACCTCGCGCACACAGTGGTCTCCTCCTCAACTTCCTATGTGCGAGGACGGATTCGGACTCCAAGCGGGGAGTCCATTGCCTCGCTATTCGGCAAGTTGGTTCCTAACCAAGTAGCTCATCAGGAGGAACACGTCCGGAGGTGAATGCCTGAGGACCTTCAAAGCTGCTTCGACAACCGAGGAGCGAGTCGGCTGCTGATACTTGCCCATTGAGGATGCCAGGGCATGCTCTGCAGCAAGGAGCGCCGTCTGTGTTAGGTCGGGGTTGGGCGATGTGAACAGCACCTGCCGAACAGCCTTGTCTGTCTTGTATACATCCAACAACCTGAACTCATCTGACCGAGCGCAGCGCAGGAAGGATGCCTGGAGCAGTGGGTCATGATAGGCGTTGACGATGCGTCCAACGTCCCAGCCCCACATGGTGCCAGGTCTCTTGCTGTGATCCTCGTTGTTGTGAACTCGAATGGAGTGCATTGTGACGTTTCCCCCGATTTAGGCCAGCGCGTCATCGGAGGATCGGCTCTCGACGGCCTGACTCCTGGGGAGTGAAGAGCGCCGCGTACTCGGCCGGGGTGCGCTGGCCCAGGCCGCGGTGCGGGCGCTCGGTGTGGTACTCGTGCCGCCATGCCTCGATGTGCAGTTGCGCCTCGGCGAGCGTGGCGAAGTGATGCGTGTTCAAGCACTCGTCGCGCAGCTTGCCGTTGAAGCTCTCGATGAAGCAGTTCTCCACGGGCCGGCCGGGCCGGATGAAGTCGAGCCGGATCCCATGATCGCTGGCCCACTGATCGAGCGCCAGGCTGACAAACTCGGGACCGTTGTCGCAGACGATCGCCTGCGGCCGCCCCCGCACGAGCAGCAGCAGCTCGAGCGCTTCGACCACGCGGCGCGCGGGCAGCGAGCGATCGACGAGCACCAGCGGGGCCTCGCGCGTGGCGTCGTCGACCAGCGTCCAGATCCGGTAGGGCCGGCCGTCGGCCAGCGTGTCGCGCAGGAAGTCCATGCTCCAGCGCTCATCCGGCCGGCGAGGCACCGGCGCGGGCACGCGGGCCTGGGCGACGCGCTTGCGGCGCGGCCGCTGGCCCACCAGCAAGCGCTCGTCCCGGACCAGCCGCTCGATCCGCTTGTGGTTGACCGCCCAGCCCTCGCGGCGCAGCCGCCACGTGAGGCGCGGACTGCCCCACCGCGGTTTCATGATCGCCAGCTCGCGCAGCCGCGCCCGGAGCGTCTCCTGGGGCGCGCGGCACGGCACGTAGCGCAGCAGCGTCCGGTGGACGCCGAAGTAGCGACACGCCTGCGCCAGCGGCAGCCCGCGGCTCGTCCCCGCGTCGGTGACGACCGCGCGCCGCTGCACGGGCGTCACCACTCTTTTCCCAGCGCGTCTTTGAGCACCTGGATGTTCAGCGCCTGGTCCGCCACCATGCGCTTGAGCCGTCGATTCTCGTCCTCGAGCAGCTTCAAGCGCTGCAACTCCACCTTCCCCAGCCCGCTGTACTTGCGCTTCCAGCGATAAAACGTGTCCAGCGCGATCCCGTGCCGCCGGATGATCTCTTTCGCCGTCACGCCCCCTTGATGCTCCTGCAGGATGCCCACGATCTGCTCGTCGGTGTACTTGCGCTGCGCCTTCATCGGGTCCTCGTGGCCTCGCGGCCGGTTAGGACCCTCCGATTCTACCGCGGCCTGTTCTCGGGGGAAACGTCACAGGTGACTCCGGGCGCCCTAGCTGCAATGTGAGATCCTCCCAAGGCCCCGGCCGAACGTCGAGGTCGATTCGCGCACCCGGAGGAGGCGGACTTGGCAACCTGAGGGTGACCACTTGGAGCGCTACCTGACCAAATGCCAACGTGGTGGCGACGAGCCGCGCCTCGGTTAGTGCCAGAGCCGAGCTCTCTCCGTGATCCGAGGCGTTGACGTACAAGCCCGTCAGGTCGACACACTTTGCCAGCCACACGACAGTACGGTTTGGCGGGCTTCCGGTCTCGCGAAGCGCGGCGCAAGCCTCACGCGCGTAGAAGTATGGCGCTTTGGCTCGAAGCACCTCGAACACCATTGCGGACTTCGTCGCCCAAGTGATCAGCGTCGCCTGAGCGGCTGCGTCAATCTCGGAGCTGTCTTGGTCCAATAGACGCTCGATAGTAGGCTTGGCACGACCCTCGAGGCTACTCATCCAGCCATTATTGCACTTGCCGCAGACAAATCGAGCAGCGATCTCATGGCGCTGCTGGCGCCACCCGGGAAGGGCTACCCCGCTACGTTCGGCGTCTACCGCCACACCGTGCGGAGTGTCAAATCTGCGCGTCAACCAAAGTGGCCAAATATGCTCCTTCGTTGCTGCATTCTGATCACAGAACAGACATTGGCGCATTAGGCGCTCCCGAGGCCGCCGCATAACGAGTCGCGCTTAAGCTGCGGGCCGGCGCCTTGGCCGCGCTGGCCCCGGAATGACAGTACGGTCCGGGCTGGTGGCACGCCAGCGCGGCCAGCCGGACCGACAGCTTCAAGCGCATGTTAGCCGGCCCCGTCATTCAATTCCCCGTGGGCACAATGCCCGCGTTCTCCACCATGAGGATCACGCTGCGAACTGGGGCCCGCGTGCGATGAACGACGCCGCGCGGGACCACAAAGCCCTGGCGTGGCTCGAGCGTGACCGACCGGCCCTCGAG